>NZ_JAVERO010000101.1:0-8279 GCF_034007085.1 Castellaniella sp. | reverse complement strand
CGGGGTCGATGCGGGCCAGCAGCCGCTCGTCGTTGACGCGGATCTCGGCCTCGTAGACCTCGCCGACGAATTCCATGGATTCGATCGTGCCCTCGATGACGTTGAAGCCTGGCCCGACTTCGTGACGCGTGATGCGAATGAATTCCGGGCGGATGCACAGCGTGGCTTCGGCGCCTTCGGGCAGGGGGCGTGCCTGGCAGTGGATCGTGCCCAGGCCGCAGCGAGCCAGGGTGAAATCACCTTCCCGGTTGCGGACGATGGCCGGGAACTGGTTGGCGCGGCCGATGAAATCCGCCACATAGCGGTGCCGTGCGTCGAAATACATGTGCTGCGGAGTGCCGGTTTCGATCACGCGGCCGGCCTGCATGACGGCAATCGTGTGCGACAGGGCCAGGGCCTCGACCCGGTCGTGGGTGACGTACAGGGCGGTGATGCCGAGTTCGCCCAGGAAGCGGCGCAGCAGTTTGCGGGTTTCTTCCCGTAGCTTGGCGTCCAGATTGGACAGTGGTTCGTCGAACAGGATCACGCGCGGCTCGGCGACCAGGGCGCGGGCCAGGGCCACTCGTTGCTGCTGTCCCCCCGACAGACGTGTGGCAGGTTGCCGCTCGACGCCGCGCAACTGGACGAATTCCAGCGCTTGGGCGACTTTTTCGCGGATTCTGGCTCGAGGGGTGCCGCGCACCTGCAGCGGGTAGGCAATATTGTCGAAGACCGACATGTGCGGCCAGATGGCGTAGGTCTGGAAGACCATCCCCAGTCCGCGTTTTTCCGTGGGGACGGCAATGCGGCGTTTGGCCGACCAGACGATCTCGTCGCCGATGCGGATTTCACCGGCGTTGGGGGTTTCCAGGCCGACGATGCAACGCAGCAGCGTGGTTTTGCCGCAGCCGCTGGGCCCCAGCAGGGTGAAGATTTCGTTGGCCGGGATCGTCAGGTCAACGTGGTCCAGGGCGGCGACGGTGCGGCCCTCGGACTGATAGGTCTTGCACAGGCCCTCGATGCGGATTTCCATGGCGCTCGTTGGATTCAGCGGGGGCCGAACAATCGGCTGAATTCGCGCCCCCAGCGCTGCATTTCGTCGTCGGGCAGATCGCGCACGACCTTGACCCGGACCTCGTCGATGCCCGGAATCGGAGGGTACACGCCGGGGGCCAGCACGTATTCGCCGACATCCCGGGCCAGCAGCGACATGGCTTGCCGGCTGAGCCAGTAATCCACAAGCGCGCGCGCAGCGGCCGGGCGGGGCGCCTGGGCCGTGACGGCGATGGCACGGGCCGAACCCAGCAAGGGGCCCGATTTCGGCCCCCAGGCCAGCGGTGCGGGCGACTTGGTGACGATGTACTTGGGCATGGAAATGGCGATGCGCTTTTCGCCGCTTTCGATGGGGGCCGGCGTCGGGCCGAACGAGGCCACGAACATGGGTTTGTTGGCGGCCAATGCCTTGATGAACCCCATCCAGTCGTCTTCAGAGGCGAAGACCTGTTGTTCCTTGAGCCCGACCAGCCAGGAGATCGTCGAGGCATGATTGGCCGGATTGGCCATGACGATCTGGTCACGCCATTTCGGGTCGGCCAGATCCTGGTAGGTTCTGGGGGCATCGGCCGCCTGGACATGTTCGGTGTTGTACAGGTAGGACACGTATTCCACCCCGAACAGGGTGATGTGGTCGTCCTGCGTGGCCCAGTCGGGGTAGCCCTGGGCGGCGGGGGACCGGTAGGGGGCCAGGATGCCTTGCGCCTTCAGGATTTCCAGCATCGGCAAGGGGGCCTGCACCACGTCCGCCGACAGCTTGCCGGCGGCGGCCTCGGTCAACAGCGTGGGGATGAACTTGGAACTGGCAATGCGCGTGTATTCGCCCTGGATGCCGGTGGCCTTGTGAAAGGCATCCATGATGGGCTGCACGGCTGTGATGTTGGCAAAGAATGTGGCTTTGCCTTCGGCCCGGGCAGCGTCGAGGGCGGCGGCCGCATCGCTGCCCGCCTGCGCCCAGGCCGGCAGGCCGGGCAGGGTGGCCGCCCCGGCAAATTTCAGGAAATCCCTGCGGTTGAAGAAGGGCAGCTTCATGGTTGGCTCCTGAATGTTGTTTTTGGCATGGTAGTGTGCACAACGGCCATAGGCAAGCAGGCCGGAATTCAGAAGAGCGCGTGGAACTGCAGGTGTGCGGCGCCACAGGGTGCCGGGCGGCACTGGACGTTCTGCGGCGGCTGGCCTACAGCAGCGCAGCGCGCAGCGCCTCGGGGGACTGGGGCGACAGCAGGCCGGGCGCCACGTCGAAGACGGTGCGGGCGCCGGTTTCCCCGGCGGTCTTCATGCGCCAGGCGGCGCGCGCATAGGCCACCAGCACGCTGGACGTGAATGCGGGATTGCTGTCGAGCTTCAGGGAAAATTCCATCGTCTGGCGTTCGGCTACCGTCTGGCCGCTGCGGATGACGAAGCCCCCATGCGGCATGCCGGCGTGTTCCTGGACCAGGGTGGCTTCGTCGATGAAATGCACGGTGGTGTCGTAGTCCGCAAAGTAGTCCGGCATGGTGATGATGGCCTGTTCGACGGCGCGCGCGTCGGCGCCTGGTTCCAGTACCACATGACATTCGCGGCGATGTTTTTCGCGGGTCGAGAGCGATGGCTGTTCGCCGGCCCGCACGCGCTCGACCGCCTCGGGGACGGGGATCGTGTACTGCACCCCGGCGCGCACGCCCGGCACGCGTCGGATGGCGTCGGAATGTCCCTGGCTCAGGCCTTTGCCCCAGAAGGTATAGGTAGTGCCGGTGGGCAGGATGGCCTCGCCCATCAGCCGCTGGATGGAGAACAGCCCCGGGTCCCAGCCCACGGCGATGATGGACAGATTGCCATGCTCGCGGGCGGCGGCGTCGACGGCCTTGAAGTATTGAGGAATCCGGGCGTGGGTGTCGTAGCTGTCCACCGTCGTGAACCATCGGGCCAGATCGGGGCCCTGAGCGGGCAGATCGTTCTTGGAGCCGCCGCACAGGATCATGACGTCGATCTGGTCGCGGTATGCCTCGGCCTGGTCCAGGGGCAGCACCGGCACTGCGGGGTCGGCCAGGTGCAGCGATGCCGGGTCCCGGCGCGTGAAGACGCCGGCCGGGCGCATGTCGGGACAGCGGGCCAGTGCCGCCAGAGCGCCGCGCCCGAGATTGCCGTAGCCGGCGATGCCGACGCGGATCGTGTGTGAAGCCATGGGATTCCTTCGGATTGCGTGATTCGGTATTGCTGATGGCCCGGTACTGCGGACCGATTCTGTCGGCAAGGGGTGGGGTGCCCTGGCCGGCGTATGGTTCATGGTTGCAGATTCAGGCCGCCCCCGGCCCAGCGTGTGATCAGGGGCCAGAGGTCTTCTGGGGAATTGGCGATGGCATCGGCGCCCCAACGGGTCGGATCGTCCAGGGTGCAATAGCCGTAGGCGGCTGCCACGGTCGCCATGCCGGCCGACTGGCCTGCCACGATATCGCGTTCATCGTCGCCGATGTAGATGCAGCGTTCGGGAGCAACGCCAGCCTGGCGGGCGGCATGCAGCAGCGGTTCGGGATGTGGCTTGGTGTGGGGCGTGGTGTCGCCGCCGACGGTGACCAGGCAGCGATCCTGCAGGCCCAGATGGCGCACGATGGGCAGGGCCAGGGATTCGATCTTGTTGGTCACGATGCCCCAGCCATAAGCCTGTCCGCCCAGCAGGTCCAGCAGTTCTGGAATGCCGGGGAACAGCCGGGTGCGCACCAGCATGGCCTCGGCATAGTCGCGCAGAAACCGCTGGCGTGCGGCTTCGTATTCGGCAGATCGGGCATCCAGATCGAGGGCGGCCTTCAGCAGGCCGCGCGCCCCGTGCGAGGCGTATGGGCGCAGCGTTTCGTAGGGCAGGGGCGGCAGGCCACGATAGTGGCGCTGGCGGTTGGCGGCGGCAGCCAGGTCGGGCGCCGTATCGGCCAGGGTGCCGTCGAAATCGAACAGGACGAGGCGACGCATCGGGGTCATTCCGGCCGCCTTGCGGCCATCAGATAATTGACGCTGGTATCCCGTGTCAGGTTGTAGCGCCGCACCAGGGGCTGGTAGCCCATGCCGGACAGCCCGACGACTTCCAGCCCGGCCGAACGCGCGGCGGCAGCCAGTTCGCTGGGAGTGATGAACTGTTCGTAGCTGTGGGTGCCGCGTGGCACCATGCGCATGAGGTATTCGGCGGCGACGATGGCCAGCAGGAATGATTTCGGGTTGCGGTTCAGGGTCGAAAAGCACACCAGGCCACCTGGGCGTACCAGTCGTGCGCATGCGCTGACGACCGAGGCCGGATCGGGCACATGTTCCAGCAGCTCCATGCAGGTGACGAGGTCGAACTGACCGGGCAGGCGCTGCGCGTAGTCTTCGGCGCTGGCGCATTCGTATTGGACCTGGACCCCTGATTCGTGACTGTGCAGGCGAGCGATCTGCAAGGATTGCTTGGCCAGGTCGATGCCCGTGACCTGGGCGCCTTCGGTGGCCATGGCCTCGGACAGCAGGCCGCCGCCACAACCGACATCCAGCACCCGCAGCCCTTCCAGGGGGCCGGCCTGGGTGCGGATCCAGTCCAGGCGCAGGGGGTTGATGTCGTGCAGGGTTTTCAATTCGCCCTGGGGGTCCCACCAACTGGAGGCAAAGGCGCTGAATTTTTCGAGTTCTGCCGGGTCGGCGTTGGCTGCATGCATGGGACGGGCTCCAGTGGGAATCCGGAAATGAATAGGGCTCCGTTGAACGGAGCCCTATTGTAGCCGCCACGCGAGGGGCGCGGCGGTTTCGTGCGGTCTGCGGAATTACTTGCGGGTACCGACGATTTCGATTTCCACGCGGCGGTTCTGCGCACGGCCTTCGCGGGTCTTGTTGGACGCGACGGGTTGCAGTTTGCCCTTGCCTTCGGCGTAGATGCGGTCGGCCGGCACGCCCTTGCTGATCAGGTACTGCTTGACCGTGTTGGCGCGGCGCTCGGACAGCTTCTGGTTGTAGGCTTCGGTACCGATGGAGTCGGTGTGGCCGGTGGCGATGACCGTTTCCAGGTTGATCGAATCGGCTTGCTGGGCGACTTGATCCAGCACTTGCTTGCCTTCGGGCTTCAGGTTGGATTTGTCGAAGTCGAAGAACGTGTCGGCGTTCAGCACGACCTTGCTGGCAGTCGGGGCGACGACGGGCGCTTCGGCGACGGGCTTGCCGCAGCCTTCGGCAGCGGTGGCCGGCGTCCAGAAGGCATCACGCCAGCAGTTCTGGCCGCTCGCGTCCTTCCAGACATGGCCGTCCACGTTGGTCCAGTTGTCGGAGGCCGAGGCAGTGCCGACGGCGGCCATGGCAGCGATGGCGAGTCCAATAGCGATTTTGGAGGGTTTGTTCATGTTTCTCCTCGTTTGAGCATGATGCTTGAAAGTGACCGCAGCGAACCCCCGCCGCATATCGAAAGAACGCTTCCAGTATAGCAATGTCGAGTTGGAATGCTCAGAGTTGCGCTGGGTTTCATGCGTGTTAGCCGAAATCTTAAGGCATTTCATCCGTCGGGTTAAGCACAAATCCCTCCGCGCCCTTTCTGGGCCTGATTTACGCGGGTGGAGGTGGCTGGGTGTAGGCTTTTTGCAACATTGGGGCAGTCCGATTGTCGGGTTGCCGTTGCGGGCCGTTCAGCCAGAGACGCTGGAGCGAATGATAGAATCACCGATTGGCCGGGGCTGCGTTCAGTCCAGTCATTCAAGCCTGAAGGGTTTTTCGGATACGCCATGGATTCTTTCGCCAAAGAGACGCTGCCCATTTCGCTCGAAGACGAAATGCGGCGCAGCTACCTGGATTACGCGATGAGCGTGATCGTGGGGCGCGCCCTGCCGGACGTGCGCGACGGGCTCAAGCCCGTGCACCGGCGGGTGCTGTTCGCCATGCACGAACTGAACAATGACTGGAACCGCGCTTACAAGAAATCCGCGCGCATTGTCGGGGACGTGATCGGTAAATACCACCCCCACGGTGATTCGGCGGTATACGACACCATCGTGCGCATGGCCCAGGATTTTTCGTTGCGCTACATGCTGGTCGATGGCCAGGGCAACTTCGGCTCGATCGATGGCGACAATGCAGCCGCCATGCGCTACACCGAGGTCCGCCTGTCCAAGATCGCCCACGAATTGCTGGCCGACATCGACCAGGAAACCGTGGATTTTGGCCCCAACTACGACGGCAGCGAACAGGAACCCCTGCTGCTGCCGTCGCGCCTGCCGAACTTGCTGGTCAACGGCAGTGCGGGGATCGCGGTGGGCATGGCGACCAATATTCCGCCGCACAATCTGTCCGAGGTCGTCGAGGGCTGCCTGTACTGCCTGCGCAATCCCGATTGCACCATCGACGAACTGATCGAACGCATCCCCGCGCCGGATTTCCCCACTGGCGGCATCATCTACGGCATGGCCGGCGTGCGCGAGGGCTATCGCACCGGACGCGGGCGGGTGGTGATGCGCGCCAAGGTCCACTTCGAGGACATGGAACGCGGCAACCGCCAGGCCATCATCGTCGACGCCATCCCTTATCAGGTGAACAAGAAATCCCTGCAGGAACGCATCGCCGAACTGGTCAACGAAAAGAAGATCGAGGGCATTTCCGACATTCGCGACGAATCGGACAAGGATGGCATGCGCCTGGTCATCGAACTCAAGCGCGGCGAAGTCCCCGAAGTCGTCCTGAACAACCTCTACAAGAATACCCAGCTGCAGGAAACCTTCGGCATGAACATGGTGGCGCTGGTCGATGGCCAGCCGCGCCTGCTGAACCTGAAGCAGATGGTGCAGTATTTTCTGCAGCACCGTCGCGAAGTCGTCACCCGCCGCACCATCTTCCAGCTGCGCAAGGCCCGGGAACGCGGCCACGTGCTGGAAGGCCTGGCGGTGGCCCTGGCCAATATCGATGACTTCATCGCTATCATCAAGGCCGCGCCCACCCCGCCGGTGGCGCGCCAGGCGCTGATGGATCGCAGCTGGGATTCTTCCCTGGTGCGCGAAATGCTCGAACGCGCCGATGCCGACGTCGCATCGGGTGGCCGCGCGGCCTATCGCCCCGAGGGCCTGGACGCGCATTTCGGCCTGCAGGCCGATGGCCAATACCGTTTGTCCGAAGTCCAGGCCCAGGAAATCCTGAACATGCGCCTGCAGCGCCTGACAGGGCTGGAACAGGACAAGATCGTCGGCGAATACCGTGAAATCATGGACACCATTGCCGACTTGCTGGACATCCTGGCCCGTCCGGAACGGGTCTCCACGATCATCGGGGATGAATTGCAGGCGATTCGTGCCGAATTTTCCAACGCCAGCAATGACCAGCGCCGTTCGGAAATCGAATACAACGCCACCGAACTCGAAACCGAGGACCTGATCACGCCCATGGACATGGTGGTGACGCTGTCGCGCAGCGGCTACATCAAGAGCCAGCCGCTGTCGGAATACCGGGCCCAGAAACGGGGCGGGCGCGGCAAACAGGCCGCCGCCACCAAGGAAGACGACTGGATCGATCAGCTTTTCATTGCCAATACGCACGACTACCTGTTGTGTTTTTCCGACCGGGGGCGTGTCTATTGGCTCAAGGTCTGGGAAGTTCCCCAGGGGTCACGCAATTCACGCGGCCGCCCCATTGTCAACATGTTCCCGCTGGTCGACAACGAGACCATCACGGTGGTGCTGCCGGTCAAGGCGTTCAGCGATGACCGCTACGTGTTCATGGCCACCTCGCGCGGGACGGTCAAGAAGACCCCGCTGTCGGATTTCTCCAATCCCCGCAAGGCCGGCATCATTGCCGTCGGCCTGGATGATGGCGACTTCCTGATTGGCGCCGAACTCACGGACGGCCAGCACGATGTAATGCTGTTTTCCGATGCGGGCAAGGCCGTGCGCTTCGATGAAAACGATGTGCGTCCGATGGGCCGCACGGCGCGTGGCGTGCGTGGCATGTCCCTGGAAGACGGCCAGGCCGTGATCGCCCTGCTGGTGGCCGAAGACGAAACCCAGAGCGTGCTGACAGCCACTGAAAATGGCTATGGCAAGCGCACGTCCATCGTCGAATACACGCGCCACGGGCGCGGCACCAAGGGCATGATCGCCATCCAGACTTCGGCGCGCAACGGCAAGGTCGTCAGTGCCGTGCTGGTGCAGCCCGAAGACGAGATCATGCTGATCACGACCGGCGGGGTGCTGGTGCGCACGCGGGTTTCTGAAATCCGCGAAATGGGGCGCGCCACCCAGGGGGTCACGCTGATCAATGTGGACGAAGACAGCCAGCTGTCC
>NZ_JAVERO010000100.1:0-8333 GCF_034007085.1 Castellaniella sp. | reverse complement strand
GATAGGTGCAACACGCGGGCAAAAGACAGGAAACGCAGCTTGCGGTCGTATTCGCGCTGCACCCACTCACGCTGTTCGCGATCGATTGCGTCCCATTTGTTCAGCCCCACCACCAGGGCACGGCCCGTTTCGGTGATGAAGCCGGCGATGTGCGCGTCCTGATCGGAAATGCCGTCGCTGGCATCGATCAGCAGCAACACGACGTTCGCCGCCTCGATGGCCTGCAATGTCTTGATGACGGAAAATTTTTCCACCGTCTCGAAGACCTTGCCCCGACGTCGCAGGCCGGCGGTGTCGATCAGAGTATAGCGACGGCCACCACGTTCGAACTCGATTTCAATGGCGTCGCGCGTGGTGCCCGGCAAATCATAGGCAATGACGCGCTCCTCGCCCACCAGCGTGTTGATGAGCGTGGACTTGCCCACGTTCGGCCGCCCGGCGATGGCAAGCTTGATCCGATGGCCGGGGACTTCGTCATCACCCGCATCGGGATCCCCGGCTTCGGCGTGGGCAGAGCGTTCTGCCCACAACGGGGCCAGCGCCTCGTCCACCAGAGCCGACACGCCATCGCCGTGCGCCGCAGAAATCGGGTGCGGCTCACCCAGCCCCAGTTCATGAAACTGCGCCAGATCGGCATGATGGCGCATGCCCTCGGCCTTGTTCACGGCCAGCAACACCCGCTGGCCCGACTTGCGCAACAGGCGGGCAATTTCATGATCGTGGGCATTGATGCCCTCGCGCCCATCCACCAGAAACACCACCACATCGGATTCGGCGATGGCCTGCGCGGTCTGACGCGCCATCTCGACCAGGATGCCGCGCGTGGCCACCGGTTCGAACCCGCCAGTATCAACCACGATGTAGGGATGCTCGCCCACCCGCCCTTCGCCATAGTGGCGGTCGCGAGTCAACCCGGAAATATTCGCCACCAGCGCCGCGCGTGAACGCGTCAGGCGATTGAACAGGGTCGATTTGCCGACGTTCGTGCGCCCGACCAGGGCCACGACTGGCTTGACACGCACATCAGCCACCAATACCTACCAGGATCAACTGGCCACCGCCCGTCTGGACGATGACCCCGCGCGGCGTCGGCACCAAGGGAGAAACGAGCGCGCCGCCCCCCACGTGCAAGCGGGCCATCAGGGCCCCATCGGTTCGCGACAGAAAATGCACATAGCCCTCGTAGTCGCCCACTGCCACCACTGCGCCAGACGGCACGGGCGCGCCCAGATGACGATTGAGCAGCGCGGCCTGCTGCCAGAGCTCGTGGCCGTCCCGCAGGTCCAAGGCCCGAACCCTGTCGTGCGCATCCGCGAGATAAAGGTGCTGGCCGTCGGTATTCATGCCCGTCGCCGAGGACACGTCCTGCGCCCAGACCGGGCGCCCTCCCTGGGACACATCAAAGCAGGTCGTGCGGCCCTGGTAGCTGACACCACACAACAGCGGACCAGCGATGACCGGCGCACCGACAACATCGGTGATGCGCTCCAGGTCGGAGGCCCCGCGCGAGGTAGAGACCGAAGCTTCCCAGCGTACGGCGCCGGATGCGGCATCGATCACCATCAGGCGGCCATTGGGCATGCCGGCAATCAACAGATTGGGCACCGACAACATGCGGATACTGGTACGCAACGCCAAGGCCGGGCCGGGGCGCTGGACATTCCAGCGCAGTTTTCCACTGGCTGCATCAAAGGCCTGGATGCGGTAGTCCGTGGTACGCACCGCGACGATGCCATTGCCCACGGCAGGCGGCACCTTGATGGCACTGGCGGCCTGGGCGCGCCAGAGTTCCTGGCCCTGGGCATCATAGGCCACGACCCCACCAGACTGAGTGGCCACGGCGACGATCCGGCCATCACTGCCGACCCCCGCCGACAGCGGTCCGGCATTGACACGCCAGCGCAACGCGCCAGACGTAGCGTCCAGCGCCGCCACAGCCCCCGAGGGAGTCGCGGCGTACACCGTGTCCCCCACCAGTTCGGGAGAAAAGCCATAGTCCCCACCGCTGCCGATCGAGGTCGACCAGCGCGCCGACACGGCCAGCGAAGGGGCGTAGTCAGTCAACGGTGCAGGATCGAAACGCGCATCGGTCTGGGAAAACAGGCCGCAGCCGGACAGGCCGACAGCAGCCAGGCCAATGAGCGCTACGCGAAACAAGCGGAAAGAAGAGCGCATGATCAGGCTCCGTTCAGGGCATCGATTTTCAATTGGACGATCTGGGCAGCGGGATCAGCGCCCAGGGACTTGAGCGCCTCGGTCCAGGCCTGGACAGCCTGCTCATGCTGCCCCTGGGCGGCCAGGATGTCGCCGCGCCGGTCCGCATACAGGCCTGCGAATCCGGCAGGCGGCGTGCCCTGGATCTGAGCCAGGGCAGACTCGTATTGCTGCTGGGCCAGCAACACGCCCGCCAGGCGCAGCCGGACCACCGCGCGCAGCGCCGGAGCAGCCTCGTCCCGCACCAGCCATTCGAGCTGCTCACGGGCGCCGTCCAGATCCTTGCGTTCCTGCAAGGCCCAGGCGGCCACCAGCACGCCGCGCGCGGCATAGCCTGATCCGGCATAGTCTTCGCGCAAAGCAGCGCTGGCTGCCTTGATGCGCGCCACCGCATCGTCGCCCGTCTGGGACGCAGCAGCCTCGAGAGCCTCGTAGTAGCCCATGGCCTGGTTGGCCTGATGCGACTGGTACCACTGCCAGCCGCGCCAGCCGGCGAATACCGCCAGCACGGCAAAGACCAGGGCCATGGAAAGCGTGCCATAGCGTTCCCACCAGGCCTTCAGTGCGTCGATTTTTTCCTGTTCTTCGAGATCGTATGCCATGCCTGTGTTCAGATCCTTTGTTGGAGTTGCCTCGCCAATTGGTCGAAAGCGACCGATTCCTGCTGCCCCGCCCCGGCATCACCGACACGCAGCCATTTCACGGTCGCCAGCCCCGAGGCCAGCTCATCGCCACCGATGACGACGGCAGCTACGGCTCCGCTGGCATCCGCCCGGCGGAACTGTGATTTAAACCCAGCAGAACCGGCATGGACAAGTGCCCTCAACCCGGCATCACGCAGTGTTTCCGCGAGTTGTGCCGCCCGCCGCTGGGCCACGTCGCCCTGGTGGACCAGATAGACCTGGCATTCGGCCTGATCCTGATCGGGCGCGTCCTGCTGCCAGAGATCGAGCAGGCGTTCCATGCCGATGGCAAAACCCACGGCCGGCGCAGACTTGCCGCCAGCAGCTCGATCAGGCCATCATAGCGGCCACCGCCGCACACGGTGCCCTGGGCGCCCAGGCGGTCCGTGACCCATTCGAAGACGGTCAGATTGTAATAGTCCAGCCCGCGCACCAGGCGCGGGTTGAGCGTATAGGCGATCCCGGCGTCATCCAGCCGATCGCACAGGCCCTGATAGTGCGCCAGCGACTCGGCCCCCAGGAAATCGAACAGCCGCGGCGCGCTGTTGGCCATGTCCTGCATGGCAGGATTCTTGGTATCGAGCACGCGCAAGGGGTTGCTGTGCATGCGGCGGCGGGCTTCCTCGTCGAGCACATCGAGGTGCTTTTCCAGGTGCGCCACCAGGGCGGCACGGTGGGCGGCCCGCTCGGCCGCCTGCCCCAGGGAGTTGAGTTCCAGGCGGATGTCCTTCAGCCCCAGCAGGCGCCACAGGCGCGCCAGCATCACGATCAGTTCCGCATCCACGTCCGGCCCCGGGAACCCCAGGGCCTCGACATCGATCTGATGGAACTGGCGGTAGCGGCCACGCTGGGGGCGCTCATGCCGGAACACCGGCCCCATCGCATAGACGCGGCGCGGGCGATCATAGAGAAAGTTGTGCTCGATCACCGAGCGCACGATGCCAGCGGTGAATTCGGGCCGCAGGGTCAGGCGTTCGTCGTTCAGGGGATCGACGAAGGAATACATTTCCTTTTCGACGATATCCGTGACCTCGCCGATGCCGCGCGCAAACAGACGGGTATGTTCCAGTACCGGTGTGCGCAGGTTCTGATAGCCGTATCCGGCCAGCCATTCGCGTACGATGGATTCGAGCCGTTCCCAGCGCGCCGTTTCCGGCGGCAAGGCATCTTTCATGCCGGTCAAGCCGGCGACTTTCTTGAATTCGGACATGGATTTCAATGGGTGTCGCGTGCCACCACGCCCGGGCGGCGCACGGGTTCGGCACCCGGGCCCCGTCCGTAGCGCTGGGCCACGTAGTTCTCGACGATGGCCTGGAATTCCTGGGCGATGTGGTCGCCCTTGAGCGTCACGGTGCGCTCGCCATCCACATAGACCGGCGCGGATGGAATTTCACCCGTGCCTGGCAGACTGATGCCGATATCGGCATGGCGGCTTTCGCCGGGGCCATTGACGACGCAACCCATCACCGCCACATGCATGTTCTCGACGCCCGGATATTGCGTTTTCCAGACCGGCATCTGGGCACGCAGGAAGGACTGGATGCTGGCAGCCAGTTCCTGGAATACCGTACTGCTGGTGCGCCCACAGCCCGGGCAGGCCACCACCATCGGGGTAAATGCCCGCAGGCCCATGGTCTGCAGGATTTCCTGGGCGACGATGACTTCGCGGCTGCGATCGCCGCCCGGCTCGGGAGTCAGGGAGATGCGGATCGTATCGCCGATGCCATCCTGGAGCAGCACGGCCAGCGCCGCCGTGGAGGCCACGATGCCCTTGGAACCCATGCCGGCCTCGGTCAGGCCCAGATGCAACGGGTAATCGCAGCGGCGCGACAGGTCGCGATAGACCGCAATCAGGTCCTGGACATGACTGACCTTGCAGGACAGCACGATGGCATCGCCGCGCAGCCCCAGTTCCTGGGCGCGTTCGGCATTGCTGATGGCCGAAACCACCAAGGCTTCGCGCATCACGGCATTGGCCGACCAGGGGGTCGCCCGGGCGGCGTTCTCGTCCATCATCCGCGCCAGCAACTCATGGTCCAGGCTGCCCCAGTTCACGCCGATGCGGATCGGTTTGTCGTGACGGCAGGCCACTTCGATCATCTGCGCGAAATTGTCGTCACGGCGCTTGCCGCCGCCCATATTGCCGGGATTGATGCGGTATTTGGACAGTGCCTGGGCGCAATCGGGAAACTGGGTCAGCAGTTTGTGGCCGTTGTAGTGAAAGTCCCCGACCAGGGGCACTGGCACATTCATCCGGTCCAGGGCTTCGCGCAGCGCGGCGACCTGGGCGGCGGCCTCGGGGGTGTTGACCGTCACGCGCACCAGTTCGGACCCCGCCTGCCAGAGCGCGCGCACCTGCCGGGCCGTCGCCAGGGGATCGGCCGTGTCAGTGTTGGTCATGGACTGCACCACGACCGGAGCATCCCCCCCCACTTGAACCACATGGCCACCCCAACGCACGGCGACGGCACGGGTCGGCCGTCGGGGCGCAGCGGCGGGTTCGGAAAATGTGGAATCAACGATCATTGACGCAACGCCTTCAGCCAATCGAACACCAGCCATGATTCGGGCACCCAGCCGCGATTGATCGCATATACACCGACCACGCAGAACAGCACCAGGATCAGCAGCAACCAGGCCCAGGTGCGATGGGCTGGTTCGCCCTTGGGCATCATGTCCGCCTGCTGCAGCGCGCGCTGGGCGCCCAGGGCCGTGACCGCAGGCCGGGGCCGTGTCGGACCGACTGCGTCATCGAGCAGTTTCAGCGCAGCATCCACATCGGTTTCGAGGAAACGCGCGTAATTGCGCACCAGTCCGCGCAATGGCACGCCTTCAGGCAAGCGCGACCAGTCGCCCGCTTCAAGATAGCCCAGCTGCACGGCAGAATACTTGATGCGCGCGGAGACTTCGGGCAGGGACAGGCCGCGGGTCTCGCGCAGAGTCCGCAACGCATCGCCCAGCGACAGCGTGTCCTGGCCTTGGGCCGAATCCAGGCGCCGCAGTCCGTCCAGGGAAGTTTCGCTCATCCATGCTCCTTTTTGCGTATGACGATCTTGGCCCGGTCAGGCAAGCGTTGCGCAATGCGCGTCCGGTCGCGGACTTCTCCCGCCAGTTGACCACAGGCAGCATCGATGTCGTCGCCGCGCGTCTTGCGCACCGTGACCACCAGCCCCGCATCAGTCAGCTGCTGAGAGAACAAGCGGATGCGCGCCATCGAGGAACGCCGCAGACCGGACTGCGGAAAGGGGTTGAAGGGGATCAGATTGAACTTGCAGCGCACTCGCCTGGAAATACCAATCAGCTGGCGCGCATGCTCGTCGGCGTCATTCACGCCATCGAGCATAATATATTCGAAGGTGATGAAATCGCGCGGCGCGTGTTCCAGATAGCGGTTGCAGGCATCGAGCAGTTCATCCAACGGATGCTTGCGGTTCAGCGGCACCAGCCGGTCGCGCAATTCGTCGTTCGGCGCATGCAGAGACACTGCCAGCGCCACCGGGCAGTCGTGCGCCAGACGATCCATCATGGGTACGACACCGGACGTGGACACAGTCACGCGGCGACGCGACAGGCCGTAGGCGTGGTCGTCCAGCATCAACCGCAGGGCGCCCAGCACCTGATCGTAGTTCAGCAAGGGTTCACCCATGCCCATCATGACCACATTGCTGACGGCCCGGTCGGCCTCG
Source organism: Castellaniella sp. (assembly GCF_034007085.1). Lineage (GTDB taxonomy): Bacteria > Pseudomonadota > Gammaproteobacteria > Burkholderiales > Burkholderiaceae_B > Castellaniella. Next base: position 1,750 of record NZ_JAVERO010000100.1, on the reverse strand, counting down.
CCCGCAGGGGCGCCCAGCCGTGCCGCCGCCGGATCTTCGCGCAGGGCACGGTTGGCGAACCAGAGCTGGCCGATGATTTCGGCGGTATTCAGGTTGCGGCTGAAACCCTGGTAGCCTGTGGAACAGAACGGACAAGCCACGGTGCATCCTGCCTGGCTGGAAATGCACAGCGTGCCGCGATCGTCCTCGGGGATGAAGACCGTTTCGATGGCATTGCCCTGCCCCATGTCGAACAGCCACTTGCGGGTGCCGTCGGCGGAGCGCTTTTCCAGATTCAGGGCCGGTGCCCGCACCTCACAATGGGTTTCCAGGCGCGCGCGGAAATCCTTGGCCAGATCGCTCATGTCCTGGAACCGATCGATGCCGCGCTGGTGCACCCACTGCGACAGCTGGCGAGCACGAAAAGGCTTGCCGCCCCACTGCCCTACGAGCGCTTCGAGGGCAGCCGGGTCCAGACCCAGAACGTTGATGATTTCGGCGCCGGACATATGAGGATGATTTCAGCCTATGGGCAGGCCCTGGCCAGGGCCTGCGCCGCGATCAGCGGCTGTGGATGTTGCTTTCGGGAAAGAAAAAGGCGATTTCGACCGCAGCCGTTTCCGGTGCGTCGGAACCGTGCACGGCATTGGCGTCGATGCTTTCGGCAAAATCGGCGCGGATCGTGCCCGGCGCGGCTTTCTTGGGATCGGTCGCGCCCATCAGGTCGCGGTTCTTGGAAATGGCGGATTCGCCTTCCAGGACCTGGACGAACACCGGGCCCGAAACCATGAAATCAACCAGATCCTTGAAGAAGGGCCGTTCCTTGTGCACGGCGTAGAAACGCTCGGCCTCGCCACGCGAGAGTTGGCGCAACTGGGCAGCCACGACCTTCAGGCCGGCCTGCTCGAAACGGGCAACGATCTGCCCGATGGCGTTCTTGGCGACAGCGTCGGGCTTGATGATGGAAAGGGTACGTTCAATAGCCATGGAAGTTTCCGGTAAGGAATGGAAAACGGGAGTTTTCCGGTGAAAATGTAGAATGACTCCGCCGCAGCCGGCCCAGCGATTCTGGCCGACGATCAGGTCTCGTGGTCAACCGCGCATTTTACCATGCGCGGTTTTGGCTTCATGCGCCTAAAATAACTGCTTTTTCGCCATCCCCATCCCTAGGTTCAAAAGATCCCATGAGCGATTCCGCCGCCCCCTCCCTGCCCAAGAGTTTCGAACCCCAGGATATCGAGTCCCGCTGGTATGACGAGTGGAATCGCCGCGGCCTGTTCGCCGGCGGACAGCATGCCGAACCCTCGCCTGGCCGGGCATCGGAACCCTTTGCAATCCAGTTTCCGCCCCCCAACGTCACCGGCACCCTGCACATGGGGCATGCCTTCAACCAGACGATCATGGACGGCCTGATCCGCCACCATCGCATGCGGGGCGACGACACGGTCTTCATTCCCGGAACGGATCACGCGGGCATCGCCACTCAGATCGTGGTCGAGCGCCAACTGGACGCCCAGGGCATCTCGCGCCACGATCTGGGCCGCGACCGGTTCCTGGAACGTGTCTGGACCTGGAAGGAGCAGTCCGGCAGCACCATTACCGGCCAGTTCCGCCGCCTGGGTTCATCCTGCGACTGGTCGCGCGAATATTTCACCATGGACGAACGCCTGTCGCGCGGCGTCGTGGAGGTCTTCGTGCGCCTGTACGAACAGGGCCTGATCTACCGCGGCAAGCGTCTGGTGAACTGGGATCCGGTACTGGGCACCGCCGT
>NZ_JAVERO010000099.1:0-8338 GCF_034007085.1 Castellaniella sp. | reverse complement strand
CCTGCCGACAGGCCGCGCGCGCCCGGGACACCCAGGCGGGCCTGGGTGCCAGTGGGCAAGGGTTGATTCACGCCGCCACCGGCGCCGCGCTGCTGTCCATCCTGTGGGCGGGCCTGGATGCCGTCGCACTCGGCACGCTGCACGCGCCGGTGCTGGCCGGGTTGCTGCTGGGTACCCTGGGACTGTTCGAGACCGCGAACCCCGTCGTCCGGGGCGCAGCCCGCATGGGAGCGGCGCTGGCCGCGCTGACGCGCATCGAGACCATCACCCAGGCGCAGCCCGATCTGCACGACCCCCAGGCCCCCGCCGATCTGCCGCCATCCGGCATCCTGCGGGCCGAAAACATCCGCTATGCCTATCCTGACGCTCCAGACCGAATGATTCTGGATGGCATCGATCTGGACCTGCCTCCTGGCAGCCGCACCGCTCTGACCGGCGCCAGCGGTTCAGGCAAATCCACCCTGCTGCACCTGCTGCTGCGCCTGGATGACCCGCAATCGGGCCGCATCTCCTATGGAGGCATCGACGTGCGCGACTGCGCCCAGCACGACCTGCATCACCATATTGCCCTGCTGGCCCAGGATGCCCCGCTGTTCCTGGGCACGATCCGGACCAACCTGCAGGTCGGTGATCCACAGGCCGATGACACCACGTTATGGCGCGCCCTGGATGATGCCCGCCTGGGCGATTTCGTCCGCACCCTGCCACACGGGCTGGACACCTGGATCGGGGAAACGGGGGCAGGCCTGTCAGTCGGTCAGGCGCGGCGCCTGGCACTGGCGCGGGTGCTGTTGTCGCCTGCGAACGTGCTCCTGCTCGACGAGCCGACCGCCGGGCTGGATGCCCCTACAGAGGCGGATTTCCTGGCCGACCTGTCCCGGGCGACCCGAGGACGCACGGTCGTGCTGGCCACCCATGCGCACCTGCCCCCCGGCGCGGTGGACCGCATCATTGATCTGGGTGCGCTGCCCCGGTCTCGAACTCGCACACCGTGTACACCGGCAGCCCGGAATCCCGGACAGCCTTCGAGCCGCCCAGATCCGGCAGATCGATGATGGCGGCGGCTTCGGCCACATTGGCCCCCAGGCGCTGCAACAGGCGGGACGCCGCCAGCATCGTGCCGCCAGTGGCGATCAGGTCATCGATCAGCAGCACACGCTGACCGGGCCGCACCGAATCCGTGTGCATTTCCACCGCCGCATTGCCGTATTCCAGGGCGTATTCCTCGGCCACCGTGCGAAACGGCAGCTTGCCCTGCTTGCGCACCGGCACGAAGCCCAGGTTCAGTTCGTAGGCCAGCACCGAACCCACGATGAAGCCACGCGCGTCAATCCCCGCCACCAGATCCAGGCGCTGGCGCATGTAGCGGTAGACGAACAGATCGATCAGCACCCGGAACGAGCGCGGATCCTGCAGCACCGGGGTGATGTCCCGGAACTGCACGCCGGGCTTCGGCCAATCAGGCACGGTACGGATCGTGTCACGGATATATTGGGCCGGATCGGTTTGCATGGCGGAGTGTCCTGTGGCGGGAGCATGGAAGCGGGCACAGTTTAACAAGCCGGGACCGCAATGCACGAAGACGAGCCGTTCGGCGGCTCCGTATCCCCCTATCGCTGATCACAGTAAAATCCCGGGATGCATGCCCATCCCCAACCCAGCGCAGAGGCCATCCGCGCCAGCGCCGACCGCACCTTCGGGATTGAAATCCAGGCCCTGCAGGCCCTGCAAGGCCGCATTGACGCGCGCTTCGTCCAGGCAGTCGACCTGATCCTGGGCTGTTCGGGCCGCATCGTCGTCACGGGCATCGGCAAATCCGGCCACATCGCCCGCAAGATCGCCGCCACCCTGGCATCCACCGGCACCCCTGCCTTTTTCATGCACGCGGCCGAGGCCATCCACGGCGACCTGGGCATGCTCACCGGCCAGGACATCCTGCTGGCGATTTCCTATTCCGGCTCGGCCCAGGAACTGATCACCATCATTTCCGTGGCCAAACGCATGGGCACGCGCATCATTGCCCTGACCGGCCACGCCGAATCCGAATTGGCCAGCAACGCCGACCTGACCCTGGACGCCGCCGTGGACCAGGAAGCCTGCCCTCTGAACCTGGCGCCCACCGCCAGCACCACGGCCGCCCTGGTACTGGGCGATGCCATCGCGGTCGCCTGCCTGGAAGCACGCGGCTTCAACCGCGAGGACTTCGCCCGTTCGCACCCGGGCGGCGCCCTGGGCCGGCGGCTGCTGACATCGGTCGCCGACATCATGCGGCGCGGCGCGGCCCTGCCATGCGTGGCGCCCGGCACCCTGATTCCCGATGCACTGACCGAAATGTCGTCCAAGGGCATGGGCATGACCATCGTCCTCGAAGGCAAGCGCCCCGTGGGCCTGTTCACCGATGGCGACCTGCGCCGCATGATCGCCCAGCACGGCGACATCCGCACCCTGCCGGTATCGGCCGGCATGAGCCGCCACCCGCGCTCGATCACGGCCACTGCGCCGGCCATCGAGGCCGCCTCGATCATGGACGAGCACAAGCTCAACCAGATGCTGGTGCTGGATGAAGACGGGCTATTATTGGGGGCTTTGCACATGCACGACCTCCTCGCCGCAAAGGTCATCTGATGAACGAACTGCCTGGTTTTTCTCACCCTGCCGAAGCCCAGATCCTGGCCCGCATCCCGGAAACGGTCCGCGACCGGGCCCGCGCCGTGCGCCTGATGGTGTTCGACGTCGACGGCATCCTGACCGACGGCAGCCTCTGGTATGGCGAACACGGCGAAGCCGTCAAGCCCTTCAATGCGCTGGACGGCCACGGCCTGCGGCTGCTGCGCGAACAGGGTATCCGGGTCGCCTGGGTCAGCGGCCGCAAGAGTGCCATCACCGCCCGTCGGGCAGCCGAACTGGGCATTTCACCCGCGCTCCAGGGCATCCACGACAAGGTCACCACGGTCGAAGAACTCGCCCGCGAAGCCGGCCTGTCCCTGCAGGCCGTGGGCTACATGGGCGATGACATCATCGACCTGCCCGTGCTGCAGCGGGTCGGGTTCGCCGCCAGCGTGCCCAATGCCCCCCTCTATGTCAGCCAGGCAGCCCACTGGACCAGCACCCTGCGCGGCGGTTCGGGCGCCGTGCGCGAATGCTGCGATCTGATCCTGGCTGCCCAGGGCCGCCTGGGCGCCTGCTTCACGGCGTCCCTGTCCACCCTGGGTGGGGCCATCCAATGAAGGACCGCCTGCCCAGCCTCGTGGCCGTGCTGCTGCTCGGCCTGCTGGTGCTGGGCACCTGGTGGGCGTCGGACTACACCCTGCGCTCGATTCAGGTCGATCCGCCCCGACGCATCACCCACGAACGCGATTCCTGGTCGGATCGGTTCACGATGGTGCGCACCGATGCCGACGGGCGCGCCATCAACCGCCTGGAAGGCACGGCCATGGAACACTTCCCGGACACAGGCACCTACGAAATCACTGCGCCGCACGCCGTCGGCCACCAGCCCAACGCCCCCATGACCGAAGGCACCGCCGATCACGGCACGCTCGACGAACGCGGCGACCGGATCGTGCTGAACGGCAATGCCCACCTGAAACGCCTGCCCGACCCCGACCACCAGTTGCTGGACGTGCGCAGTTCCCAGCTCATCATCGAACCCGACCGGGATCTGGTCCATACGGACCGTCCTGCACTGGTCGTCAACGGCCATTCCACGCTGCGGGGCAAAGGCATGCGCTACGATAACCGCACTCGTCAGCTGACCGTCACGGCGGCCAGCGACGTCAAGATCTCGGGCGAAGACCAGGCTGCCCGCAACGCCGGCTCCAAAAACAACGCACACCCATGAACCTACCGTTTTCCACCCTGATCGCATGGATCGCCGCCTGCGCCCTTTCCCTGACTGCCCAGGCGGTCGGCGCGCAAGGCAAACCCGCCCCCAAGGACGAACCCGACACGGTGATCCTGTCCGACACCCTGCACTACGACGACGTCAACAAGACCAGCACTTTCACTGGCAATGTGGTCCTGACCCGGGGCTCGATGACCCTGCGCAGCGACAAGCTCGTCACCCGCGAGGACGCCCAGGGCAACCAGTTCGGCACCGCCACGGCCGCCCAGGGACGGGTCGTCACCATCCGCCAGGAAAACCCCGAAAAATTCGAAACGATCATCGCCACCGGCCTGCAGGCCGACTACGTCGGTGCCTCGGGCGACATCACCCTGACGGGCCAGGCCACTGTCACTCGCCAGATCTGTGGCCAGGCATTCGACAACGTGCGCGGCGCCCGGATCATCTACCACGAAAAAACCGGCACCTACGAGGCTTTCGGCGGGCAGAACTCCGCCGCTGCCGGTGGGCGCGTCCGATCCCTGGCCCAGCCCCAGTCCCGCATCGATCAGGCCATCGCCCGGTGCAAGGCCAAGCAGGCCGGCCATTCGTAATCCCCCCATGCCCGCACACGATTCCCGTTCCACCGCTGCCCGCGCCGCCGGCAGCCTCCAGGCCATCGGCCTGGGCAAGACCTTTGGCCGCCGGGCCGTCGTCCAGGATGTGTCCCTGTCCGTCGCCAGTGGCGAAGTCGTCGGCCTGCTCGGCCCCAATGGCGCCGGCAAGACCACCAGCTTCTACATGATCGTGGGCTTGATCCCGGCCGACACGGGCCGCATCCTGATTGACCAGCACGACATCACCGGCATTCCCATGCACCGGCGCGCCCGCCTGGGCCTGTCCTACCTGCCCCAGGACGCGTCCGTCTTTCGCCGCCTGACCGTCGAACAGAACATCCGTGCGGTCCTGGAACTGCAGCGTGACGCTCAGGGCACCCCCCTGTCGGCAGCCGCGCTGGAAGAACGCCTGGAATCCCTGATCGACGAACTGCAGATCGAGCATATCCGCCGCAACATGGCGATCTCGCTGTCGGGCGGGGAACGGCGCCGGGTAGAGATCGCCCGCGCCCTGGCTACCCACCCGCGCTTCATCCTGCTGGACGAGCCATTCGCCGGGGTGGACCCGATTGCCGTGATCGAGATCCAGCGCATCGTGCAGTTTCTGAAGGGCCGCAACATCGGCGTGCTGATCACCGATCACAACGTGCGGGAAACCCTGGGGATCTGCGACCGCGCCTACATCATCAGCGAAGGCTGCGTCCTGACCAGCGGCCACCCCAGCGAGATCGTGGACAACGAGGCCGTGCGCCAAGTCTATCTGGGCAAGAATTTCCGGATGTAATTCATCATCCTACACCGAAAACAGGCCCTTGATGTGGCCGGGGCAATAGGTACACTGGACTTGTCATCAAACTGTCAGAAAAGGAGGCCAATCCCGTCCAACCCCGGTTCTCTCCTGAACCCTCCCCGTTTTTCCGCAAGGAGTCTACCTATGAGCCTGACAATCACCGGTCGCAATCTGGAAATCACCCCGGCCATCCGCGAATACGTCCACAGCAAGACGGCGCGCGTCCTGCGGCACTTCGATCAGGTCATCGACACCCAGGTCATGCTCTCGATCGAGCCCCTGAAGCACATCGCCGAAATCACCATGCGCCTGCGCGGCAAGGACCTGCACTGCGAAGCCTCGGATGAAAACCTGTATGCGGCCATTGATCTGCTGGTCGACAAGGCCGACCGCCAGGTCATCAAATACAAGACCAAGGCTCAGAACCACGCCGTCCACGAACCTCCCAAACGCCAGGAAATGACCGCCTGACGGCACCCACGGGCCGACGACCCCGGCCCGACACGACACATGGCCTCGAGACATCCGTCCGGGGCCATCTTGTTATGGCCGTCCCGGCATGGGCATGCCCCCCTGCCCCCGCAAAAACACGCTGCCTCAGGGGAGGCAGGACAGTTTCCTAAACAGCCCATTTCCCTATAATGGACGCCATGAACCTCAGCCCCCGCATCCTGCCACCCGACAATATCGTCCTGGACCTGGCTGCCACCAGCAAGAAACGCGCCTTCGAACACGCCGGACTGCTGTTCGAAAACCACCAGGGCGTTGCACGCACGGCAGTCTTCCACAGCCTGCTCGCCCGCGAACGGCTGGGTTCGACTGCGCTGGGCCACGAGGTCGCCATCCCGCATGGACGGCTCAAGGACCTGCGCGAACCGCATGCCGCCTTCATCCGGCTGGCCGAGCCTGTCAAATTCGACGCCAACGACGGCCGCACCGCCCGCCTGCTGTTCTTCCTGCTGATCCCGGAAACCGCCACCCAGACCCACCTGGATCTGCTGGCCAGCATCGCCCGCCTGATGTCTGACGCCGGTATCCGCCAGGCCCTGACGCATTCCACCGATCCCCAGGAAGTCCATCACCTGATCCTGACTGGCGCGCGCGCCCCGGCCCCTGACCATGCTGACCATTCAAGAGCTGATTCGTGACAATACCGAGAAGACCCCCTTCTCCTGGGTCGCCGGCCAGGACGCCGCCAGCCGGCGCCTGATTCCCGACGCCAGCGGTGCCGCTGCCGACCTGATCGGTCACCTGAACCTGATCCACCCTGGCCGCATCCAGGTCTTTGGCGCCGAGGAAATGTCCTACTATCTGCGGCTCGACGAACGCCGCCGTCAGCACCACCTGACCGAACTGGTGGCCGGCGGCGTCCCGGCCATCATCCTGGCTTCCGGCACCCAGGCGCCCGACGACCTCAGGGCCTATTGCACCACGCACGAAATCCCGTTGCTGGCCACCCCCACCGATGCCGCCCTGCTGATCGACCTGCTGCGCATCTACCTGGGCAAGCGGATGGCCCCCAAGACCACGATGCATGGCGTCTTCATGGATGTGCTGGGCCTGGGCGTCCTGATCACCGGGGAATCGGGACTGGGCAAAAGCGAACTGGCCCTGGAACTGATTTCCCGTGGCCACGGTCTCGTGGCCGACGATGCCGTCGAACTCTCGCGCACCGCGCCGAACTTCATCGAGGGCCAGTGCCCGCCCCTGCTGCAGAACCTGCTGGAAGTCCGCGGCCTGGGGCTGCTGGACATCCGCACGATCTTCGGCGAAACCTCGGTCCGGCGCAAAATGAAAATCAAGCTGATCGTCCATCTGGTGCGCCTGACGCCCGAGAACTTCGAACGCCTGCCGACCCAGGACGAATACCAGGACATCCTGGGCATCCCGATCCGTCGCGTGATGCTGCAAGTCGCGGCGGGCCGCAACCTGGCCGTGCTGGTCGAGGCCGCCGTGCGCAACACCATCCTCAGCCTGCGCGGCATCGACACCATGGGTGAATTCATCGAACGCCAGGCCCTGGCCATCATGGAAAGTTCCCGAGAGGCCCGACCATGAACAGGCGCCTGACGCGGCAGATCCCCGACCCCTGCACACCATGCTGAACATCGTCCTCATCACCGGGATCTCCGGCTCCGGAAAATCCGTGGCCCTGCGCATGCTGGAGGACACCGGCTACACCTGCATCGACAACCTGCCCGTCCGTTTCCTGCACGACTTCATCGCCAGCACCCAGGACAGCGGCCTGGAACGGGTGGCCGTCGCCATCGATGCACGCACGCCAGGCGATCTGGACGACCTGCCCGGCATCCTGACCAGCCTGCGCGCCATGGGCACGGCACTGCACGTGATTTTCCTGGACGCCGATGACAACACCCTGATGCAGCGCTATTCCGAGTCCCGGCGCCGGCACCCCTTGACCGACCGCCTGCGACACGAGGGCCGGGAGCCTTCGCTGCAAGACTGCATATCCCTGGAGCGAGAGCTTTTGGCGCCCTTGCGCGACCAGGAGCACGTCATCGACACTTCCGGCCTGACGCCCGGCCAGTTGCGTGCCTGGATGCGCGACCTGGTCCAGGCGGACCGCCCCTCCGTGATTCTCACCTTCGAGTCTTTTGCCTACAAGCGTGGCGTACCACACGACGCCGACCTGGTCTTCGATGTACGCTGCCTGCCCAACCCCCACTACGACTCGCAACTGCGCCCCTTGACGGGACGCGATGCCCCCGTCGCCGCCTGGCTGGCCCAGTTCGGCAGTGTCGAATCCATGATCGACGATATCGCCGCCTTCATCCGCAAATGGCTGCCACTGTACATGCAGGACACACGCAACTATCTCACCGTCGCCATCGGCTGCACCGGCGGCCAGCACCGTTCGGTCTATGTCACCGAACAGCTCGCCCGGCGCTTTTCGGATCATTCCCCCTTGCTGGTGCGCCATCGCAACCCCAAGCTGCTGGAGACTCGGCCATGATGGCGCGCCGGTTCGCCCTGGGCCTGCTGGGCGCCCTGCTGGTGGTCCTGGCGGGCTGCGCCTCGCGGTCGGGGGGCGGCTACTACAAGGACGATGGCCCAGGCCGCGACATCCCCGCCGACATCGCCGCCATC
>NZ_JAVERO010000098.1:0-8414 GCF_034007085.1 Castellaniella sp. | reverse complement strand
GCCGGCCCATAGGGCATGACGCCAGTCCAGGGCGGCGAGCTGGCGTCCCAGGTGCGACAGTCCGTTGCTGGTGCCGGCATAGAGCAGGAAAAAGAAGGCCGCGATGCCCAGGCGCAGGGCACCCACCCAATAGGGGGACAGGCTGGCGTCGGAAAAGCTCTGGGCCGTGCCGGTCGTGCCCCACAGGACGCCGGCGCCCAGCACCAGGGCAATGCCATGCAGGGGGCGGATGGGGGACGCAGTCGTGATCGTTCGCATGCCGCCATGATGCGCTGTGACAGGCTGGGCATATGTCGAGAAACGCTCGTGGTTGCCGCCGAGTGTGCCTCAGAGGCCGTCGGTATCTGGCCGGCGCTGTCCAGGGGGGGATAGGCGCAGCGCACGGGCGCCCATGCCCCGGTCGCGCCGCAGCGCGTAGGCCAGGGCGCTGCCGGACCGGTAGCCGACCTGGGCGGCGACGAATTCCAGTGTCGCGCCCTGCGCCAGCATCCGGCTGGCGATCTCCAGCCGCAGGGTGCGCAGATGGCTGCCTGGCGTATGACCGGTCAGTTCCAGCAGGCGGGCGTGAAACCGTTGCGGGCTGAGATTGAACAGCGCCGCCATGCGGGCGGTCGGCCAGGGTTCGTGCAGCGTCCTGGACAGGGCGGCATCCAGGCGGGTCAGATCCAGGCCCCGGCGCGAGGACAGCACGGTGGGCAGCCCCAGCAGCAGGGCCAGTTGCTGTCTCGCATCGCCCTGGCTGCCCAGTGTGCGACAGGCGGGGGTCAGGGCAAAGCGCCGCAGGCGTTCCAGGCCGGTCGATTCGGGCGCGTCGATCACCAGGATGCGGGTGCCGGGCTGCGCGCAATAGGCATGTCGGGCCCCAGCCGGGATCAGCATCCCGCAGGATGGGTCGGCAAACAGTGCCTGGCCGTTGATTTCCAGTTCCATGCGGCCGGCAAGCGGCGCCATGATCTGCGCGTGATCGTGGGCATGGACATGGGCCTGTCCATCATAGGTGCGCAGCGTGCTGACCGGTGCAAGAAGCGGCATGGCAGGGCAGGGAGTGGGGTTCGAGCAGCGATGAACGATCTTAGCGCGTGTCGCGGCGGCTGTGCAGACTGCTTACAATGGGCAACGGGATGCCGTCGCGCGCCGCCGGGCGCCCGGATCATCCGTCTGGCTGTCATGATTCTCTACTTGCACGGATTCCGATCCTCGCCCGATTCCTACAAGGCCCGTCTGCTGGCCCAGGCCATGGCCGAGCGTGGCCTGGTGGCCGATTGGCGCTGCCCGCAACTGCCCGCCAGCCCGGCTGCCGCATTGGCCCTGGCGCACGAACTGGCGCACGAACTGATGCACGATCGCCCGGGCCACGCGGCGGCGGGGGCGATGGCCGGCAGCGGCGCGCTGGCGCGTCTGACTGTCATTGGATCGTCTCTGGGGGGCTTCTATGCCACCTGGCTGGCCGAACGCCTGGGCTGCCGTGCCGTGCTGCTCAATCCCGTCGTTCACGCAGCGCGCGACCTGGCGACCCAGGTCGGTTCGCATCGGACGTTTCATGGTGATGCGCCTTTTGAATTCCTGCCTGGCTACGTGGACGAACTGGCACAGGCCGAAGCGGATATTCCGATGCTGACACGACCGGAACGGTATTTTCTGCTGGCCGCCACCGGCGATGAGGTCCTGGACTGGCGAGAAATGCGGGACCGCTTCGCGGGCAGCCGCCAGCACATCATCGAAGGCAGCGATCACGGGCTGTCGGATTTTGCGCTGTGGCTGCCCGAGGTGCTGGATTTCGCTCTGGGCGCAGATGATCGTCGCGTCGTCACCGGCAACTGGGATACGCTGGGCGCAGAGGCCAGCCGCATCCGCCTGGAAGTCTTCGTCGAAGAACAGCAGGTGCCTTTGGCCGAAGAACTCGATGCCCGCGATGCGCAGTGCCTGCACGCCATCGCCTATGATGCCGACGGTCGGGCCATGGGCACTGGCCGTCTGCTGCCCGACGGCCATATCGGCCGCATGGCCGTGCGCAAGCCCTGGCGCGGCCAGGGCGTCGGCTCATTGCTGTTGACCGCGCTGATGGACGCCGCCCGTCGTCGGGGCGATGCCGAAGTCGTGCTGGATGCGCAATTGCACGCGCGCGCTTTTTACGCCCGCCACGGTTTCACCGAAGAAGGCGAGACGTTCATGGATGCAGGAATCCCGCACCGGGTGATGCGGCGGCGGCTTTAATCCTATTTCAGGTTGCCCGATAGAAACTGCCGCAGCCGGGGGCTTTGCGGGTTGTCGAAAATATCGGCCGGGGTGCCGGTTTCTTCTGCCACACCCTGGTGCAGGAACATGACCTGGGATGCCAGGTTGCGCGCGAAGCCCATTTCATGGGTGACGACCAGCATGGTACGGCCTTCCTCGGCCAGTTTTTGCATGACCTTCAGGACTTCGCCGACCAGTTCCGGGTCCAGGGCGGACGTCGGTTCGTCAAACAGCATGACTTCGGGCTCCATGGCCAGTGCGCGGGCGATTGCCACGCGCTGCTGCTGGCCACCCGACAGGGACGAGGGGTACTGGGTCTCGACCTTGGGGTCCAGGCCGACCTTGGCCAGGTAGTGGCGGGCGCGCTCGGTGGCCTCGGCTCGGCTCAGCTTGAGCACCTGGATCGGGGCTTCGATCACATTGCCCAGCACGTTCATGTGCGCCCACAGGTTGAAATGCTGGAACACCATTGCCAGTTTCGAGCGCAGGCGGCGCAGCTGGTCCAGGTCGGCGGCATGAGGTTCGCCATGCTTGTCGTGGACGATCTTCAGCAGTTCGCCGTTCAGCGACACCGAGCCCTGATTGGGTTTTTCCAGGAAGTTGATACAGCGCAGGAAGGTCGATTTGCCCGAGCCGCTGGAGCCCAGGATACAGATCACGTCGCCGGCATTGGCCGTCAGCGAGACGCCCTTGAGCACCTCGTTGTCGCCGTAGCGTTTGTGGATGTTGAGTACGTCGAGTTTGGACATGGGTATCAATATGAACAGGCTCTAGCGGTGGTTGCCCAGATAGGCCAGCGTGCGGCGTTCGAACCGGCGGAACAGCCCGATCAGCAGGAAAGACAGGCACAGGTAGAGCAGGGCGGCCAGCCCGTAGGATGCAAAGGTCTGGTAGGTAGCCGAATTGGCATCCCGCGCGATCTTGAGGATATCAGGTACGGTGGCGGTGAAGGCCAGGGACGTGGCGTGCAGCATCAGGATGACCTCGTTGCTGTAGGCCGGCAGGGCGCGGCGCAGGGCCGAGGGCAGGATCACCCGGCGGTACATCGCAAAGCGCGTCATGCCGTAGGCGCGTGCGGCCTCGATTTCGCCCGCACTGGTGGCGCGGATGGCGCCGGCGAAAATTTCCGTCGTGTAGGCGACGGTATTCAGCGTCAGGGCCAGCACCAGGCAGTTGAATCCACTCTGGAAGAATGCCGCCAGGGGTGGGGTGTCCTTGATGAAATCCAGGCTGTAGATCCCGGCGTAGATGAACAGGATCTGCACATATAGCGGCGTGCCCCGGAAGACATAGCTGAATGCCCACAGCGGGACCGACAGCCAGCGGCGCGAGGAAACCCGGGCCACGGCCAGGAAGACGGAAATGAAAAAACCCATCGAGACCGACAGTACCAGCAGCCACAGGGTGACGGCCATGCCCGATGGGCTGCCGTTGCTGGCGTACAGGTAGGCGCGCCAGAATTGTTCGAGCACGTCCATCATAGCTGGGCCTCGCGCACGCCGACATGGTAACGCCGGTCCAGCCAGTACAGGATGCCGTTGGACAGGGTGGTCAGGGCCAGGTAGATCAGCCCGGTCAGGCTGATGAACAGAAAGACCCGGAAGGTCACGTTGCCGGCATCCTGGGCGACCTTGACCAGATCGGAGAGGCCGATCAGGGACACCAGGGCGGTGGATTTCAGCAGCACCTGCCAGTTGTTGCCGATGCCGGGCAGGGCGTGGCGCATCATCTGCGGGAACAGCACACGGCGAAAGACCTGGAATTCACGCATGCCGTAGGCCGTGGCGGCTTCCATCTGGCCATGCGGCACGGCCATGAAGGCTCCCCGGAAAGTTTCGGCGAAATAGGCGCCGTAGATGAACCCCAGCGTCAGCACGCCGGCGCCGAAGGGGTCGATGTCGATCGGGTCCAGCCCGAGCAGGTCGGTCAGATCGTTCAGGTAGATCTGCATGCTGAAGAAGATCAGCAGCATCAGCACCAGATCCGGGACGCCGCGGATGAGCGTGGTGTAGGCTGTGGCAGCCAGGCGCGCGCCCCAGAAAGGCGAAAGCTTGGCCCAGGCGCCCAGCAAGCCCAGCCCTACGGCCACAGCCAGGGACAGCAATGCCAGCTTGATGGTGACCCAGGTCCCTGCCATCAGCAGGGGGCCGTAGCCGTCTAGAAACATGGAAATCGGGGATGGGCAAAAAGGCGGGCCGCCCCGGCGTGGGTGCCGGGGCGGCCTCGCCCGGATTGTGATGGACCGGCCATGCGGTCAGGCAACATGGCGCGGCGGGCGCAGGATCACTGGGCGGGGAATTCGATCAGGCCATCGGCGAAATATTTTTTCGCGTAGCCCTGGATCGTGCCATCGGCCAGCATGGCCTTGAGGACCTTGTCCACATCGGCCTTGAGCGTGTTGCCCTTGCGCAGGCCCATGGCGATGGGCTCGTTCAGGATCGGGTCGTCCAGCGTCATCGCGGCGAGTTCGTAGTCGGCGCCTTCGGGTTTTTTCAGGAAACCATCGACGGCGCTCTGGGCTTCCTGGAAGGTGGCATCCAGACGGCCGGCGGTGACGTCCACGTAGGCGTTCGTGTAGCTGGGGTAGGCGATGACCTCGACCCCCTTGGGCGCCCAGTGCTTGCGGGCGTAGGTTTCCATCGTGGTGCCTTGCTGGACGCCGACGCGCTTGCCCTTCAGGGATTCGGCGGTGGGTTCCAGGCCGCTGCCTTTCTTGACCATCAGCTTGACCGGCACGATGTACATGGGCGTGGAAAAGTCGATGACCTTTTTGCGTGCCTCGGTGGCGGTCATGGTGGAATTGGCCAGGTCGAACTTGCGTGCCTGCAAACCGGGGATCAGGCTGTCGAAGGACTGGTCGATCCACACGCAGGTGCGGTTCATTCGTTTGCAGACCTCGTTGCCGATGTCGATGTCGAAGCCTTCGAGCTGGCCGTTGGGATTGCGGTATTCGAACGGCGGGTAGCCGGCTTCGGTGGCGATCTTGAGTTCCTTGGCGTCGGCAGCGGAACCGACGGCGGGAATCAGGCCGGCCGCGATCAGCAGCGCGGCGCCAAGCAGGGTGGTTTTCATCGAATGTTCTCCTGAAGAGCCGGGCAGCGGATGACGCCAGCCGACGGTAACAAGGCGTGATGTTAACTCAGGTCTTCGTCCTGGGGCATCGTGCATTACCCTATGGCGAGGCAATCAGGTCGGCAGTGCCGGTTCGCGCCGTTGTTCGATCTGGGCGGCTTCCTGGATGAGGCGGACGATTTCATCGAGATCGTCGGTGACCAGCAGCAGGTCGAGGTCGAATGGGCCGATCATGCCATGGGCCAGCAACTGGCTGCGCACCCAGTCCATCAGGCCGGACCAGAATTCCACGCCCACCAGGATGATGGGTGCGGGGGGCTGTTTCATGGTCTGGATCAGCGTGATGGCCTCGAACAGTTCGTCCAGCGTGCCGAAACCGCCGGGCAGCACCACATAGGCCAGGCTGTACATGAAAAACGCCGACTTGCGCGAATTGAAGTATTCGAAATGCAGGCTGTCGGTCTGATAGGGGTTGTTGGTCTTTTCGCGGGGCAGTTGGATATTCAGGCCCACACTGCGCCCACCCGCCTCGAAGGCGCCGCGGTTGGCGGCTTCCATCAGGCCGGGGCCGCCTCCGGCGATCACCGGCAGGCCCAGCTGGGCAATGCGTGCGCCCAGTTCCATGCCCATGGCGTAGAACGGGTGGTCCCGAGGGATGCGCGCGCTGCCGAACAGACTGACCCCCAGGCCGATTTTCTGGAAGGCCTGAGCCGCTGTGCTCATCTCTGCAATAATCGTGGGAATCTGTTGTTCGGCCGAAACGCGTTTCGCCTTATTGTTCGTCATGAAAAAAACCTTGTTGCTCGTCGATGGATCCAGCTATCTGTACCGCGCCTATCATGCGATGCCCGATCTGCGCAATGCGCGCGGTGAACCCACCGGAGCCCTGTATGGCGTGATTTCCATGTTACGGAGGCTGCTGCAGGATTACAAGGACGTCGCAACCCACGGTGCTTGCGTGTTCGATGCGCCGGGCGGGTCGTTTCGGGAAACGCTCTACCCCGATTACAAGGCCAACCGGCCGTCGATGCCGGAAGACCTGCGCGCCCAGATCGAGCCGATCCACCAGGCCGCTGCCGCGTTGGGTTGGACCGTGATCGTGGCGCCCGGGGTCGAGGCCGACGACATCATCGGTACCCTGGCGCGCCAGGCGGGCGAAAATGGCTTTTATACCATCATTTCGACGGGCGACAAGGACCTGGCCCAACTGGTCAACGACCGGGTGGAACTGATCAACACCATGTCGGGCGACCGCCAGGACCGCGAGGGCGTGATACGCAAGTTCGGCGTGCCGCCCGAGCGCATCGTCGATTACCTGATGCTGACCGGCGATGCCGTGGACAATGTGCCTGGCGTGGACAAGGTCGGCCCCAAGACTGCCGCCAAATGGCTGGGCGAATATGGCGACATCGAAACGCTGGTCGCCCACGCCGACGAGGTCCGGGGCGTGGCGGGCGCGAACCTGCGTGCGGCGGCGCCCAATTTCCCCCTGACGCGGGAACTGTTGACCATTCGCCTGGATTGCGAACTGGAGCCCGGCTGGGCGCCACCGGCGCTGGGCCTGCGTGCCCCCGACCACGAGACGCTGGTGCGTCTGTACGAGACCTACGGTTTCCGGACCTGGCTGCGCGAGGTCACCGGCGAACCGGACCGCATCCCCGATCAGGATGCCCGCGCCGCCCGCGAGGTGCCGCCCGCGCCCGACGAGGTGCAGTACGAGACCATCCTCGACGAAGCTGCTCTGGACGACTGGGTGGCACGGCTGCGGGCCGCGCCCCTGGTGGCGCTGGATACGGAAACCACCAGCCTGGACCCCATGGCGGCCCGCCTGGTGGGGCTGTCGTTTGCCATCGAGCCTGGCCGGGCCGCCTATGTCCCGGTGGGCCACCGCGCACCGGGCACGCCTGATCAGCTGGACCACACGCTGGTGCTCGATCGCCTGCGGCCCTGGTTGCAGGATCCGGCTGCGCCCAAACTGCTGCATCATGCCAAATACGATGCGCATGTATTCGCCAACGAGGGCATCGAACTGCGCGGGGTGCAGCATGACACCATGCTCCAGGCCTATGTGCTGCAATCCCATCGGCGCGTGAACCTGCAGGATCTGTGCATCCAATGGCTGGGGCTGACGGGCACGACCTACGAGGACCTGTGCGGCAAGGGCGCACGCCAGATCGGCTTTGACGAGGTCGCCCTGGACCAGGCGGCGCATTATGCCGCCGAGGACGCGGATTTCACCTTGCGCCTGCATCAGGTCCTGTACCCGAAAGTCCAGGCCGAAACCGGGCTGGATCGCATCTACGCGCTGGAAATCCAGACTTCTGCGGTGCTGACGCGCATCGAGCGCAATGGCGTGGCGATCGATGCCGGCGTGCTGGCGGCGCAAAGTCATGAACTGGGTCGGCAGATGATCGATCTCGAAACCCAGGCCCATGCCCTGGCTGGCCAGCCCTTCAATCTGAATTCGCCCAAGCAGCTGGGCGAGATCCTGTTCCAGCGCATGCAGTTGCCGGTGCTGCGCAAGACGGCGGGCGGCGCGCCGTCCACCGACGAGGACGTGCTGACCCGCCTGGCCGCCGACTATCCCTTGCCGCGCCTGCTGCTCGACTACCGCAGCATCGCCAAGCTGAAATCCACGTATACCGACAAACTGCCGCGCATGATCGACCCGCGCACGGGCCGGGTGCATACGCGCTATGCCCAGGCCGCTGTGGTGACGGGACGGCTGGCTTCGTCCGATCCGAACCTGCAGAACATTCCCGTGCGCACCACCGAGGGCCGGCGCGTGCGTTCGGCCTTTGTGTCCAGCCTGGGGCAGGTCGTGTCAGCCGACTATTCGCAGATCGAATTGCGCGTGATGGCGCATGTGTCGGGCGATGAAAACCTGTGCCGGGCCTTTGCCCAGGGGCTGGACATCCACCGCGCCACCGCTGCCGAGGTCTTCGGGCTGCCCCTGGACCAAGTCGATGCCGAGCATCGCCGGGCAGCCAAGGCGATCAATTTCGGCCTGATCTACGGCATGGGCGAATTCGGCCTGGCCAGCAACCTGGGCATCACCCGGGCAGCGGCCAAGGCCTATATCGACCGCTATTTCATGCGCTATCCCG
>NZ_JAVERO010000097.1:0-8444 GCF_034007085.1 Castellaniella sp. | reverse complement strand
GAAGGAGGCTTTCCTGAAAGGCGGCTCTACGGAAACCCGCAATTCCGGCAACCTGACCCTGCCGGCTTCGCCGTATCAGGTCATGGCCGGAACGGTGGTTGCCGGAGCGCTGGTGACGGGCATCAAGTCGGACTTGCCCGGCGACGTGATCGCCACTGTGACAGAGCCGGTCTATGACACGGCCACCGGGCGTTTCCTGCTGATCCCGCAGGGTTCGCGCATCCTGGGCAAATACAACAGCCAGGTCAGTTACGGGCAGAGCCGCGTTCAAGTCGTCTGGAATCGGATCATTCTGCCGGACACGTCTTCGTTGACGCTCGACAATCTGGCCGGCGCAGATCCGGCCGGCTATGCCGGCCTGGAAGACGATGTGGACTACCACTGGGGCCGCATCTTTGCCGGTGCGGCGCTGACGACCCTGCTGGGCGTCGGCGCCGAACTGGCCGCGCCGGAGAATCGACAAGATGGCGATCGCGTCATCATCGCCGGGCGTGACAGTTTGCAGGACACGGTGAATCAAATCGGCCAGGAAGTGACCCGGCGCAACCTCAACATCCAGCCCACCTTGACCCAACGGCCCGGCCTGCCGGTGCGGATCATCGTCAACCGCGACTTGGTGTTGCGGCCGTACCAGCCGCTGTTCTTCAATCGGGGGACTTCACGATGAGCACAACCAAGAAGCTGCGGCTGGGGCCGCTGCCCAAGACCGAAAGCGTCAAGCTCACCTTTGCCTGCCCGGCCAGTCTTAAAACCGACCTCGACCGCTACGCCGCGCTGCACGCGCAGGCGTATGGCGAGGCAGTCGATGCGGCGACGCTGATCCCGCACATGCTGGAAGCGTTCATGGCGGGGGATCGGGGATTCAGAAAAGGAGGGGCAGGCAAGGCTACCCCGCCGAAGCCGAATTGACGATGCGGACGCCTCTACCATCCGCCCACGATGAAAGCGCAGCCCAAGGGCTGCGCTTTCGCTTTGAGCGGTGGCTTGCGTATGATGGCGGTGCGACCTTGCCCGCTCCGCCGCTCCTAGGCTTGCTACCGCGAAGCGCCTATGCGGCACCTAGCTCAAAACGCGGTAAGAGCACACCGAGGCCGAAATCTGGCCTAACCTATTGCCCCACAAGACCTTTCGTACCGTTGCATGTCCGCACTAACGACTTGACAGCGGACATTTTTTATTCCAGCTCGACCCAGCCGTATCGCTGGGACCACGGAAAAACACAACTCCTTACATCTTGGGTCTTGGGCCAAGATCGCATCCCAAGCCTCGGCCACAGATATCAATATTGCGAAATTAGAATATAAATAGCGCTTTTTAATGCATTTTAAACGTTGATTGAGTGATCTTGTCGCCTTGTCGAACAAGCAATCAAGCGCCTACGATCCGGACTGTTTTCATCCCGGAGTCCACCATGCACGCCCGCGTCCGTCACGAAACCCTGGAGCCCGCCTGGTCGGTCCAGGCGATCCTGGAACTGTTCGCCCTGCCCTTCAATGACCTGCTGCTGCGCGCGCAGACGACGCACCGGGCGCACCACCCGGCCAACGCCGTTCAGCAATCCAGCCTGCTGTCGATCAAGACCGGCGCATGCCCCGAAGACTGCGCCTACTGCCCACAATCCTCGCGCTACCAGACCGAAGTGGATGCGCAGCCACTGATGCCGCTGGAACAAGTGCTGGAGGCGGCGCGCAAGGCCCGGAATGCAGGCGCGCAACGATTCTGCATGGGTGCGGCCTGGCGCTCACCAACCGAACGCCAGCTGGACCAGGTGATCGAGCATGTGCAGGCCGTCAAGGCGCTGGGTCTGGAAACCTGCGTGACCCTGGGCATGCTGAAAGACGGCCAGGCCGAACGCCTGAAGGCTGCCGGACTGGACTACTACAACCACAATCTGGACACCGCGCCAGAACATTACAGCGAAATCATCCGCACCCGTACGTTTCAGGATCGGCTGGACACGCTGCAGCGCGCACGCAGTGCCGGTCTGAAAGTCTGTTGCGGCGGCATTGTCGGCATGGGGGAATCGCGTCAGATCCGCGCTGGCCTGATTGCGGCCCTGGCCAGCCTGGACCCCTATCCGGAATCCGTACCCATCAACCAATTGGTGAAAGCGCCAGGCACGCCCCTGGCCCAGGCACCCGACCTGGATCCGATCGAATTCGTGCGCACGATCGCAGTCACCCGGATCGTCATGCCGCGCGCGGTGGTGCGGCTTTCGGCAGGCCGCGAGAACATGCACGACAGCACCCAGGCCCTGTGCTTCATGGCGGGCGCCAATTCCATTTTTCATGGTGATCGCCTGCTGACTACGCCAAACCCCCAGGCAAGCGCGGATGCCCGGCTGTTCGAGCGCCTGGGGCTGGTGCCGATGCCGGAGGCCGAATCATGCACACCCTGATTCTCAGCATTGCCTTCAGTGTCGCCGTCTCGATCTTCCTGAAGCTGGCCCGCCGCAGCCGCATCCACATCGATCAGGCCATCGCAGTGAATTATGCGACGGCGGTGGGGCTGTGCCTGTGGCTGCTGCGTCCGCCCCTGGATACGCTGTTCGATCAATCCCCCGCTGCCTGGCTGATCCTGAGCCTGCTGGGGGTGCTGCTGCCCAGCGTGTTCCTGATCATGGCGGCCGCCGTGCGCCGGGCAGGCATCGTGCGCAGCGATACCGCCCAGCGTCTGTCCTTGATCCTGCCGATCCTGGCGGCTTTCCTGGTGTTTCACGAAGCCGTATCGATGCGCAAGGCCTTCGGCATTGCCCTGGCACTGTGCGCACTGGCCTGCCTGCTGGCACGCCCCCGAACGGCGGCCGCGACGCCCACCCCCGGAGAGACGATATCCGATGACGAAGCACGAGGCACTGCGGCACGCGGCTGGCAGGTGCTGCTGGGCGTCTGGCTCGGCTATGGCTGCATCGACATCCTGTTCAAGCAGATGGCGCGAATCGGCGCCGGTTTCACCGGCAGCCTGCTGCTGAGCTTCACGCTCGCCGGTCTGCTGATGGGGCTATGGCTGCTGGCCCGCCGCACCCGCTGGCACGCTCGCAGCCTAGCGTCAGGACTGCTGCTGGGCGGGCTGAATTTCGGCAACATCTACTGCTACATCCGGGCACACCAGACCTTTCCGGACAATCCCACCCTGGTGTTTGCCGCCATGAACATCGGCGTGATCTCGATCGGCACCCTGGTGGGCGCAGGCCTGTTCCGCGAACGCCTGAATGCCGTGAACATCCTGGGCATCGGCCTGGCCCTGGGTGCGATCGTGCTGTTATTCCCCCGCTGAGGCCATCCGCGCCGGAACCGGCCCCAGCCCAGGCGCGGGCTCTGGTTGAGGTTCCGGTGCGGGCTTAGGTTCCGGTTCCAGTTCCGGTTCCGGCGCAGCGGGCGCCGCCAGGGGGTCATCGATCACCGGATCGTGCGAAATGTCGCGCTGCGGATCGACACGCGGATCCAGCACCGCCATCACGTTGGAATTCTGCAAGGTGTCGGCCATGGGCACGAACTGGGTCGGCGCATCCTCGCTGCGGTGCGTGCCCTTGACGCTGCGTTCACGGATGAGCACGACCAGCAAGGCCGCGCAGGCCGATACGAACACAAAATACACATCCGCCCCCCAGACGCGCATCAGCCCACCCGCCACCAAGGGCCCTAGACAGGCTCCCAGACCATAAACCATGTACAGCAGGGCGCTCAGGCCGACCCGCCGTTCGGGATCGACGTTGTCATTGGCAAAGGCCGCCCCCAAGGGATAGAGCGTGAATTGAATGATCCCCAGCACGCCGGAAAAGACCACCAGCACGGGATACGGGAACGCATACCAGCCCCACAAAGGAGCCCCAAGGCACAGCAGGAGCAACGCACCCAGGCGAATCAGCCGCACCCGGCTCATGTGATCGGCCAGCCAGCCCAGGGGCCACTGAAACACCAGCCCCGCCGCCACGGAAACCGCCAGAAACACCCCGACCTGGTGATTGTCCATGCCGTGCTGCAAACCGTATACAGGGGCCAGGCCATAGAACGCGCCGGTCAACATGCCCGCCAGGAACAGCACGGTCAGGGACAGCGGCACGCGCGCCACGTAATAGCGCAGGGACAATGGCGCCGGCACCTGCAGCGCCGGGTGCAGGCGCCGCGTCAGCGTCACCGGGATCAGGCTGAGCACGCTGCAGATCGCCACGAACACCAACGGATCCGTATCCAGCGTCGGAAACAGCCCCACGGCCAGTTGGCCCAGCACGGTACCCAGGCAGGACGCCACCATGTAGAAACCGAATACCGTCCCCCGCGAAGCATTTTCAGTCTGCTCGTTGAGCCAGCTTTCGATGGCGATGAACAGGCTGACCATGGCAATGCCCGCGACAAAGCGCAATGCCAGCCAGACCCACAGGTCCTCGGTCAGGAGCAGCACCAGCACCGTGATCGTGACCAGCGCCGCGCAGGCCGCGTAGGCGCGAATATGCCCCACACCGATGATCAGGCGATGCCCGATCCGCGCACCCAGCACCAGGCCCAGATAGTAGGCAGCGATCATCGCCCCGACCCAGACCTCGGACACGGACAGCGCCGTCAGCCGCAGGCTCAGGTAGGTATTGAACAGCCCTGAACTGAGCAACAGGATCAGGGTCGCCAGGTACAGGGAAAAGAATGCGCCGATCGTCTTGGCCATGCGGAAATCCGGTCGGGGGCGGCGCCAGCATCCGGCATTGCCCACAAGCAACCATGATAGCAGCGGCACAGCCCGCACGGCGGCGTCCTCGTTTATCATAGGGCCATGAGCGAGACCGACCTTTCCCCCACTCTCAGCCACCTGGACGAAAACGGCCAGGTCCGCATGGTCGATGTCGGCGCCAAGGCCCCGACCGACCGCACCGCCGTGGCCGAAGGCCGGGTGCGCCTGAACGCCCACGCCTGGGGCCTGCTGTCCGCCCAGGCCAATGCCAAGGGCGAGGTCCTGAATACAGCCCGCATCGCCGGCATTCTGGCGGCCAAACGCTGCGCCGAACTCATCCCACTGTGCCACAGCCTGCCGCTCAGCTTCGTCGGGGTGGACTTTACGGCCGATGAATCCAGCCGTACGCTGACCATTCGCGCCACCAGCCGCACCTGTCATCAGACCGGCGTCGAAATGGAAGCCATGACCGCCTGCTCGGTCGCCGCTCTCACGGTCTATGACATGTGCAAGGCCGCCGACAAGGGCATCGTCATCGAGCAGGTACGCCTGCTCAGCAAAACCGGAGGCAAAAGTGGCGACTGGCACAACGATTGAGGTCCTGTATTTCGCCCAGGTCGCAGAACACATGGGTCTGCGGCGCGAGATCCTGCCGCTCGATGGTCCCGTCCAGGCGGGTCACTGGCTGGATGCCCTGACGGCACGCTGCCCCGCGCTGGGTTCCTCGACCCGCCTCAGGCTTGCCATCAACCAGGAACACGCCAGTCGCACGGCCATGATCCAACCGGGCGACGAGGTGGCCGTGTTCGAACCCGTCACCGGCGGCTAGGCAGACAACGGATCATGATCCGCATCCAGACCGAACGTTTCGAGGCCGCCGAACTGGCCAAACAGCTGCAGGACCGCGCAGGCAGCCGCGCGGGCGCCCTGGTGCACTTCCTGGGCATGGTGCGCGACTACAGCCCCGATGCCGGGTCCCACAGCCTGTTCCTGGAACACTACCCAGGCATGTGCGAACGCGAGATCCAGGCGCTGTGCGATCATGCGAAACAGCGCTGGGATGTCCTGGACACCCTGGTCGTCCACCGGGTCGGCGAACTGCCGTTGGGCGACCCCATCGTCTTCGTCGGTGTGGCCGCCACCCACCGGGGCCAGGCCTTCCAGGCCTGTGAATACATCATCGATGCCCTCAAGACCCGCGCCCCCTTCTGGAAACGTGAAACCCTGGCCGATGGCCGCGCGTTCTGGGTCGAACAGCGCGCCGCCGACGCAGCAAAAACCGCCCAGTGGGACCACCCCCAGGAAACACCATGAAGGCCGATCCCACCTTGCCCCCTGTCCACCTGCACTGCGCGGTACTGACGATTTCCAGCCGACGCACGGCAGCCGAAGATTCGACCGGCGACTACCTGGCCCATGCCCTGACCGAGGCCGGTCACATCCTGCAGGCCCGCGCGCTGTGCCCCGACGACCGCTACCGGATCCGCCAGGTGCTCAGCGACTGGATCGCCAACCCTGACATCCAGGTCATCCTGTGCAACGGCGGCACGGGCTTCTCCCACGGCAAATCCACCATCCCCGCCGTCACGCCGCTGCTCGACCAGATCGTGCCCGGCTTCGGCGAACTATTCCGTCATCTGTCCTGGCTGGACATTGGTGCCTCGTCCCTGCAATCCGATGCCCTGTGCGGCACGGCCAACGACACCCTGGTGTTCTGCCTGCCCGGCTCGACGGGCGCCTGCCGGCTGGCCTGGGAAAAAATCCTGCTATCCCAACTCGACAGCCGCCAGCGTCCTTGCAACTTCGCCAGCACCTACCGCGCACCATCCGATTAGACCCCGATCATGCTTGATTTCGACACAGCCCAGGCCCGCCTGGCAGCGCGCGGACACGCCCCCGACCATCACGAAACCCTGCCTCTGGATGCCCTGTATGGCCGTGTGCTGGCCCAGGACATCGTCGCCAGTCTGGACCTGCCCCCCGCCGACAACAGCGCCATGGACGGCTATGCGCTGCGGGCCGCCGATGCCGCCACCGCCGGCGCCATGCTGCCAGTCCAGCAGCGCTGTTTCGCCGGCCAGGCGCCCGACCCCCTGCTGCCCGGCCAGGCCATCCGCCTGTTCACCGGCAGCGTGATCCCGGCAGGCGCCGACACGGTCGTCATCCAGGAAGACTGCCGCGAAAACGACGGTCAGGTCACCGTCCTGGCCCCGCCCCGCCCCGGGCAGCACATCCGCCGCCGGGGCGAAGACATGCAAACGGGACAGACAGTGCTCACCCAGGGCATCCGCCTGGGCGCCGGCCATCTGGCCGTGCTGGCGTCCCAGGGATACGACCGGGCGCCCGTCTTTCCCCGCCTGAAGGTCGGCATCCTGACCACCGGCGACGAACTCATCCCCCCCGGCCAGCCCCTGCCTCCGGCCGCCATCCATAATTCCAACGCGCCCATGCTCGCCAGCCTGTGCGGCGGACTGGGCACAGCGGCCCCGGTACTGCGCCACGTCCGTGACGATGCGGAAGCGACCCGCCGCGCCCTGGCCGAATTGAACGAGTCCTGCGATCTGGTGCTCAGTGTAGGAGGGGCGTCGGTCGGGGAGAAGGACCTGGTCAAACCCGCCATCGAGGCCCTGGGCGGCACGCTGGACCTGTGGCGCGTGCGCATGAAACCAGGCAAGCCAGTCGCCCTGGCCGAACTCAACGGCCGCCCGCTGGTGTGTCTGCCGGGCAACCCGGTCTCGGCTTTTGTCGTGTTCACGCTGCTGGTCAGCCCCTTGATCCGGGGCCTGCAGGGCCAACGCAATGTGCTGCCCCCGATCCGGCGCGGCATCCTGGATACCCCCCGCCCTGTCGGCGGAGAACGCGACGATTTCCTGCGCATCCAGGCGGTGCAGTGCGCCAGCGGCCTGCCCGTGCTGACCCTGCACACGCAACAAAGCTCGGGCGCCCTCAGCAGCCTGGCCTGGGCCCACGGCCTGGCGCGCATCCCGGCCGGGACACGACTGGAATCCGGCGCGGAAGTCGACTGGATGGCGCTGTCGGACTGGCTGGTCTAGGGCCGGTTCACTGCCAACGCGCCCAATCCTCGGGAGTATTCAGATTGACCAGGGCGTCGGCATCAGGGAAATCGACAGCGGTCGCGCCACAGGACCGCAACCAGCCCTGAACCTGGCGGCCGCCTGCATCCAGAAACATCTGCAGCCCATCGGCCAGATCGCGGTGCACCATCAGGCACAGCGGCTGCGGTCCGCCAGGTGTGCGCGCATAGGCCGGGCGATCGACCCGGGCTGCAGCGCCCAGACGCGCACCCAGGTCACTGGGCCAACGCAGCACATCCACCGGCAGCACGAACAGCCAGGGGGCCCGCGTTCGCCTCAGGACTGCCAGTACGCCCGCCAAGGGGCCACACTCGGCGTAGGCGGGATCGTCCCGCACCACCACGCCATGCGCTGCGTAATCGTCCGGATGCCGATTGGCGCTGATCCACAGGGTTTCTGACCCCTGGGTCTTGAGGAAACGGCAGGCATGGGCAACCAACGGTTCGCCATGCCAGTGCATCAGTCCTTTGTCGGCGTGCGGCTGGTCGGCCGTGCGCATGCGCCGGGACTGGCCTCCCGCCAGGATCAGACCGTCAAACATCACCCGTGGCAACCTCAAGCCGTTGCATCCCTCCACCTCGCCGCTTGCAAGCGGCTCGGATTCGACAGGCACGAAGTATCTTCACCCGTTGCATCCCTCCACCTCGCCGCTTGCAAGCGGCTCGGATTCGACAGGCACGAAGTATC
>NZ_JAVERO010000004.1:0-48866 GCF_034007085.1 Castellaniella sp. | reverse complement strand
CGGGCTCGTCCAGCACCAGGTCACTGGTCAGCAGGCGCAGCATGGGCGCGATCTGGCGGCCGCCACGCAGGCTTTCGGTGGCGGGGGTGAGGTGGTCCACAGTACACACCAGCAGGGGTGCAGCAATCAGCGCGCGGGCCTTGGCGTCGTCGGTCAGGCGCTGCAGCAGCGGGTGCTGGTCGTTGCCCTCGTAGAGCACGGTGCCCGCTTCGTCCAGCAGCGCCTGGCTGGATGCGGAGCCAGTGGCTTCGGCCTGCTGTTCCCAGTATTCAAACAATGCCCGGCTGGCCGCGCCGCCGACCTGGATGGCCAGTTGCTCGTCGTTCAACTGCAGGTCGTTCTGGAACACGCGCCCGGTTTGCAGCGTGAGCGTGCGCAGCCCCATGGCAAAGGCGCATCGCAGGCCGGTGGCCTGGTCAGCCAGCGCGTTCATCACCCGTGCGTTGCCCAGTGTCTTGCCGCAGCCGGTGGAAGCCATGTTGACGATGAATGCGCCTTGCTGTGCCGCGCGGGCACGCACGCTGGCGGCCAGGTCGGCGGCCTTGTCCTGCCAGGCAAAGCGCGGGTCGGCGCTGCGTTTTTTCAGGGGCTTGTGGTTTTTGAGCGCCGGCAGGCTGTGCGTGAGGCTGGGCAGGGATCGCGCCACCAGCGTGGCGTGAGCCTGCACGCCCAGCAGGTGTTCGTCCAGCGTTTGATTGAAAATCGGGGCCTGGCGTCTATCCTGCAAGCACGGGCAGCTACCGTTGTGATAGTTGTTGCGGCACGTGTTGGCGTAGAGCGGGTAGTCTTTGCTGAGGTAAGGGGCGCGTGCGGCGGCGTCGGTGAGGCTGGAATAATGGTGATCGGCCAGCATGAGGCACAGGCGCACAACGTGCATGGCAAACGGGTCGTGCAGCACGGTGCGCTGCCCAGTGGCTTGCAACAGTTCCTGCAGCTTGCGTGCATAGCGGGCGGCTTGCTTGCGCCAGGCGGGTTGGATGACAGGCAACCCGTGCGGGAAGTACCAGTGGGCGGCAAGCGTCGAGGCAGGCACGTTTTCGCGGGGCTCGTTCCAGTCGGCACTGATACGCAGCAGTACGTCGTCCAGGGCGTTCTGATTCAGGGATCGAGGGCGTGCACCAAAGCGGTGGTGGACGCGCCTATCGTCATCCATGTCCTGCGCATCTACGTCCTGTGCTTTCTGTACTGGCAGGCAGGGCAGACGGTGGTGGGTGAACACCAGCCACGCCACCGCCTGAGCCAGCGGCGGCAGGTGGGCAAATGGCAAGTGCTGCCTGGCCTGGGGTTCATCCCGCCCATCGCGCAGCAGCCGCCCACTGGCATGGTCCAGCCACAGCGCTTCAAAGGCTTTCGCATCGGCACCCGGTGCTGCGCAGTCGGCCAGTCGCTGCAGCCAGCCCGTGTCGTCATCCTGCCCCACAAAGGCCTGGAACAGCCGCACCGACACCCACTCATGGCGGTAGTGATTGCGCTCGCGCAGTCCTGGGTTTCCGAGCCTGTCCTGAAACGCCTGCGTGGCTTTGCCCAGGTCGTGCAGCAGGGCAGCAAGTGCGGCCAGGGCGGTCATCAACGGCAGGTGGTGCCAGGCGTTTTCGTCACCGGTGCGCAGCACGTTGCTGGCGGTGGTGTTCGTCGGCACGGTGCCTTCAGCATTGAACTGCCGGGCATCGCCAACGATCCACAACAGTTCACTATGATCCCGGCCCCGGATCCAGTGGCAGGCCACGGCAGTGTTCTTGCGTGCGGTCTGGCGCAGCAGCCTTCTCAGGGTATCCAGACCCGCCTGGGTGATCGCCGTCTGCCAGGTCCGGTCGCCGCGCCGCTCGGCGAACTGATCCAGGATCCGGCGCGTTTCCGTCAAGGCCCGCTTGCTGCACTGGGAAACCAGCAGAACATTCATGCGCCGCCTTTCTGGCCAGAAGCGGCGGGAACGGCCTGGCGGGCAGTCGCCCTAGCGATTTCCTTGACCGTGTCGATCATGAAATCCAGGGATTCACTACGCGTCAACGCCTCGATGCAGTTGCGGCGGAACTGCTGCTCATCGTCGCCTCGCATGGCGGACAAGAAGGCCTGCGGCAGGATGCAAGCGTCCTTCACCAGATCAGCCACGTCAAACACCAGCCCGCCGCGCCGTGTCTTTCCGTGCAAGACCGCCAGGCCGTGCGGCAGGCCCAGCACCCAGCACGCCGTGGCACCCAGCCCATAGGCAAGATAATTGCCATGATCCAGAAAACGGTTGGCCGGATCGGTACCAGTCCCCCGTTTGGCACGGGTGAATTCATCGCCATAACCCACCGCGTCAACAGCCATCTTGAACAGTGCCTTGGTGAGCCTGGCTTCCTCGGTCAGCAACTCGACTGTTTCACCGGCTTGATCCACACGCCGCAGGCTCTGGGTCAGCAGACCATCCAGCCGTTCCACATCCACATTGAATCCGGCTTCCTTCAGGCTCGCCTGACGCCATTCTTCGCCCAGGCGCCGGATGCGAGCCTGCTGCAAGGCCTTGGCAGCAATCAGCCTGCGGGCATCATCAAACCAGAATTCCACCCACGCCTGCAGATATTCCGTCGGCCGATATTCACTTTGAGGGCTGAACCAGGCCACATCGACATCGACTTCATTGGCGGAAAACAAGGGCGTGCCACCGCCTCCGCAAAAACCAACCAGAACCCCGGCCTTGGCCAGTTCCCGCATTGCCGCCTGAGTGATGGATGTGCCTGTCCCCAGCAGAATGCTGGTGGTATTGGCGATCGGAATGTTCCAGTATAGAGAGCGCTTGCCCGCGTCTGTCACATACTCGACCCGACCACCGTTGACCAGCACCCGGCAATGCTCCAGGTAATAAATATTGGCCCGCTTGGAATGCAGAATCGTTTTGAGATCGGAAGCCGCAATATCGTCCATGAATCTTTTTGTAACACAAAGAATGTGGACCGTGTGGAAAAAGCAGGGCCGAGTGCATCACGCCGCCCCGCAAACTTCCATAATCGCCACTGGCCGATACGGCTTTTTCGGATGCCCCCGTTGAATTAGCCCTTTCCAGCCCCCGCCCCCAGCACGCGCCGCACGAATACGACGCACATCAGCACAAAAGCCAGCAGCCCAATCCCGGTCGCAATCGGCGCAAATCCAGGCCCGGCCACGGCCAGCGGCGCATCCCCGCCACCAGTCGCCGTGGAACCCACGATCACAATGGCCAGCACCACGCCTACCAGGCTCTCGCCCACGATCATGCCCGAAGCAAACAGCGTGCCCGTGCGCTCGCTGGTCTGTTCAGCCTGATCACGGGACACGGCATCCGGAAATGCCCGGACGCGAAGCCGGACCCGCACGAACCACGAAATCAGGGCGCCGACGAACAGTGCCGTCGCCACCGAGGGCGGCAGGTCGGCATCGGTACGGCCCTGCCCCACCCCGCCTGATCCGCGCTTGAGCACCGACAGCGAAATCCGCATGCCTTCGATCATCGGTTTGATCAGGGTCAGCAGCGTCCAGACCGCCGCGATGGCGATCATGCCGGCACCGATCAGGCGCACCTTGGAAACCCAGAGACCGGAGGCGAAGCTGCTCAGGCTGACGCCATCGGGCATGGGGGTAAGCGACGTCAACCAGGGGACGGCGATCCCCCAGGACAGCACCACGCCCAGCAGCATGGCCACGCCACCGACGATCCCGACCAGATAGCCAGCCCCCACCAGGGCAAAGGACAGGCCCAGGGGCAACTGGAATACGGCGCGTCCGATACTGAACCAATAGCCCACGCTGTCGCCGGCCACCCGCAGGCCGCTCGTCAGCAGGCTGAATCCCCCGGCCAGCACGCCGCCCGCCAGGATGTCTCGCAAGCCCCCCCGCCGGCGGCGTGTTGGCGCCGCTGTCCGGGGACTGTCCGACCTTGAGAATTTCGGCTGCGGCCACCCCTTCCGGATAGGGCAGATCGCTGTTGACGACCAGCGCGCGCCGCAGCGGCACGGTGAACACCACGCCCAGGATCCCGCCACAGGCGCAGATCATGGCGGTCTGCAACAGGGGGAACCCGGTCCAGTACCCCATCATCAACAAGGCCGGCAGCACGAAAATGACCGCCGACAGAGTGCCCGCCGCAGACGCCTGTGTCTGAACGATGTTGTTCTCCAGGATATTGGAATCCCGGAATGCCCGCAGGGCCGCCATGGAAATCACCGCCGCCGGAATCGAAGAAGCAAAGGTCAGGCCGACTTTCAGGCCCAGATAAACGTTGGACGCCGTGAACACCAGGGTGATCAGGGCGCCCAGCACCACACCACGCAGGGTGAGTTCCTTCAGGGATGTGTGCGATTCGGGCATGATGGGGGTCATTCCTTGCAAGAAAATCGATATCCGCGCATTGTATCCATCCATGGCAGGCCGGACGTGCAGTTTTCGTGCCCTGCTCAATGTCAGGAAAAGCACGGCCATTCACCTGACACCGCGCACCCCATGACCGATAATAAGAACCTTCCCCGTTTCACCCCTGCCAGCACCGCACCCATGTCCACCCCTGATCTGTCCGGCCACACCCCCATGATGCAGCAGTATCTCCAGCTCAAGGCCCAGGCCGGGTCGCATCTGCTGTTCTATCGCATGGGCGATTTCTACGAGATGTTCTATGACGACGCGGAACGCGGGGCGCGGTTGCTGAACCTGACGCTGACCAAGCGCGGCACGTCCAACGGCGCGCCGATCCCGATGGCGGGCGTGCCGCACCACGCCATGGAAGGCTACCTGGCGCGCCTGGTGGCGCTGGGTGAATCCATCGCCATCTGCGAGCAGATCGGTGATCCGGCCACCAGCAAAGGGCCGGTCGAGCGCCAGATCGTGCGTGTGGTGACGCCGGGCACGCTGACCGACGATGCGCTGTTGCCCGCCGACGATGATCGCCGCATCGCGGCCTGGGTCATCGGGCGCGGGCACGGACGCGAAACCGTGGGCCTGGCCTGGATGAACCTGGCCAACGGCGATTTCAAGGCCTGCGAATCGACACCGGAACTGCTGGACGCCGAACTGGGCCGGATCGCGCCCGCCGAACTGGTCTGCGCAGAACAGGCAGACATGCGGGCACTGGAATCGGCCGGACTGGACGCTGCGATCAGCCGGGTACCGGACTGGCACTTCGAGGCCGACGGCGCGCGCGACACGCTGCTGCGCCATTTCGGCGTGAACGATGTCGGCGCTTTCGGGCTGGACCACTTGCCGCTGGCCATGCGCGCGGCCGGCGCGCTGCTGCGCTACGTCGGGGCGACGCAGGCCCAGGCGCTCAGCCATGTGCACAGCCTGTCGGTGGACGCGGGCGGCGACTACGTGGTGCTGGACCCGGCCACGCGGCGCAATCTGGAAATCACCGATACGCTCAGCGGCGGCGACGGCCCGACGCTGTTCAGCACGCTGGACCACGCCCGCACGCCGATGGGCAGCCGCCAATTGCGCCGCTGGCTGCAGGCGCCGCTGCGCGACAATCCCCAGGCCCGCGCCCGCCAGGACGTGATCACGCAACTGCTGCAGGCGCCGGATGCCGACGGCGCGCTGCGCGCCCTGCGCGATGCACTGCGGCCCCTGCCCGATCTGGAACGCATGGCGACCCGCCTGGCGCTGGGCACGATCCGTCCACGAGAACTGGCCAGCCTGCGCGATGCACTGGGATGCCTGGACACGCTGGCCCAGACCACTACGGCTGCCTTCGATGCCCAGAGGCTGCTGGCCGATTGCCTGCGCGACGTCCCCGTGGACCCGGCACTGCATGCGCTGCTGGCCCAGGGCATCGCCGCCGAGCCCGCCCTGATGGTGCGCGACGGCGGGGTGATCGCAACAGGCTACGATGCAGAACTGGACGAACTGCGCCAACTGGCGGGGGACAACGGTGCGTTTCTGCTGGAAGTCGAAGCCCGCGAACGGGAACGCACCGGGATTGCCAACCTGCGGGTGGAATACAACCGCGTCCATGGTTTTTTCATCGAGGTCTCACGCGGCCAGGCCGACAAGGTGCCCGACGACTACCGCCGCCGCCAAACGCTGAAAAACGTAGAACGCTACATCACGCCCGAACTGAAAGCCTGGGAAGACAAAGTCCTGTCTGCCCGGGACCGCAGCCTGGCGCGCGAAAAACTGCTGTACGAACAGATCCTGGCCCAGGCAGCGGGGCACGCGGCGGCGCTGGCCCGCTGCGCCGCTGCCCTGGCGCAGATCGATGCGCTGGCCGGACTGGCCTATCATGCACGCGCCCACGGCTGGGTGGCGCCGGAACTGGTCGATGAGATCTGCCTGGACATCGAATCCGGCCGCCACCCGGTGGTGGAACACAGTATCGAATCCTTTACCCCGAACGACTGCCACATGAACGAAGAACGCCGCATGTTGCTGATCACGGGGCCGAACATGGGCGGCAAATCGACCTATATGCGCCAGGTGGCGCTGATCGCGCTGCTGGCGCGCGCCGGCAGCTACGTCCCCGCGACACGGGCGCGCATCGGCCCGGTGGATCGCATCTTCACACGCATCGGCGCGGCCGACGACCTGGCGGGCGGCCGCTCGACCTTCATGATGGAAATGATGGAAGCCGGCGTGATCCTGGGGGCCGCCACTCCATCCAGCCTGGTCCTGATGGACGAAATCGGCCGGGGCACGTCCACCTACGACGGCCTGGCGCTGGCCTGGGCCATTGCCCACCGGCTGCTGACGCACAACCGCGCGCTGACGCTGTTCGCGACGCATTATTTCGAAATGACACGTCTGCCGGAAAAGACCCACGGCGTGGCCAATGTCCATCTGGCAGCGGCCGACGCGCCCGACGGGGTGGTATTCCTGCACGAAGTCCGCCCCGGCCCCGCCAGCCAGAGCTACGGCCTGCACGTGGCCCAGCGCGCCGGCATCCCGCCAGTGGTGATCCGCCACGCACGCAAGGAACTAGCCGAACTGGAAGCCCGCAACCGGGCCGGATCCCAGCTGGCCCTGTTCGTGCAGCAGGCCGAAGAGGAATCCGACCACGACCCGGACGCGCCGTTGCGCGCCGCCTTGCAGGCGCTGGAACCGGACAGCCTGAGCCCGCGTGATGCGCTGGAACTCATCTACCAGTTGCGCCGCGACTTTCTCTGATGGCCATCGGCCCGGCAAGCCGGGCCGACAGGCCCACCCGACCCCGCAAGGACGCCCCTTTCATGATGACCTCATCGAACCCCGACATCGACCGCCCCACACCCCTGCTGGGCGGCCTGACGCCCCAGGAATTCATGCGCGACTACTGGCAGCAGAAACCCCTGCTGGTGCGCCAGGCGATCCCCGGTTTCCAGCCGCCGGTCACGATCGGCGACGTACGGACACTGGCCCGCCGCGACGAGGTCGAATCCCGCCTCATCACCCACGGCGAGCGCGGCTGGTCGCTGAAACACGGGCCGTTTCGCCGATTGCCGCCAGCCTCGCAGCCGAACTGGACGCTGCTGGTGCAAAGCGTGGACCTGCACGACGATGATTCGGCCGCGCTGATGCGCCAGTTCCGCTTCATCTCCGATGCCCGGCTGGATGATCTGATGATCAGCATCGCCACTGACGGTGGCGGTGTCGGCCCCCATTTCGACAGCTACGACGTGTTCCTGCTGCAAGGACAGGGCCGACGCCGCTGGCGCACCAGCCAGCAGGCGGACCGCACCCTGGTGCCGGGATTGCCGCTGAAGATCCTGGCCGATTTCCAGCCGGATGCGGATGACATCCTGGAACCGGGCGACATGCTGTACCTGCCGCCGCACGTCTGCCACGACGGCATCGCCATCGGCGGCGACTGCATGACGCTGTCCATCGGTTTTCGCGTCCCCAGCCAGGCGACCCTGGCCCGGGGCCTGCTGGAATCGGCCGCCGACCAGATCTCGGCCCAGCACCTGGGCAACCCAGGCCTGTACGGACACCCCTGCCTGCCCGGCCCGGACCTGGCCACGCTCTATACCGACGCCGGGGTGGCCGCCACCCGCACCCCAGCGGCCCTACCCGATGCGCTGGTGCAGTCCACGCTGGACACGCTGTCCAGGATTCGCCTGGACCGTGCCGTTGCAGCGCGGTTCCTGGGCCAATGGCTGACGTCCCTGCCCGACAGCGCCCTGTTCGACCCGGCCGCAGAACCACTCTCGCTGAGCACAGGCGTTCCGGCGGCGGGTCGCCTGACGCTGGACCGCTGCACGCGGCTGATGTATTGCGACCAGCAGGTCTTCATCAATGGCGAGGTCGCCCCCCTGGCGGCCGAGCCCGGCCTGGAGGCACTGGCCGACCAGCGTGCGCTGGATGCGGACGCGATCCGCCGCCTGGCCCCCGACACGCTCGCCCTGCTGGACGAATGGCTGCAAGAAGGCTGGCTGCACTGGGAAGACTGACCCCGATCCACCCCGCCACACGCAGACGACACGGTCTTTCCGGATGGGGCCATTTGCTTATATGCGCATAAAAACATAAGCATCGGTTCGTTCACGATCCGAAGCAAGCGGCCCAGAATGGACCCTTTCTTCGTTTCCACAAGACCGTGCCATGCTCGCGCCGAACTACCTGCCCGAAGCCCACCTCCCCCTGATCGCCGAACTGGCGGGCGCGCTGGAACCTGCCAGCCTGCACTGGCTTTCGGGCTATTTCGCCGGGGTCGCCCAGGCGCGCCAGCCCACGCGCGAGGCATCCCCGACGCTGACGGTGGCCAGCGCGCCCGCACCCGACACCGCCCAGCGCCTGACCATCCTGTACGGCAGCCAGACCGGCAATGCAAAGCGCGTCGCCAATGCGCTGCATGAGCAGGTGCTTGCCCAGGGGCTGGAAGCGCGGCTGATCCGTGCCGACCAGTACAAGACCAAGGAACTGAAGGACGAACAGCTGCTCTACGTGGTCATGAGCACGCAGGGCGACGGCGATCCGCCAGACGATTCGATTGCCTGGGTCGAATTCCTGCTGGGCAAGCGCGCGCCGAAGCTGCCCCGGCTGAAATACGCCGTGCTGGGCCTGGGGGATTCCAACTACCCCTCGTTCTGCGGCATTGCGCAGAAGATCGACGCCCGTCTGGCCGAACTGGGCGCGCAGCGCCTGCAGGACGCCGGCGCCGCCGATCTGGATATCGACACAGTCGCCGCCCCCTGGCAGGCCCGGGCGCTGGAACAGGCGCGCGAGGTCCTGCAGACCGCCAGTGCAGCCACGCCCCAGGCCACGGTGACGCCGCTGCGGCCCCAGACCGAAAAATTCACCCGCGACCACCCGTTCCAGGCGGAAATCCTGCTGAACCAACCCATCACGGGCCGCGACAGCGACAAGGACATCCGCCACCTGGAAC
Organism: Castellaniella sp.; assembly: GCF_034007085.1. GTDB lineage: Bacteria > Pseudomonadota > Gammaproteobacteria > Burkholderiales > Burkholderiaceae_B > Castellaniella. The sequence goes on along the minus strand of NZ_JAVERO010000004.1, from coordinate 39,565 downwards.
TGTCGCTGGAAGGCAGCAAGCTGCACTACGAACCTGGCGATGCCCTGGGTGTCTGGCCCGAACAGGACGACACCCTGGTCGCCCGCATTCTGGCTGCCTGCGGCCTGAACGCCGCCGACACGGTCGAACACCAAGGTGCCAGCCGCCCCCTGGGCGAATGGCTGGGCCGCTACCGTGAACTGACGGTGCTGACCCGCCCATTCCTGGCCGCCCTGGCAGAACGCGCGCAAGATGGCGCACTGACGGCGCTGCTGGCGCCGGACGCCCGCGAACAGTTGGCCGCCTATCTGGGCACGCATCAGTTGATCGATGCGCTCAGGCAATGGCCAGTGCGCTGGAGCGGGCCTGAACTGGTGGCAGCCTTGCGGCCACTGGCCCCACGCCTGTATTCCATCGCATCCTGCGCTGCGGTGGCCGAAGACGAAGTTCACCTGACGCTGGCCCATGTCGCCTTTGAACGGCAAGGGGAATCCCGCTGGGGCGTGGCGTCGCATTTTCTGGCCGACCGCACCGAAGGCGATACGGTGCCGGTCTTCATCGAGGAAAACACGCGCTTTCGCCTGCCGGCCGATACCGCCCGCGACATCATCATGATCGGCGCGGGCACCGGAGTGGCGCCGTTTCGCGCCTTTGTCCAGGCCCGCGCCGAGGCGCAGGCACCGGGGCGCAACTGGCTGTTTTTCGGCAATCCGCATTTTTCCAGCGATTTCCTGTACCAGATCGAATGGCAGCAGGCGCTGAAGGACGGCCACCTGAACCGCATCGACCTGGCGTTCTCGCGCGACCAGGCAGACAAGATCTACGTCCAGCACCGGCTGCTGGCGCAAGGCGCGGACGTCTACGACTGGATTCAGGCCGGCGCCCACGTCTATGTCTGCGGGGATGCCGAACGCATGGCCCGCGATGTGCATGCCGCCTTGCTGGATATCGCCCGCGACCACGGCGGCCTGAACGACGAAGGTGCCCGCCAGTGGCTGGATGACCTGGCCGCGCAGGGCCGTTACGCACGGGACGTGTATTGACCGGCTTCGCTTGCGGGCGGCGTCCTGCTCTTCAAACAGCAATTTCCATTTGATCCCGACATGAGTGTTTCCCCCCTGTCTCCCCTGGAAGACATCAAGACCGGCAGCCGATTCCTGCGCGGCACCATCGCCAAGGAACTGGAAAACCCGGTGACCGGCGCCATCCCGGAATCCGACACCCAGCTGCTGAAATTCCACGGCAGCTACATGCAGGATGACCGCGACATCCGTGACGAGCGGCGCAAGCAGAAACTGGAGCCGGCCTACGCCTTCATGGTGCGCGCGCGCCTGCCGGGCGGCGTGATCAGCCCGGACCAATGGCTGGCGCTGGACGCACTGGCACAGCAATACGCCACGCGCGGCCTGCGCATCACCACCCGCCAGACTTTCCAGTGGCACGGCATCCTGAAACGCCATCTGCGCGCCTTCATGCAGGGCATCCATGCCGCCCGCGCCAGCACGATCGCGGCCTGCGGCGACGTGAACCGCCAGGTGATCAGTTCGGTCAACCCGCACCTGTCCAGCCAGCACGCGCTGACACAACACTGGGTGCAACGCCTGTCCGAGCATTTCCTGCCGCGCACCCGCGCCTACGCCGAGATCTGGCTGGGCGGCGAACAGGTCGGCGAGGCGGCCGACGAAGAACCGATCTACGGCAACGATTCCGCCTATCTGCCGCGCAAGTTCAAGATCGGCATCGCCATTCCGCCGACCAATGACTGCGATGTCTTTGCCAATGACCTGGGCCTGATCGCCATCATTGAACAGGGCGAACTGCAGGGTTTCAACGTTGCGGTGGGCGGCGGCATGGGCGCCACGGCTGGCGACCCGAGCACCTACCCCCGGCTGGGCACGCTGATCGGTTTCACCCGGCCCGAACACGTGATTGCCGTGGCCGAGGCCGTGGTCACGCTGCAACGCGACCACGGCGACCGCCAGGCACGCCAGCATGCCCGCCTGAAATACACGGTGGACCGCCTGGGCGTGGACTGGTTCCGCGAACAGATCGGCCTGCGCACGGGGGTGCCCCTGGAACCCCTGCGCCCCTACCGGTTCGAGCGCAACGGCGACCGCTACGGCTGGGCTCGGGGCGAAGACGGCCGCTGGCACCTGGGGCTGTATATCGCCTCGGGCCGCCTGTGGGATCGGGACGGCCTGCGCCTGCAGACCGGGATGCGCGCAATCGCCCGCGTCCTGAAGGGCGAATTCCGCCTGACCTGCAACCAGAATCTGGTGATCGCCAATGTGGACGAGGCCGACCGCGCCACCATCGACGCCCTGGTCGCGGAATACGGGCTGGACGGCTACAAGGCACAGAGCGGCATCCGCCGCCATCACATTGCCTGTGTCGCGCTGCCCACCTGCGGCCTGGCCATGGCCGAAAGCGAGCGCTACGCCCCCGTCCTGTTGCCCAAGCTGGAAGCCTTGCTGGACTCGCATGGCCTGCGCGATGCGCCCATCCTGCTGCGCCTGTCGGGCTGCCCGAACGGCTGCTCGCGCCCCTACCTGGGCGAGATCGCGCTGGTGGGCCGCGCCCTGGGGCGCTACGACCTGCGCCTGGGGGCCGATTTCATCGGCGAACGCCTGAACGTCGTCTACCGCGAAAACATCACCGAAACCGAAATCCTGTCCAGCCTGGATGCCCTGTTCGGACAGTACGCCCGTGAGCGCCAGGCGGACGAGGGTTTCGGCGATTTCCTGGTTCGCGCCGGCGTGATCCAGGCAGACGCGCGCGACCCGCACAGCGCCGGATCCCGCCGCAAGGCAGATGCCGCATGAATCATTTCCCGCTGTTCGCCGACCTGCGGGACCGCACGGCCGTCGTCGTGGGCGCGGGCCTGGTGGCCGAACGCAAGATCACGCTGCTGCGCGCGGCGGGCGCCCGGGTCATCGTCTGCGCGCATGCCGCCCACCCCCAGGTACTGGCGCGCGCCCAGGCAGGCGAAATCGAACTGCGGCTGGGGGAATTCGATCCCGCCCTGTTGGACCAGGCCTGGCTGGTCGTCGCCGCCACCAGCGATCGCGCGCAGAATCAGCAGGTCGCGGACGCCGCCGCAACCCGGCGGCTGTTCTGCAATGTCGTGGACGATCCGGCGCTGTCCAGCGTCCAGGTGCCGGCCATCGTGGACCGGTCTCCGATCACCATCGCGATTGCTTCGGGCGGTGCCGCGCCGGTGATCGCCCGGCGCCTGCGCGAGCGCATCGAATCGATGTTCGATCCGGCCCTGGGCGCCCTGGCGGATCTGGCCCGGCGCCATCGGGTGCGGATCCGCCAGGCCCGGCCGCATTTGCGCCCCCGCCGGGACTTCTATGACTGGCTGCTGGACGGCCCCGTCCTGGGCGCCCTGCGGCGCGGCCAGCCCTGCCAAGCCGAAGCTCTGCTGGATCAGGCCCTGGCCACCCCCAACCCGCCTCCGAAGGGCAAAGTGCTGCTGGTCGGCGCCGGCCCCGGCGACCCGGGCCTGCTGACCCTGCGCGGCCTGCGCGCCCTGAACGAAGCCGATGTGATCCTGGCCGACCGCCTGGTCAGCCCCGCCGTCCTGGCGCTGGCACGGCGCGATGCGCACGTGATCGATGTAGGCAAGGCCCCGGGCGGGCCGCACGCAACGACCCAGGCCCGCATTCACGCGCTGATGGTCGCGCATGCACGCCAGGGACGCTGCGTGGTGCGCCTGAAGGGCGGCGACCCCCTGGTCTTCGGGCGCGGAGGCGAGGAACTGCAACATCTGAAACGGCACGGCATCGCCTACGAAGTCGTGCCCGGCATCACCGCTGCCCTGGCCTGCGGCGCCTACGCCGGCATTCCGCTGACGCACCGCAACCATGCCCAATCCCTGACCCTGGCTACGGCGCAGCAGCAGACCGGCGAGACGGTCGGATCATCCTGCCCGGATGGTGCCGACAGCCGGACCCAGGTCTACTACATGGGGGTGCAACGCCTGCCCGCGCTACGTGCACAGCTGCTGGCCGCAGGCCACGATCCCGGACTGCCGTGCGCACTGGTGGAACATGGTTCGCGGCCAGAGCAACGCACCCTGCATGCCACACTGGACACGGTCGTGGACGCAGCGCGCCGCCATGCGATCCAGGCGCCCGCCTTGTTGATCGTCGGCGCAACCGCTGCCCTGGGCATGGACCTGGCCTGGTTCGGCGAGACGCTGCGCACGCCATCGGCGCATCATCCAGAAAACATCCGGCCGCAGGCAGTTGCCTGAGCCCGGCGTGTGCCGGCATCGGCCTTTCTGAGTGCAGCAGGTCTTGGATCCACGGCCTTCAAAGCCACAGGGCCGGGATTTTCAGTCCCGGCCCTGTGTTTGCTGCGACGGCATGCAATGGGGAATTACTGGGCCTCGCGCAGATTTTTCGCCAGCACCGACAGGATGCGTTTTGCCGTGGCGTCGGTCTTGGGTTGACCGTTTTCGTCGCGCACGCTGACCTGGGTGCCATCGCCCTGCTGGGCCAGATGGATGCGCAGTTTCTGGGGTTCGGCCGTATTGCGGGTACCGAACAAGCGACCAAAGAACGTCTGCTGCTCGATCTTTTCGCCCGTATCGGTATCCAGGTAGCGGATGTAGTAATCGCCCTGTTCGCGGTTGCGATCCTCGACCGTGAAGCGGGCCGAATCGATGGCCACGCCCACACGGCGCCAGGCCCGGTCGAAAGGTTCGCCGACCGTCAGGAAATCCTGCTCCTGGGAAATCCGGGCGGCGACGTCCTGGCCGGCACCAGCCTCGGCCGCCTTGACCTTCTGGGCGGCCTGCTGCTGATCGGTACCCAGGTAGACCATCAGGCGCGCCAGCATGGCGGCGTTCAGGCCCGGGTCTTCTTTGCCGAAGACCCATTTGAAGGCCGTGCCGTCTCCCGTGGGGGTTTCTTCCATGTGCTGGTGGCTGATGTAGACCTCGGTCTTGCCATTCATGCGTTCCAGGCGCGTCGTGAAACGGTCGCGTTCACCGCTGTCGAAGACCTGATCCAGCACGCTGCCCAGGGCGCTGCGCAGCCAGCCTTCCGGGATCTTGGCGCGGTTTTCGGCCCAGTCGGTTTCGATCAGGCCCGCCTGTGGATTCTGGGAATGGATGGTGAAGCCCTGTTCACCCCAGAATTCGATGATCTTGGGGTACAGGTTTTCAGCGGCTTCGCTGACGACCAGCCAGCGCAGCGTGCCATCGCGCATGACTTCGATGCCGGGCGTTTGGGGCAGCACCCGGTCGGCCGGGTTCGTGCTCTGCGCGCCCTGGCTGGCCCGGTAGTCGCTGAGCCGCGCGACCCCTTCGGGCGCGACGTAATGCGTGTTCTTGTTGGCCTGGGTCAGATCGGGCGGAATCGACAGCGGTTCACCCGTGACCGTGCTCTTGTATTCGATGGACTCGGTCTGGCCAGTCAGCTGGCCAATGGTCGAGCAGGCAGACAGGAACAGCAGACCCGCCAGCATCAGACTGGTCCGGGCAAACGGCATGCGTTTCATCATCACAGGGAACCTGCTTCAATCAGGGCTTGGCGCACGACGGCGCGAAGCGAATCGGACAAAGGGGTCAGTGGCAGGCGGTAGCCCAGCTGGGTCAAGCCCATTTCGGCAACCGCCCATTTGACGGGGATGGGGTTGGCTTCCAGGAACAGCACACGGTTCAGGGTCGCCAGCCGGTTGTTCAGGTGCCGCGTCTGGGGCACATCGCCCCGCAGCGCGGCGGCGCACAGTTCGTGCATCAGGCGCGGTGCGACATTGGCGGTCACGGAAATATTGCCCTGGCCACCCAACAGGATCAGCGCCGCAGCGGTGGGGTCATCGCCGCTGATGACGTGAAAGCCTTCTGGTGCCGCCGCAATCAGCTGGGCACCCCGGGCGATGTTGCCAGTGGCGTCCTTGACGCCGATGATTCCGGGCACCTGGGCCAGGCGCAGGATGGTCTCGTTGGACAGATCCGCGACGGTGCGGCCCGGCACGTTGTACAGGATGCTGGGCAGGTCGCAGGATTCGGCGATGGCGCGGAAATGCTGATAGAGGCCTTCCTGGGTGGGCTTGTTGTAATAGGGCACGACCGTCAGGCCGGCGGCCGCGCCGGCGGCATAGGCATGGCGCTGCAGTTCGATGGCCTCGGCCGTGGAATTGCCCCCGGTGCCCGCGATCACGGGAATGCGGCCATCGGCATGGCGCACGGCCAGTTCGATGAGTTCTGCCTGTTCCTGGATGGTCACCGTGGGCGATTCACCCGAGGTGCCGACGACCACCAGCGCGTCGGTGCCCTGTTCGACGTGCCAGTCGATCAGTTTCCGGAAGGCTTCCAGGTCCAGTTGCCCATCGGGATGCATGGGCGTGACCAGGGCAACCATGCTGCCCTGAAAGACTGGGGTCGATGAATCCGAGCCGGCCATGATGAGGGATGTCTCCGCAAGACGCCCGGGCAAGCCCCCGAGCGGAACAAAACGCCAAGTTTACCGGATTCGGACCGCCAATCTACAAAAATCCGCCAACGACCCATTGCCCCAGTTTCAGGAGCGGCAGCATCAGGGGCCAGAGCCAGCCAAGCATCATCAGCACGATCAGGATCACCAGCCCGTAGGGTTCGATGCGGCCATAGCGCCAGGCCAGGCGCGCAGGCAGCAGGCTGAAGACGATCCGCCCCCCATCCAGTGGCGGCAAGGGCAGCAGATTGAGCGCCATCAGGATCAGATTGACCTGAACCCCGGCCTGGGCCATCAGCGCCCAGAAATCCTGCGGGCCGACGATCAGTTCCAGCGACAGCATGAGCCGCAGGAACAGCACCCAGCCAATGGCCATCAGCAGATTGGATGCCGGCCCGGCCAGCGCCACCCACAGCATGTCGTGCTTGGGCCGGCGCAGGCGTCCCCAGTTGACCGGCACGGGCTTGGCCCAGCCGAACAGCAGCCCACCGCCCATGAGCTTGGTGGCAAACAGCAGGACCAGCGGCACGACGATGGTGCCCATCGGATCGATGTGCCGCAGCGGGTTCAGGCTGATGCGGCCGGCCTGGGCAGCCGTAGGATCGCCAAAGTAGCGCGCAACGTAGCCGTGCGCGGCTTCGTGCAGGGTAATGGCAAACAGGACCGGCAAAGCGTAGACCGCGATGGTCTGGATCAGATTGTCCACAGGGATTCGAACGTTTCAAATGCCGGCCGGCGGCCAGCTGGGCCGACAAGCATAACCGTTTGGACGGTCAGGACAACCCCAGCGTGGCCGGATCACCGCGTCCCACACGCACGACCTGGGGAATATCCGAGGTCAGGTCGATGACCGTGGTGGGTTCGAAGGGGCAGGATCCGCCATCGACGATGGCCGCCAGATCATGCTGGTAGCGGCTGACGATATCCTGGGCATCATTCAGGGGCAGGGTCTCGTCGCGGGGAATCAGGGTGGTCGACAGCAGCGGCGAACCGGCGGCCTCGATCAGGGCGAGCGCCACCCGATGGTCGGGCACGCGGATGCCGATGGTCTTGCGCGAAGGGTGCGAAACGCGCCGGGGGACTTCCCGGGTGGCTTCGAGGATGAAGGTCCAGGGCCCCGGGGTGGCCAGTTTCAACAGGCGGTACTGGGGGTTGTCAACCTTGGCGAAATGGCTGATTTCGGCCAGATCGCGGCACAGCAGCGTCAGGTGGTGACGTTCGTCCAGCCCGCGCAGCCGGCGCAGACGTTCGGCTGCGTCCTTGTCGTCCAGACGCGCCACGACGGCATAGCTGGAATCGGTGGGAACGGCCACCAGCCCGCCCTGGGCCAGCAGGTCGCCAGCCTGCTGCAGCAGCCTGGATTGCGGATTTTCGGGATGAACGACGAAGATCTGTGCCATGAGCGGGCTCCTTGTTCGCAACCGATAACATGACCTAAAACGCAGCAGCGATCAAGCGCCGAAACGCAGTCTGCAAAAGGATTTCAGGCATGCTAGAATTCCTTTTCTCTGAGTGGTGACCGTAGCTCAGTTGGTAGAGTCCCGGATTGTGATTCCGGTCGTCGTGGGTTCGAGTCCCATCGGTCACCCCACATTTCCCTTCATGGGCTGGCGGGGACGACCCTGTCCGATCGCATCCACGCGGTGACGACACCGCCGCAGCGAACCCGAACCGCATTCATGCAGATCCACGACCGCCCGTTGTCCGAACGCGTCTTTCACGCGCTGGCGTTCGAAATCCTCGCCATCGGCATTTCCGCGCCCCTGGCCGCCTGGATCACCGGGCACGGTCTCTTTGACATGGGCGTGCTCACCGCCGTCGTCGCCACCATCGCCGTCCTCTGGAACATGCTCTACAACTGGCTGTTCGACCGCCTGCAGGCACGCGTCGGATTCGACCGCACCTATGGCATCCGGGTGGCGCACGCCTTTGGTTTCGAAGGCGGCCTGATCCTGATCGCCATCCCCTTCGTGGCCTGGTGGCTGCACATTTCGATCTGGCAGGCCCTGCTGCTGGACATCGGTTTCGTGCTGTTCTATCTGCCCTACGGCTTTCTTTTCAATCTGGGGTATGACAAGATTCGGCAGAATCTGATCGCAGCCGACTGACGGCCCGGCACGCCACCGGGTGCGCGGGCGGCCGCAGCCCGGAACACGCCATGAACACCTCTCTCGTCCCCGACACCGCCCCCGACTGGTCCCTGGCCCCCGCAGGCTGGGACTGGTGTGCGCAGGACGCTGACGGGCGCTGGTACTGGTACCGCACCGAACCCGTGCCCGGCATCGGCGGCGGCGTCTGGCGTTCGAATTCCCGCAACCAGCAATATGCCGCCACCGGTCGGCCGAACCCGGACTGGTTCGATTCCCTGCGCCACCGGCCATGAACATCCTGACCGACTTCCTGCGCGAATACTGGCCGCACCTGGCGGCGCTGCTGTCCCTGGCCTTCAGCCTGGTCGTCGCCGCCCAGGCGGCCATGCAGAAAAACGACGTGCGCGCGGCCATCGCCTGGGTCGGCGTCATCCTGATGTCGCCATTCGTAGGCGCCTTCCTGTATCTGGTCGCAGGCATCAACCGCATCCGCCACGACCAGATGTCCGCCCAGCGCAGCCGCCTGATCAAGGACTACGTCAACAGCGCGCACCCGACCTTCGGCAACGTCGGCCCAGTGTCCGCCCCGCAGTTCGCCTCACTGCGCGTCCTGTGCGATCAGGTCAGCCGGTTTCCCCTGCAGGGCGGCAACCACATCACCCTGCTCGACAGCGGCGACCAGGCCTATCCGGCCATGCTGCAGGCCATCGACGAAGCCCAGCACTGCATCGCGCTGCAAAGCTACATCTTCGACCACGACCGCATCGGCCTGCGTTTTGTCGATGCCCTGCGACGCGCACAGGAACGCGGCATCGAAATCCGGGTGCTGATCGATGCCGTCGGCGCGCGCTATTCCCGCCCCCCCATTCTGCGCCTGCTGGAACGCAACGGCATCCGCGCCGACCGCTTCATGACCAATCCGCTGGGCCTGCGTTCGGCCTACGCCAACCTGCGCAGCCACCGCAAGATCCTGTTCGTCGATGGCCATCTGGGCTTCATGGGCGGCATGAACATCCGCGAAAGTTTCATGGCATCCCTGGCAGGACGGCGGGCGGACATCGACACGCATTTCCGCATCGAAGGCCCGCTGGCGACCCAACTGTTCGCCGTCTTTGCCAATGACTGGGAATTCGCAACCGGCGAACGCCTGCTCATCGAAGACTGGACTTGTGTCTCTTCCCTGCCCCCAGAGCCCCGGGTGCCGGCGCGCTGCATCCGCAGCAGCCCCGACCGTTTCATGGCGGCCACGCATCGTGTGCTGCTGGGCGCCCTGGCTGTGGCGCAGCACCACGTGCGCATCCAGTCACCCTATTTCCTGCCCGACCAGGTCCTGATCGGCGCGCTGAACACCGCCGCGCGGCGCGGCATCCAGGTGGATATCGTGATCCCGGGACGCAACAACCTGCGGCTGGTGAACTACGCCATGACCGCCCAGCTCGCCCAGGTCCTGGAAGGCGGCTGCCGCATCTGGCGCTGCCACAAGAACTTCGATCATTCCAAACTGCTGACCATCGACGGCGCCTGGTCCTATGTCGGCTCATCCAATCTGGATCCCCGCAGCCTGCGCCTGAATTTCGAACTGGACATGGAAATCTACGACCGCGCCCTGGCCACGCAAATCGCGCAGCGCATCGACGCGGACATCGCGCAATCCGAACGCGTGACCCTGGAAGCCCTGAACGCCATGCCCTACCTGAAACGGCTGCGCAACCGGGTCATCTGGCTGGCCAGCCCCTATCTCTGACCCCTCGGGCAGACCGCAACGGCGGCCTGGGCGTATGATGGGCTCCCGTCCCCACTGCGCAGGAGCCCGCTTCCATGAACCCGTCCCGGCCCGATTCCAGCGACACGCCCGCCTGGCGTGAACAGACTCTGGTGCTGCACGGCGATGCCGTCTGCAGCCACGGCGCCGACGTCGTCTCGCCGATCCACTACAGCGCGACCTTTCGCGCCGAAACCGCCGAGCAGTTCTCGGCCATGGCAACCACCGCCCGGCCCGCGACCTTCTACACGCGCCACGGCAACCCGGTGCACAAGCGCGTCGAGGCCATCCTGGCGGGCCTGGAAGGCACGGAAAGCGCGCTGCTGACGGGTTCAGGCATGGGTGCCATCTGCACCACCATCCTGGCGCTGCTCCAGGCCGGCGACCATGTCGTGGCCCAGCAACGCCACTACATGAGCACCGCCAAGCTGTTCTCGGAAATCCTGCCCCGCTACGGCGTGCAGGTCAGTTTTTTCGATCAGACGGATCTGGACAGCCTGCGCGCCGTGCTACGCCCGGACACGAAACTGATCATGGTGGAAACGCCGGTCAACCCCAGCCTGTCCATCACGGACCTGGCCGCCGTCGCCGAGATCGCCCGCGCGCGCGGCATTCTGACCGTGGCCGACAACACCTTTGCCTCGCCGCTGAACCAGCGCCCCCACGATCTGGGCATCGACATCGTGGTGCACAGCGCCACCAAATACCTGGGCGGGCACCACGACCTGATGGCCGGCGCCATCTGCTGCAGCAATGCACTGGCGGAGACGATCTGGAAAATGCACGTCACCCTGGGCGCCGTCCTGTCGCCCATGGACGCCTGGCTGCTGCTGCGCGGCCTGCGCACGCTGTCGCTGCGCATGGAACGCATCAATGCCAACGCCCTGGCGCTGGCGCAATGGCTGGAAACCCGTCCCGAAGTCGAACAGGTCTTCTATCCCGGCCTGGACAGCCATCCCCAGCACGCCCTGGCGACCCGCCAGATGCGCGGCTTCGGCGCCGTGGTGGCCTATTCGATCAAGGGGGGCTACGCCGCCACCCAGCGTTTCGTGACCGCGCTGCGGCTGGCGACCCAGGCCGTCAGCCTGGGCGGGGTCGAAACCCTGGCGGTGCATACCGCGTCCATGTGGGCCAGTTCCATGACCGAGGACGAGATGAAAACTGCCGGTATCGAGCCGAATTTCATCCGCATGTCCGTGGGGGTCGAACACGTGGACGACCTGAAGGCCGACCTGGCCCAGGCGCTGGAACAAGCCGCCCGGGCCTAGTGTCCTGGTTCAGAGGCTCCCCAGGGATCAGTGCGCGCTGGCAGCCGCCGCACCGATGCCGGTTTCGCTGCGCACGGTCTGCGCCTCGAAGCCGGCCCGGTCGATGCGGGCGCGTTCGCTGCGGTCAGTGACCGAGAACAGCCAGATCGACACGAAACCGATCGTCATGGAAAACAGCGCCGGGGACGCGTAGGGAAACCAGGCCGATCCGGCCGGATTGCCCAGGGTCGCTTCCCAGACCGACGGCGACACCACCGTCAGGGCCACCGCGCTGATCAGGCCGGCAAAACCGCCGATCATGGCGCCGCGCGTGGTGCAGCCTTTCCAGAGCACCGACATGAACAGCACCGGGAAATTCGCCGAGGCCGCCACCGCAAAGGCCAGTGACACCATGAAGGCGATGTTCTGCTTTTCAAAGGCAATGCCCAGCACCACGGCCACGATCCCCAGCACCACCGTGGTGATCTTGGCGACCTTCATTTCCTGTTCGCGGGTGGCGTTGCCGCCCTTGACCAAGGTCGCGTAGATGTCGTGCGAGACGGCCGATGTGCCCGACAGGGTCAGCCCGGCCACCACCGCCAGGATCGTGGCAAAGGCCACCGCCGACATGAAGCCCAGGAACACATTGCCGCCCACGGCATCGGCCAGGTGCACCGCCGCCATGTTGCCGCCGCCGATCAGGGCGCCCGCCGCATCCAGGAACTGCGGATTGGTGGACACCAGCACGATGGCGCCAAAACCGATGATGAAGGTCAGGATGTAGAAATAACCGATCCAGGACGTCGCCCAGAATACGGATTTGCGGGCCTCGCGCGCATCGGGCACGGTGAAGAAACGCATCAGGATGTGCGGCAGGCCAGCCGTGCCGAACATCAGCGCCATGCCAAAGGAAATCGCGCTGATCGGATCCTTGATGAAATTGCCCGGCCCCATGATGGACTGCCCCTGCGCACTGGCCTGGGCCGAGTCCTGGCCGGCGTTCAGGGCCGCCAGCGTCTTGACCTCGACTGCCGCAGCAAACAGGCGTTCCGGCGAAAAGCCATAATGCGCCAGCACCATCAGGGCCATGAAGGTCGCGCCGCCCAGCAGCAGGGCCGCCTTGATGATCTGCACCCAGGTGGTGGCCGTCATGCCGCCAAACAGCACGTAGATCATCATCAGCACCCCGACCACGACCACGGCGACCCAGTATTCCAGGCCGAACAACAGCTTGATCAGCTGGCCAGCGCCGACCATCTGGGCGATCAGGTAGAACGCCACCACGACCAGGGTACCCGAGGCCGCAAAGGCCCGGATCGGCCCCTGCCTGAAGCGATAGGCCGCCACGTCGGCAAAGGTGAATTTGCCCAGGTTGCGCAAGCGCTCGGCCATCAGGAAGGTCAGGATGGGCCAGCCCACCAGAAAGCCGATGGAATAGATCAGGCCATCGTAGCCATTGATCATCACGGCGGCGGAAATGCCCAGGAACGAGGCGGCGGACATGTAGTCGCCGGCAATTGCCAAGCCGTTCTGGAAGCCGGTGATGCCCCCGCCGGCGGTGTAGAAATCGGCAGCGGAACGGGTCCGGGCCGCCGCCCATTTCGTGATCCACAGCGTCAGGATCACGAACAGGCCGAACATGGCGATGGCGGTCCAATTGGTGGGCTGCTGTTGCAGTTCGCCCAGATCGCCGCCAGCAGCCTGGGCCGTCGAGACCAGGGACACCAGGGTCAGCGCGCCCAGCGCGCGGGTCATCTTGCGATTCATTGGCCGGCCTCCTGGACGATTTCGCGGGTCAGGCGATCGAATTCCCCATTGGCGCGGCGCACGTACAGGCCGGTGATCAGCACGCTGAACACGATGACGCCAAAACCGACCGGGATACCCCAGGTCATGACGCCTTCGCTCAGCCGCAGGGCGAACAGTTCCTTGTCAAACGCAATCACCCCGATGAAGCTGTAGTAGACCACCAGCATCACCACCGCCAGCGTCCAGCCGTAGCGCAGCCGTGTCCGCCGCAGATACTGGTATTTCGGGTTCGACACGATGGCTTGTGTCTGCTTGTCTCCCATGTTTGTCTCCTGATGGGTCGTATAGTGCAGAGCACGATAAAAACCCGACCTTACGGGGGCCTTACAGCCACCAGAATCTGTTTCGCCCTCAGGGAAAATACCGAGCCTCGGGATGCACGTTAAAATCCTCGCTTCGCACGCGCGCCGCGCGCACGGGCCATCGCCCAGGCGGGGCAGAAAACCCTCAAGCGCGTGATCCGACCGCCCTTAGCTCAGCTGGATAGAGCAACGGCCTTCTAAGCCGTAGGTCGCAGGTTCGACTCCTGCAGGGCGGGCCACCCCCGGCCTGCCGCAGACACACCAGGAAACGTGCGTCCGGCGCGCAAATGCTAAAGTTCCGGGCACGTCCCTGCTCTTGATTTCAACATCATGCCTTGCCTTCGCCACACAGGTCTGCGCCCCTTTGTGTTCTTCGCTCTCGGCAGCCTCTGCCTGGCGGCCAGCACGGCCCACGCGGGCCTGTCGTACCGGCTGACCCAGACGCAGTCCCAGCCCGGCGTGCAGATCGAACTGGAAGGCCTGTTGACGAACGACACCGGCGCGGCGCTGTCCAGCCCGGTCGCACGGGAACTGACCGGGCAATGGGTGGATGCCCAGGGGCAGGTCACGCCCGCGCGCTTTCAGTTGCGGACCTCGCCCGACGCCATCGACCTGCCCGCCAATACCTTCACCCGCATGGCCTGGAGCGGCCAGGTCCCCGCCGGCGCGCACGGCCTGCTGACCCTGCGCCTGGACGGCGCGGCCGACACATTGCTGGCGCTGCAAGTGGGGGCTGGCGCACTGCCTGGCACGCAGGTTGCCGCGCTGGGCACAGACACCCCCGGAACAACCGCCATTCCATCTGCCCCTCCCGCGACCGGTCCGGCAGCAGCCACGTCCACCAACGGCCTGTCGCCCTTTGACACGTTCCGCAACGCGATTTCCCCTTACGAGCCGATCTATTTCGCCGTCGGCCATCGTGATGGCGCCAATGCCCGTTTCCAGGTCAGCTTCAAATACCGCCTGTTCAGCCCGGACGATCCCGCCCATCCCGGTTTCATGGACAACTGGTATTTCGGCTATACCCAGACCGCCCTGTGGGACCTGCATTCCGATTCCATTCCCTTCGTGGACACCACCTACAACCCCAGTCTGTTCTGGGCGCGAGACGCGATCTGGTCCACAGCCGACAAGCGCTGGTCCTTGGGGCTGAACACGGGTTTCGAACATAAATCCAATGGCAAGGACGAAGAAGATTCCCGTTCCCTGAATGATCTCTACATCCAGCCACAGGTCGATTACCGCTTCGACGGCGGCAGCACGCTCAGTTTCATGCCGCGCTTCAAGTATTACGTCTGGACCGACCGCGACATGGATTACCGCAATGCACTGGGCTACGTGGACTGGAAACTGCGCTGGGCCCAGGATGACGGCCTGGTCCTGTCGGGCCTGTACCGCCAGGGCACCCAGGGTCGCAACGCCACCCAGCTGGAAGCCGCCTGGCCGCTGAAGCGCACCTTTCTGCACATGAACGGCCATCTGTACGTGCAATATTTCCGAGGGTACGGCGAAACCCTGCTGGACTATGATCGGAAACTCTCTCCGCAATTGCGCATCGGCCTTGCACTGGTCCCCTGAGGAAACCATTCCATGTTGACCCAGATCGGGGTTTTCGCCCTGGCATCCCTGGCGCTGCTGACCCTCAGCCGCCTGCTGCTGACTCTCTGGCTGTGGCCCCGGGTACGGGCGGCGGGCGGCCCCTGGCCGATCTTTCGCTGGGGCCTGCGCATCGACCTGAACCAGATTGCCATGTGGGCCGGAATCCCGCTGCTGCTGGCGCCCTGGCTGGGTGACCGTCCCGGCGCCATCTTCCTGACCGGCCTGTGGCTGCAAGCGGTCTGGCTGCTGTTCGTGCTGCTGGAAATCTCCACGCCACAGTTCATCCTGGAATACGACAGCCGTCCCAACCGCCTGTACGTCGACTATCTGAAATACCCCAAAGAAGTCTTCGGCATGCTGTGGAAAGGCTACAAACTGGTCCTGCTGACCGCTGCCGTGGGGCTGGGGCTGGCCGCCTGGCTGGGCCATACGCTGTTTGCCGCAGCGCCGCCCGACACCCTGCCCGCCTGGCCCTGGCGAATCCTGGCCACGCTGGTCTTTGCGGCCGCCATCGTCCTGGCCATCCGGGGGACGCTGGGCCACCGGCCGATCAATCCCGCCTCGGCGGCCTGGTGCGGCGACAGTCTGCTCAATACCCTGCCCCTGACATCCCTGTACAGCGTGCTGTTCGCCCTGTACGCCATCAAGAACGAACGCTCGGCTGCCGATGTCTACGGCGATCTGCCCGATGCCGAACTGCAGGCGATCATCCAGCAACAGGCCGGTATTCCGCCCGGTCCGGCGGATATCCCGACCCTGCATGTCCAGCACCCCAGCCAGCGGCCGGCACGCCCCCGCAATCTGGTGCTGATCGTCGAGGAAAGCCTGGGCGCCCAGTACATCGGCAACCTGGGCGGCGCGGGCTTGACGCCCTGCCTGGACCGGCTGGCCGCCGAGGGCTGGAATTTCACCCGCGCCTACGCCACCGGCACCCGCTCGGTGCGCGGCCTGGAGGCCGTCACCGCCGGTTTCCCCCCCACGCTGTCGGATGCCGCCCTGCGCCTGGGCGATGCCCAGAGCCGGTTCTTCACCCTGGCCCAGTTGCTGAAACGACATGGCTATCGCTCGCGCTTCATCTACGGCGGCGAAGCCCATTTCGACAATATGAAAAGCTTTTTCCTGGGCAACGGCTTTGACGAACTGCACGACCTGCCGACCTTCGATGCACCCGCTTTCGTCGGCACCTGGGGCGCCAGCGACGAGGACATGTTCAACAAGCTGCACGCCCTGCTGTCGCAAGGCGGCGAACAGCCCACCTTGCACCTGGCGTTTTCCGTCAGCAATCACACGCCCTGGGAATATCCCGCCGGCCGCATCCCGGTCGAAGGCGACCCTGCCACGGTCGAAAATACGGTGCGCTACGCGGACTGGGCCATCGGCCGTTTCTTCGAACAGGCCCGCACCAGCACCTACTGGAACGACACGGTGTTCCTGGTCGTGGCCGACCACGATGCCCGCGTCGGCGGGGCCCAGCGCATCCCGTTGCGTCATTTCCACATCCCGGCCCTGATCCTGGGCGCCGGCATCGAACCGCGCCGCGACACCCGCATCATCAGCCAGATCGACCTGCCGCCGACCCTGCTGTCGCTGATCGGCATCGATGACGCCCACCCCATGATCGGCCACGATCTGACCCACGCAAACGGCGGCGGGCGCGCCATGATGCAGTACGAGGAACACTACGGCTACCTGCGGGACGACATCCTGGCCGTCCTGGAACCGCACCAGCCGGCGCATTTCTACCGCTACGCCGCACCGGACAGCTACACCCCGCTGGCCCCGGACCCGGCACTCGGACGCATCGCCCTGGCCCACGCCCTGTGGCCGACCTGGGCCTACCGCCACCGCGCGCACACCCTGCCGGAACTGCGGCTGCCCGACTGAATCGACCTGGGGCCCAAACCCGCCAGGACCGGCCGCCCCATGGTAGAATTTGCGGTCCAGTCGGGGCGTAGCGCAGTCTGGTAGCGCATCTGCTTTGGGAGCAGAGGGTCGCATGTTCGAATCATGTCGCCCCGACCATTCACGATCAAGGACACCACCATGCCTTCTTCCACGTACGACGATCTAGGCAGGCTGGTCCTGCGCCTGGGGCTGGGCATCCTGCTGCTGTTGCACGGTCTGTCCAAGCTGGACGGCGGCGTAGGCTGGATCGTGAACCTGCTTGGCCAGCGCGGCTGGCCAGGTTTCCTGGCTTACGGGGTCTACATCGGCGAAGTCCTCGCCCCGGTCCTGATCATCCTGGGGCTATTCACCCGCCTGGGTGGCCTGCTCGCCGTGGTGAACATGCTGTTCGTCTTCGGCCTGGTCCATATGCATCAGCTGTTCGACCTGGGTAAAGGCGGCGGCTGGGCGCTGGAACTGCAAGGCCTGTACCTGACCGCCAGTCTGGCCGTCACCCTGTTCGGCGCAGGTGCCTACAGCCTGGGCGGCCGCAACGGCCGCTGGAACTGACCCCCGCGCGGACGAATCGGACGGGCCGCGTTGCGCAAGGACGCGCCCAGCGCTGCGCTAAGGAACCTCTGATCCAGAGGTCAGGTTCCCCCTAAGCCGCCGGCAGGGTGATCACGACCCGCGCCCCACCCAGGTCCCCGGCTTCGATCCGTGCCCAACCACCATACAGATCGGCCAGATCGCGCACGATCCCCAATCCCAGCCCGGATCCAGGCATGCGTTCATCTGCACGCCGGCCCCGCTCGAACACCATTTCGGCCCGTTCCGGACTCAGGCCAGGGCCATCGTCCTCGACCCAGATCGACAGTGCGCCGTCCTGGCGGCGGGCCGTGACCCGCACCTGCCGGCGCGCCCATTTACCCGCATTGTCCAGCACATTGCCCAGGATTTCCTGAAAATCCTGGGCCTCGCCACGAAATGCCAGATCACCGGACACGCCGCTCAGGTCATAGACCAACCCGCGCTCGGCATGGACACGATCCATGACACGCACCAACCCCTGCAACAAGGGCAGGATCGGACTGCGCAAGCCGGTCACGCGCACGGCCGCTGCAGCACGGGCGCGGGCCAGATGGTAATCCACCTGGCGGCGGGCGGCTTCGACCTGCTCGGTCACCAGGCGCGGCAGCGCGGGATCATCCGCCCGGGCGGCATTGGCCATCACGGCCAGCGGGGTCTTCAGGGCATGCGCCAGATTGCCGGCCTGCATGCGGGCCCGTTCCAGGCTTTCCGTGTTGCGGCTGAGCACCAGGTTGAAATCCTCGACCAGCGGCTGGACTTCCATGGGGAACCCGCCCTCGATGCGATCTGCCCGACCTTCGCGCAGCGCAACCAGCCGTTCGCGCAACCGCGCCAGGGGACGCAGCCCGAAACTGACCAGCATCCAGGCAGCCGCCGCCATGCCCAGCGCCAGAATGCCCAGCGCCACCGCCAACATGCGATCGAAATGGCTGACAGGTTCGGCCCACAGGGCCTCGTCGGCCGCCACCGACAGAACCAGCGTATCGAGCGGACCTTCGGCAGGGCGCACCACACGCAGCCGCATCCGCAGCGGCTTGCCGCCGGGGCCAGGGACCTGCGCCACCACATCATGCCCAGGCTTCAGGCCACTGACCCTGTCCAGCAGATGGGCATCCCACAAGGAACGCGAGCGCATCAGCTGGGCAAAGCGCGCGGCTTCGCCCGGAACGGAAATCTGCCAATACAGGCCAGAAAAAGGATGACTGAAACGCGGGTCGGTCGGCTGGTTTGCCAGGGACACCTGTCCCTGTTCATCTACCTGCAGCGCGGCAGTCAACTGGTCCAGATGGATATTCAGTTCGGACTGCAGCTGCGACAGGATATGCTGGCGGAACAGGCGCTGGATGCCCCAGCCGGCCAGCGCCACGCTCAGCAGCGTCCAGGCCAGGGTGACCGCCAACAGGCGCAGGCGCAGCGAACGCTGCTGCTGTTTCAACATTGGGGCGAGGCCGACAGGCGGTAGCCCAGGCCGCGCACGGTCTGGATCAGGTTCGGGGGGATCTTGCGCCGCAGGCGGGCGATGAAGACTTCGATCGTGTTCGAATCGCGGTCGAAATCCTGGGCATAGATATGTTCCACCAGCTGGCTCCGGGACACGACTTCGTCCTGGTGCATCAGCAGATAGGCCAGCACCCGGTATTCATGGCTGGTCAAATCCAGCGGCACATCGTCCAGCAGCACGCGGGACTGGCGCGTATCCAGCACCAGGGGACCGCAACGGATGTCGGCCGAAGCATGTCCGCCAGCGCGGCGCAGCAACGCACGCACGCGGGCCTCGAGTTCTTCCTGGTGAAAGGGCTTGGTCAAATAGTCGTCGGCACCGGCGTCGATGCCGGCCACTTTGTCGTGCCAGTTGTCACGCGCCGTCAGAATCAGCACCGGCATGGTCCGATCCGCCCCGCGCCAGGACCGCAGGACCGAAAGCCCATCCCGCCCGGGCAGGCCCAGATCCAGCACCACCAGATCATAGGGTTCGGTCATCCCCAGATGCTCGGCATCCAGGCCATCGGTTGCCGTATCGACCACATAGCCGGATTTTTCCAGCGCGGCCTTCAGCTGCGCAACCAGCAAGGGTTCATCTTCGACCAGCAGCAGTCTCATCAGCGCCTCCCGCCGCGCCGCAGCGGCCGCGTACCCACCCACAGGGTTTCGCCAGTGCGGGCATCGATCTTGAGTTTAGCCAGCTGCCCCTGGTCCAGCAGCAGTTTCAGTTCATAGATCCAGAGGCCACGGCATTTGAGGCAGCTGTCGTCTTCGTCTTCCTGCTCGAAAGAGACTTTCAGGACCTGCCCCGGATAATCACGCGCCACCTGCGCGAGCACATCCTGCAGCGGCTTGACCTCGCCCAGGGCCTGCAGGCGTTCGGCCATGTCCCGGTCGTGATTGTGCGCGCCGGCCCCCGAGGCCCAGAGCCCCAGGGCCAGGGCGACCGCCCACATAGCGTGGCGAAGCATTGCGAAATCCCCATGTTCGATCGATGACCCCTACGATATCAGGAAGCGCATGAACCGGAAATGAATGTCGCAATCCGCGCTGGCGAGCGGCATGGCCCCGCTGTACCATGTTCTGGACAGAATCCCCCGCCCAGACTGCGGGGCATAACGATGAGGAGACATCATGCTGCACCCGCAAGGCGACTACCGGCGGACCCGGGACGCATTCACCTGGGCCGTGCCGGAGCACTACAACATCGGCGTGGACGTCTGCGACCGCTGGGCCGATGGCCGCGGACGCACCGCACTGATCGTGGATCGCGGCGACGCGCCGGCGCGGCACTATACCTTCGACCAGCTCAAGCACTGGTCCGATCGACTGGCGCTGGCGCTGCGCGCCCGGGGCGTGTCCCGGGGGGATCGGGTGGGCATTCTGTTGCCGCAGTCGCTGGAAACAGCGCTGGCCCACCTGGCCGCGTACAAGCTCGGCGCCATCGCCGTCCCCCTGTTCACGCTGTTCGGCACGGACGCATTGCAGTACCGTCTGAGCCATTCGGGCGCGCGCGCACTGATCACCCACACCGAGGGCCTGGGCAAGATCGCCACGATCCGCCAGGATCTGCCGGATCTGGGCTGTGTGCTGGACATCGACGCGCCGGCGGGTGACGCCTCGTTCTGGGGTGCCATCGAGGCACAGGATGATCTGGGCTTCATCCCCGAACACACGGCCGCCGACGACCCTGCGCTCATCATCTATACCTCTGGGACCACCGGCAAGCCCAAGGGCGCGCTGCACGCCCACCGGGTGCTGCTGGGCCACCTGCCGGGGGTGGAAATGTCCCATAATTTCTTTCCCGCGCGCGCCACCCTGATGTGGACCCCAGCCGACTGGGCCTGGATCGGCGGGCTGCTGGACGTCCTGATGCCCGCCTGGCACCACGGGGTGGCCGTGCTGGCCTGCCGTTTGACGAAATTCGACCCCGCCGTCGCCTGGCAATTGATGTCCAGGTACAAAGTCAGCCACACTTTTCTGCCCCCCACCGCCCTGAAGATGCTGCGGACCCTGCAGAACCCTGCCGCTCATGGCCGCCTGGGCCTGGTCTCGGTGGCCAGTGGCGGCGAATCCCTGGGGCCGCAGCTCATCGACTGGGGCCGCCACACGCTGGGCGTGACGATCAACGAATTCTACGGGCAGACAGAATGCAATATGATCGTCTCGTCCTGCGCCGCCCTGTTCGAACCGCGCATCGGTGCCATGGGCCGGCCCGTGCCCGGCCATGAAGTCCGCATCATCGACGAACACGGCCATGTCCAGCCGCCCGGGGTCGAAGGCCACATCGCCGTGCGACGGCCCGACCCGGTGATGTTCCTGCAATACTGGCGGAATCCTGAAGCCACGGCAGGGGCTTTCATCCATGACTGGCTGGTGACGGGCGACCGCGGCCTGTGCGACGAAGACGGCTACCTGTGGTTCAAGGGCCGGGGCGATGATGTGATCACCAGCGCCGGCTACCGCATCGGCCCGGGACCGATCGAAGACTGCCTGCTGGGCCACCCCGCCGTGCGCCTGGCGGCGGTGATCGGGGTGCCCGATCCGGAACGCACGGAAATCGTCAAGGCCTGCATCGTGCTGAACGATGGCTATACGGGCGATGCCGCGCTGGTGGCGGCATTGCAGGACCATGTCCGCCAGCGGGCCGCCGCGCACGAATACCCCCGGCTGATCGAATTCATGGACAGCCTGCCGATGACGACCACAGGCAAGGTGCAGCGCGGGCAGCTACGGGCGCAACATCAGGTCACCCGAAACGACCGGTGATGTAGTCTTCGGTTTCCTTGCGGGACGGCTTGATGAAGATCTGGTCGGTGGGGCCGAATTCCATCAGTTCGCCCAGGTACATGTAGGCGGTGTAGTCGGAACAGCGCGCGGCCTGCTGCATGTTGTGGGTGACGATGACCACGGTGTAGTCGGATTTCAGTTCCGCGATCAGTTCCTCGATCTTGGCCGTAGAAATCGGATCCAGGGCGGAACAGGGTTCGTCCAGCAGCAGGACTTCAGGCTTGATCGCCACACCGCGCGCAATGCACAGGCGCTGCTGCTGCCCGCCGGACAGGCCGTTGCCGTTTTGCCCGAGCTTGTCCTTGACCTCGTTCCACAGGGCAGCCTTGGTCAGGGCCCATTCCACCCGCTCATCCATTTCGCCCTTGCTCAGGCGCTCGAACAGCCGCACGCCAAAGGCAATGTTGTCGTAGATGCTCATGGGAAACGGCGTGGGTTTCTGGAACACCATGCCCACCTTGGCGCGGATCAGGGAAATATCCAACCGGGAATTGAGCAGGTCTTCGCCATCGAGTTCGATGGTGCCCTCGGCGCGCTGGCCCGGATAGAGTTCGAACATGCGGTTGAAGGTGCGCAGCAGTGTGGACTTGCCGCAGCCCGACGGGCCGATAAAAGCCGTGACCTTGTGTTCTGCGATATCCATGTTGATATCGCGCAGGGCATGAAAGCCACCATAGTAGAAGTTCAGGCCGCGCACGGCCAGCTTCGTGCGTTCTTGGGCGGCAGGCGGAGGCGAATTCGGGTTCATGGTCAGCATCGGATTATTTGCGGAACAGGCTGCGCGCAGCAATGTTGATCCCCAGCACCAGCAGGGTGATCAAGGCGGCACCCGCCCAGGCCAGCCGGTTCCAGTCCTCGAAGGGGCTGGCGGCATACTGGAAGATCACCACCGGCAGATTGGCGATGGGGGCGTTCATGTTCAGCGACATGAACTGGTTGTTCAGGGCGGTAAAAAGCAGGGGCGCGGTTTCCCCGGCGATGCGGGCCACGGCCAACAGGACGCCGGTAATGATGCCCGAGCGCGCGGCCCGGTAGCAGATGAAGACAATGATGCGCCACTGCGGACATCCCAGGGCGGCAGCGGCTTCGCGCAGGCTGTTAGGCACCAGGCTGAGCATATTGTCCGTGGCCCGGACCACCACGGGAATGACCAGGATCGCCAGGGCAAAGGCCCCGGCCCAGCCTGAATAGTGGCCGACCTGCGCCACATAGATGGCATAGATGAACAGGCCGATGATGATGGATGGCGCCGACAGCAGCACATCGTTCAGGAACCGCGTGGCCGGTGCCAGCCAGCCCCGGCGGCCGTATTCGGCCAGATAGGTGCCCGCCAGCACGCCGATGGGCGTGCCGATCAGCGTGCCCACGGCCGACATCAGCACACTGCCGATGATGGCATTGAGCAAGCCGCCGTCGGTTCCGGGCGGCGGCGTGCTGTCCAGAAACAGCGACAGCGACAGCGCCGAACCGCCCTTGAGCAGCAAGGTCAGGATGATCCAGGCAAGCCAGAACAGGCCCGACCCCAACGTCAGGCCCGAAAGCCCCAGCATCACGCGGTTGAACCGGCGCCGGCGCCGGTAGATCGGATTGCCCTGGGCGATGAAAGAATCGGAGATGGCCATCAGTGGTTCGAGCCTTCTTTGCGCGACAGTTTCAGCAACATGAATTTCGACAGGGCCAGCACCACGGTCGTGATCAGGAACAGGATCAGGCCCAGTTCCAGCAGGGCCGATTTCTGCAGCCCACCGGCCTCGTTGAATTCATTGGCCAGGGCCGAGGCGATCGAATTGGATGGCGAGAAAATCGAAGAGGGCAGGTTGAACGCATTGCCGATCACAAAAGTGACCGCCATGGTCTCGCCCAACGCGCGGCCCAGGCCCAGCATGATCCCGCCAATGACGCCGTGCTTGGTGTAGGGCAGCATGATCTTCCAGACGACTTCCCAGGTGGTGCTGCCCAGGCCGTAGGCGGATTCCTTCAGCATGGGCGGCACCTGTTCGAACACATCACGCATCACCGCCGCGATGAACGGGATGATCATGATGGACAGAATCAAGCCCGCCGTGAACAGGCCGATACCCATCGGCGGCCCGCCAAACAGATGCTCCAGCACCGGGATGCCCTCGAAGAAATCCACCAGGTGCGGCTGGACATAGGCCTGGAACAGGGGCACGAACACGAACAGGCCCCACATGCCATAGATGATGGACGGAATCGCGGCCAGCATCTCGATGGCCACGCCCAGCGGACGGCGCAGCCAGACGGGAGCGAGTTCGGTCAGGAACATGGCGATGCCGAAAGACACCGGCACGGCAATCAGCAGCGCGAGAAAAGCGCTGATGACCGTGCCCAGCATCGGCACCAGCGCTCCATAGCTGTGTCGCACGGGATCCCAGTCGTTGGTCCACAGGAACGGCAGGCCGTAGGCAGCCAGGGAATCCCGGCTGCCATAGATCAGGGATATCAGAATCCCGGCCAGCAGAATGAACACGAGAAACGCAAACAGGCGGGTCAGGTGCCGGAAACCGGCATCCACCAGAAAACTGCGCTGTGTATTGGCCATGAGGGACTCATCCGTGGCGACAGGCTCCCCGGCACACCGGGGAGCCGCATCGGAATTCGAAAACCGCTATTTTCCCATAAACAGGGCGGCGCACTCCCGCGCCGCCCTGCCAGGGAATGACGTTCCAGCTTACTTCCAGACGGCCGATCCGTCCTCGCCGCGAATCTGTTCGGCCCAGACGCTGCGGATCTTGGCAGTCACGTCATCGGGCAGCGGCACGTAGTCCAGTTCGCTGGCCATGGTCCCGCCCTCGCGCCAGGCCCAGTCGAAGAAAGCCAGGACTTCACGGGCACGCGCAGGGTCAGCCTGCTTGCCATGCACCAGGATGAAGGTCGCTGCCGTGACCGGCCACGAATCCGCGCCCGGTTCGTTGTTCAGGACCAGGCCCATGCCCGGCGCCGCATCCCAGTCGGCATGCGAAGCAGCAGCCGCGAACGCCTTCTGCGAAGGTTGGACGAACTGGCCATCGCGGTTCTGCAATTGCGCCCAGGCCAGGCCGTTCTGATGGGCGTAGGCGTATTCCACATAACCGATCGAATTGGCCAACTGGCGCACGTAAGCGGCCACGCCCTCGTTGCCCTTGCCGCCCTGGCCGGTGGGCCATTTGACCGCCTTGCCCTGGCCGACCTGATCCTTCCAGGCGGGAGACACTTGGGACAGGTAGTTGGTCCAGCCGAAAGTCGTGCCCGAACCGTCCGAACGATGCACCACGACGATGCTCTTGGCCGGCAGATTCAGATCCTTGTTCAGGTCGGCGATGGCCGGGTCATTCCATTTCTGGATCTTGCCCAGGAAAATGTCCGCCAGCACCGGGCCGGTCAGCTTGAGCTGGCCTTCTTTGATGCCTTCGATGTTGACGACCGGCACGGTACCGCCGATGACGGCGGGGAACTGCACCAGGCCATGCTTGGCCAGATCGTCCGGCTTCATCGGGTCATCCGAGGCACCGAAATCGACCGTCTTGGCAATGATCTGCTGCTGGCCGCCGCCCGATCCGATGGATTGGTAGTTGATGCGATGGCCCGTGACTTCCTGGTATTTGGCGGCCCATTTGGCATAGATCGGATAGGGGAAGGAAGCACCCGCGCCCGTCAGGTCGGCGGCGTGCGCCGCGACGCCCGCAGCAGCCATCATCGTCAGGCCGGCGGCGCATTGCGTCAAAATTCGTTTGAACATGTCTTGAACCCTTTGTGGTTTCCAATGGTCGGCGGTTTCGGGCAGGCCCTGGACCGTCAGGACGACATGGTAAAGAGCGGAAGTGACAGTTTCATGACAAGCGGCCCGCGTGCCGATCTCACCCGAGCCTCGCCATCAGGTGCTGGTGCAGGTTGAACGGCGCGCGGCGGTTGCGCACGCGCAGGTAGCGGCCGTCGGGCTGGGCGGCCCAGGCCAGCTGGTTGTCCCGCCAGGCGAACGTGAAGGCCTCGTCGATGACCCGGCGCCGCAGGGTCTTGTCGAGCACCGGAAAAGCCAGTTCCACCCGGCGCAGGAAATTGCGATCCATCCAGTCGGCCGAGGACAGGTACAGCGGCTCGGCGCCATCCTGGTAAAAATAGAACACCCGTGAATGTTCCAGGAAGCGGCCGATCACGGAACGCACCCGGATGCGTTCCGACAGCCCCGGCACCCCGGCCTGCAAGGCGCAGGCACCGCGCACGATCAGGTCGATGCGCACCCCCGCCTGGCTGGCCTCGTACAGAGCACGGATCACCTCGGGTTCGAGCAGGGAATTCATCTTGGCGCGGATGCGCGCCCGTTTGCCCGCACGCGCGAATTCGGCCTCGGAACGGATCAGGTTCAGCACGGTCTCGTGCAGGGTAAAGGGCGACTGCAACAACAGTTTCAGTTCGCGGCGCGCGCCCAGGCCGGTCAGCAGGGAGAACACCTGGTCCATGTCCTCGCAGATCCCCTGGTTGGCCGTCAGCAGGCCAAAGTCCGTATACAGCCGTGCCGTGCGCGGATGGTAGTTGCCCGTGCCCAGATGGCCGTAGCGGCGGATGCGGCCATCCTCGCGGCGCAGCACCAGGGCCATCTTGGCGTGGGTTTTGTGCCCCACGACCCCATAGCTGACATGGGCGCCGACCTCTTCCAGGCGTGCCGCCCAGTTGATGTTGGTCTGTTCGTCGAAACGCGCCATCAGTT
The DNA here is from genome assembly GCF_034007085.1 of Castellaniella sp. Lineage (GTDB taxonomy): Bacteria > Pseudomonadota > Gammaproteobacteria > Burkholderiales > Burkholderiaceae_B > Castellaniella. Next base: position 12,882 of record NZ_JAVERO010000004.1, on the reverse strand, counting down.
CGACGACCACCGTGACCTCTTTGCCCGCCCGCGCAGCCGACAGCAGCAAACCCATCAGTTCAGAGTCCTCGCCGGTGCGATAGATGGTCTGCTTGATGGCCACGACCTGGGGGTCCAGCGCCGCGCTGCGCAGAAACATCAGCACGGGCTGAAAGGACTGATAGGGATGATGCAGCAGATGGTCGCGCGCCGCGATGGCGGCGAACAGTTCATCGGGCCGTTCCAGGCCGCTGTCAAACGGCGCCGGCATGCGCGGCCGGAAGGCCGGATATTCCAGATCGGGCCGATTGACCTGATTGCACAGCTGCATCAGCCGCCCCAGGTTGACCGGACCGTTGACGCGATAGGTGTCGGCCGCCCCGAGACTGAATTCGCGCTGCAGGAACAATTCCAGATCAGGCGGCATGGCGTGCGCAATTTCCAGGCGCACCGACGCGCCAAAATTGCGCTGCGACAGTTCGCCCTGGAGCGCCTGGCGCAAGTTGGTGATTTCCTCTTCGTCGACGAACAGATCGCTGTTGCGCGTCACCCGCCACTGGTAGCAGCCCTGGACGTTCATCCCCGGAAACAGTTCACCGACAAAGGCGTTGATCAAGGTGGTGAGCAGCATGAACCCGTCCGGAATGCCGGCGATCTCGGCGGGCACCTTGATCATGCGAGGCAGCGCGCGCGGCGCCTGGACGATGGCAATGTGGCCCTCGCGGCCAAAGGCGTCCTCGCCGCTGAGGGCGATGATGAAATTCAGGCTCTTGTTGTAGACCCGCGGGAAAGGATGCGCGGGATCCAGACCGATCGGGGTCAGCAGCGGCATCACGTCACGGCGGAAAATGCCATGGGCCCATTCCCGCTGCAGATCGGTCCAGCCGGTCGAATAGATCAGGCCCACCCCGTGTTCCATCAGCTTGGGCATGACCTCGCCAGTCAGCAGGCGGTTCTGGCGATCCACCAGCGCGTGCGCGGCCCGTTGCACCCGGTCGAAGGCCTCGTCGGGCGTCATGCCGTCCACGCCCCTGAGTTCGGGGGTCTGGCGTTGCTGTTCCTTGAGGCTGGCCATGCGGATTTCAAAGAACTCGTCCAGGTTCGAACCGACGATACACAGGTAGCGCAGGCGTTCCAGCACCGGCACATCCATGCGCTCGGCCATGGAAAGAACCCGTTCGTTGAATTTCAACACCGACAATTCCCGGTTCAGGAGAACCGGCATGCCTTCGCCAGCCTGCATGCACGCCTCACAAATCTGTCATGGATCGACCACTATAATCGCACAGTGTGACATTTTCTGGTAAGGACAGATCCCTAGCCATGGACAACCGGCTCGCCTCGATCGACCTGGGCTCAAACACTTTCCGGCTGTCCATCGGACGCGTCGTGCGCCAAGGGGGCACCGTCCAGATCTACGCCGAGGACAAACTGCGCGAACTGGTTGCCCTGGCCAACGGCCTGGACGAACACCAGCGCATCAATGCCGCCACCGTAGAACAGGCCCTGGCGGCACTGCGGCGTTTTGGCGAACGGCTGCGCGGCTTTCCGCCTGCCAACGTCCGCGCCGTGGCCACCAACACATTCCGGGTGGCGCGCAATGCGGCCGAAATCCTGCCCGCCGCCGAACGCGCCCTGGGATTCCCCATTGAAATCATCTCCGGCCAGGAAGAAGCCCGCCTGATCTACCTGGGCGTCATCCAGGACCTGCCGCCATCGGACCAGCACAGGCTGGTGATCGACATCGGCGGCGGTTCCACCGAATTCATCATCGGCCAGGGCGACCAACCCCTGGAACTGGCTTCGCTGGAACTGGGCTGCACCACCTGGACGCGCCAGTTCTTTCCCCAGGGCCGCATCACCGGCGCCCGCATGCGGCAGGCGGTGCTGGCCGCGCGCGGCGCCCTCGAATCCATCGCCAGCCGCTACCGCCGCACGGGCTGGCAGGAAGCCTACGGGTCATCCGGCACCGCCAAGGGCCTGCTGGCCGTCCTGACCGAAAACGGTTTCAGCCCCCGCGACATCACGCTCGACGGCATGGAACGGCTGCGCGATGCCCTGGTGCACGCCGGCCAGGTCCGCCTGCAGGACTGGGCGGGCCTGAAAGCAGAACGCGTGCCGGTACTGCCCGGCGGCCTGGCCATCATGATCGCGGCCTTCCAGGAACTGGGCATCAGCCGGATGCGGGCCGGGGATGGCGCCCTGCGCGTCGGCGTGCTGCACGATCTGCTGGGCCGGGACTTGCAGCAGGACCGGCGCGACGAGACCGTGCGCCAGATGCGCAGCCGCTATCAGCTCGACACGACCCAGGCCGGCGCCGTCCGCCGCCTGGCGCTGCAACTGTTCGACCAGATCGGCCTGGAACCCAGCCCCGAGACGGACGAACTGCGCCGCGCATTGGGCTGGACCGCCGATCTGCACGAGATCGGCCTGGCCATCGCCCGCAGCGACTACCACAAGCACAGCGCCTACATTCTGGGGCATGCCGACATGCCCGGTTTTTCGCGCGATGACCAGCAACTGCTGGCGTTCCTGGCCCTGGGCCACCAGGGACGGCTGGCCAAGGTGCGCGACTACGCCCCCGACCGCGCCCGCTGGCTGGCCCTGTGCTGCCTGCGCCTGGCCGTCCTGCTGATGCGGCGCCGTGAACCGCTGGATACCCTGCCCCTGCGCCTGCAGGTCCAGGCGCAGCACGTCGGCCTGCAGGTCCAGTCAGAATGGCTCGCCGCCCGCCCTCTCAGCGGCTTTCAGCTGAAAAAAGAAGCCTCGATCTGGCGCAAGGCCGGCTTCTCGCTGGAAATCATCGAGCATTGACCCATCCGCAAGCCGCCGTCTGGCCGACGGAACACGATGGCATCAGCAGCGACCCGTGCGCGGCAGATCAGTCGATGCCGAAATGGCGCCGGTAACGGGCATCCAGCTGTTCCAGATCCAGCAGGATCGGAAAATCGGCCGTGTGAAAATCGGGGTCCCAGGCCGGTGCGCCACAGATCGTCGCCCCCAGCGCCAGATACCCCTTGATCAGCGGCGGTACCCGGGCGGGCAAGGTACTGTCCAGGCGGTCCACCGGATAGGGGTGCAAAGGCTGGACCTGCGGCCCGTGCGGGTTGCGTGCCATCAAGGCCCGCGCCCGACGCCAGACTTCCGATGCCGTGGCTCCTCCATCGCGCAGGCTGACGCTGGCGCAGCCCAGCATATAGCGGTAGCCCCCCTGTTTCATGACCTGGGCCAGCCCCGACCACAGCAGCATGATGGCCGTGCCATGGCGAAATTCCGTATCGATGCAGGAACGGCCGACCTCGACCAGCTGCGGGCGCAGGGCCGCCAATGGCGCCAGATCGAATTCTGATTCGGAATAGTAGCCGCCCGCCTGGCGCGCCGCTTCGGGCGTGAGCAGACGATAGGTGCCCACCACCCGCCCGGTGCCCGTTTCACGCACCATGAAATGCACGCACCAGGGGTCGAAACGATCCACGTCCCGATCGCCCACCGCATGGGGGAATACCGCCCCCATGTCTTCCGTGAACACGCGGAAGCGCAGGCGTTGCAAGGCTTCCAGGTCGGCCTGGGCATGCGCGACCGTCAGCGCCAGTCCGCCGACTTCAGCCCCGGGCCAATCTATGCGTTTCATCGATTCCGCAGACAGGGAAGGGACGAGAGCGAGCATGGTGAGTTCCCGAAAATGACGATATCGGGGATATTCTGCCGATGCTCTGTGTGAATCATGTGACAGCGGCGTTCAAGTCAGATTGACCGCCAGAAGCCGGCGCACGCCATCCTCGGCCAGGGCTTCGTCGTCGGCTTCGACCATGAGACGCAGTTTCGGTTCGGTCCCCGAAGCCCGGATCAGCACCCGACCCCGGTCCCCCAGCAGGGCGCGCACCGCGTCCGCAGCTTGTTGCAGGCCGGCATGCGCCTGCCAGTCCAGCCCGGGCGCCAACGGCACGTTCACCATTTTCTGGGTATACATGGACAGATCCGCCACCAGCTCCGCCAGGGATGCCCCTGCATGCCGCATGGCGGCCAGCACCTGCAGGGCCGCCACAATGCCATCGCCCGTGGTGTGGCGGTCCAGACACAGCAGGTGACCGGAACTTTCGCCGCCATACAGCCAGCCATGCCGGTGCAGGACTTCCAGCACGTAGCGATCGCCGACCTGGGCGCGCTCGAACGGGATGCCCAGTTCGCGCATGCGGCGCTCGAACCCGAAATTCGTCATCAATGTGCCGACCACCCCCTGGATGGGCTGCGTGCGGGCGCGGTCCTGGACAATGGCATAGAGCAGTTCGTCGCCGTTGAACAGGCGACCGGATGAGTCCACCATCTGCAGGCGATCGGCATCGCCATCCAGGGCGATCCCCAGGTCTGCGCCTTGGGCCGCCACGGCGGCCACCAAGGTCTCGGGGTGGGTGGCGCCGACCTTTTCGTTGATGTTGAAGCCATCGGGTTCGCAGCCGATCGCCGAAACTTCGGCGCCCAGTTCGCGGAACACGTGCGGCGCGATGTGGTAGGCGGCACCGTTGGCCGCATCCACCACGATCTTCAGGCCCTGCAGGTCCAGTTCATTGGGAAAGGTGCTCTTGCAGAATTCGATATAGCGGCCGGCGGCATCATCGATGCGCCGCGCACGGCCCAGGCCGGCCGAATCGGCACAGCCCAGCGGTTCGTCCAGCAGGGCCTCGATGGCGGCCTCGGTCTCGTCGGGCAGTTTGGTGCCAGCCCCGGAAAAGAATTTGATGCCGTTGTCGTAGTGCGGGTTATGCGACGCGCTGATCACGATTCCGGCCGCCAGGCGCCAAGCGCGTGTCAGATAGGCCACCGCCGGCGTCGGGATCGGCCCCGCCAGCATCACGTCCACCCCGGCAGCCGACAGCCCGGCCTCGAGCGCGGATTCCAGCATATAGCCGGAAATGCGGGTGTCCTTGCCAATGACCACGGTCGGCCGCCCGGAAGACACCGCGCCGCTCGCCAGCACGCGGCCTGCTGCATAACCCAGCCGCAGGGCGAATTCCGCATTGATCCGATCCCCGCCGACGATGCCGCGCACCCCGTCGGTCCCGAAATATTGACGTGCGCTCATGCACGGACTCCTTGTTCGACGGCCGCCCACACCCGCAGGGCATCTACGGTATCGGCCACATCATGGACACGCAGGATATGCGCGCCCCGTATCGCCCCCGCCAGCGCGGCTGCCACGCTGCCGCCCAGACGCCGGGACGCGGGACGCCCCGTGACCGCGCCAATCATGGACTTGCGCGACAGGCCCAGCAAGCTGGGATATTCCTGTCCGACCACCTGCGGCAACTGCCGCAGCAGGGTGTAATTGTGCGCTGCGGTCTTGCCAAATCCAAATCCGGGATCAAGCACGATGCGATCGGCGGCGACCCCTGCCTGGCGCAGGCGCCGCGCGCCCCGATCCAGGTAGTCATGGATTTCCGCGACCACATCCTGATAGACCGGCGCATCCTGCATGGTGCGTGGTTCGCCACGCATGTGCATCAGGCACAAGGCGCAATCTGCATCGGCCACGGCCTGGATCGCACCCGGCGCTGAAAAGCCGCCGATATCATTGATCATGTCGACGCCCGCATCCAGGACCGCCCGCATCACGGACGGCTTGCAGGTATCCACGGACAAGGGGACACCACAATCCCGCAGGGCCTCGATCACCGGCAGGATACGGCGCAATTCCTCGGCCACGGGAACGGCCTGGGCACCAGGCCGGGTGGATTCGCCGCCGATGTCGAGCAGGTCCGCGCCTTCGTCGATCAACAAACGCGCATGAGCGACGGCCTCGTCGGCCTGGAAGTGGGCGTTGCCGTCGGAAAAGGAATCCGGCGTGACGTTCACGATCCCCATGACCAAGGGGCGTGCCAGGGACAAGCGGAACCGCCCGCACTGAAGAAAGTCAGGCATAAGAAGCCGTGGTCGGGTCAGACCGGCGTCGCGGCGGGACCCTTGTCGCTGCTGGCAGCGGGCTGTCCAGCCGACGGCGTCTGCGGCGTGTCGCCCCCCGAGGACGGCGGCTGTGGCGCGCGCGGCGGACGGCCGGCCATGATGTCGTCGATCTGCTCGGCATCGATGGTTTCCCATTCGAGCAGGGCCTGGGCCATGGCGTGCATCTTGTCCTGATTGGATTCGATCAGCCTGCGCGCCACGCCGTACTGCTCGTCGATGATGCTGCGGATTTCGGCATCGACTTTTTGCATGGTGGCCTCGGACACATGCGTGGTCTTGGTCACGCTGCGGCCCAGGAAGACCTCGCCTTCGTTTTCGGCGTAGACCACGGGCCCCAGCGAATCGGTCATGCCATAGCGCGTGACGATGTCGCGGGCAATGGCCGTGGCGCGTTCGAAATCGTTGGATGCGCCCGTCGTCATCTGGCCCATGAAGACTTCTTCGGCGATGCGCCCGCCGAACAGCACCGCGATGGTGTTCAGCAGGCGTTCTTTATCCATGCTGTAGCGGTCACCTTCGGGCAGCTGCATGGTCACGCCCAGTGCGCGGCCGCGCGGGATGATGGTGACCTTGTGTACCGGGTCGGTCTTGGGCAGCAGGCGCGCCACCAGCGCGTGCCCGGATTCATGGTAGGCCGTGTTGCGGCGTTCTTCTTCGGGCATGATCAGCGAACGGCGTTCCGCGCCCATGATGATCTTGTCCTTGGCCTTTTCCAGGTCGGCCATGTCCACCGTGCGGCCATTACGGCGCGCAGCGAACAGCGCAGCCTCGTTGATCAGGTTGGCCAGGTCCGCGCCGGAAAAACCCGGCGTGCCACGCGCCAGCACGTTCGGATCGACATTCTGGGCAATGGGAACCTTGCGCATGTGGACTTTCAGGATCTGCTCGCGGCCACGGATGTCGGGCAGAGACACGACCACCTGGCGGTCGAAGCGGCCCGGACGCAGCAGCGCCGGATCCAGCACATCGGGCCGGTTGGTGGCAGCGATCACCAGCACGCCCTGCCCGGTCTCGAAACCGTCCATTTCGACCAGCAGCTGGTTCAGGGTCTGTTCGCGTTCGTCATTGCCCCCGCCCAGGCCGGCGCCGCGCTGGCGCCCCACCGCATCGATTTCGTCGATGAAGATGATGCAGGGCGACTGCTTTTTGGCGTTTTCGAACATGTCGCGCACACGGGCCGCGCCCACGCCAACGAACATTTCGACGAAATCCGACCCCGAAATGGTGAAAAACGGAACCTTGGCCTCGCCGGCAATGGCCTTGGCAAGCAAGGTCTTGCCCGTGCCCGGGGGGCCGACCATCAGCACACCGCGCGGAATCCGCCCGCCCAGACGCTGGAATTTGGTGGGATCCCGCAGAAAGTCGACCAGTTCCTGGACGTCTTCCTTGGCCTCGTCGCAGCCGGCGACGTCCGCAAAAGTGACGTTGTTGCTGTTTTCGTCCAGCATGCGCGCGCGCGACTTGCCAAAGCTGAACGCCCCGCCCTTGCCGCCGCCCTGCATCTGGCGCATGAAAAAGATCCACACCCCGATCAGCAGCAGCATCGGGAACCAGGAAATGAACAGGCTGGTCAGGAAAGAAGGTTCTTCGCGGGCCTTGCCAGAGACCTGGACGCCATTCTTGACCAGTTCGGGCACCATCCACAGATCACCCGGCGAGGTCAGGCTGTAGGAACGACCGGATTCCGGGGTCACGTAGATCGTGTCGCCCTGGATGTCGACCTTGTTGATGCGGCCGGCACGCGCGTCGTTCATGAATTGCGTGTAACTGACCGAATCCCCGCTCGTGACCGGGTGTCCGTCGAACTGCTTGAACACCGTGAAAAGCACGAGCGCGATCACCAGCCAGACCGCAACCTTGGAAAACGAGTTGTTCAAAGCCAACCTCCTGGGTAGGTACCGCTGCCAGCCCGCCCACTGCACATCGCGCCCGGCGACCCGCAATTACAACAAGCTGACAGATACGTCAATGTTTCATTCTACCTGAATCCGCTGCGCGGACGCAGCGTCCGTCGCGCCATCCAGGTCCTGGGTGGCCGGCGGTTTTTTCAGGCGGCGGCCCACCAGGAATGTCTCGGAAGATTCATCCCGCGAGGCCTTGGGCTTGCGTTCGACCACCCGGACGAAATGCTGCTTGAACAGCTGTACGATCTGCGAGAACCCGCTGCCATGAAAGGCCTTGACGATCAGCGCGCCGTCCGGCTTGAGGTGATCGCAGGCGAATTCCAGCGCCAGTTCGCAGACATGGGCAATGCGGGCCGAATCGGCCGAGGCCACACCGGATAGATTGGGGGCCATGTCGGAAATCACAAGGTCCACCGGCTGCCCCGCCAGGCGTTCGCGCAACTGCGCCAGCACGGCGTCCTCGCGAAAATCGCCCTGGATGAATTCGACCCCGGCGATGGGTTCCATGGGCAGCAGATCCAGCGCCAGCACGCGGCCATCGATTGCTCCGCCCGAAGCCAGCAGGCGTTCGCGCACGACCTGCGACCAGCTGCCCGGGGCCGCGCCCAGATCCACGACCACATCACCGCGCCGCAGCAGTTTTTCTGTGTCCAGGATCTCGGTCAGCTTGAAAGCGGCGCGGGCGCGGTAGCCCTTCTGTTGCGCCATTTTCACGTAAGGATCGTGAATATGCCGTTGAACCCAGGCTTTGGAGAATTTTTTCTTGGCCATTCTCGTACAATTCCAGTATGCCGAAACTCGAACTGACCTCTCAGCAGCGCAGCGCTTTGCGCGCCGCCGCTCATCCCCTGCATCCCGTCGTCCTGATCGGCGACCGTGGCCTGACGGCCGCTGTGCTGGAAGAAATCGACCGCACCCTGGCGGCCCATGAACTGATCAAGATCCGTGTCGCCGGCGCCGAGCGCGACGAGCGCGATGCGATGCTGACGGAAATCTGCGAAACGCTATCCTGCGCCGCAGTGCATCATCTCGGCAAAACGCTGATTATCTACCGACCCGATCCGCTTGCGCAACAAGCAGCCCAGGCGGCAGAAAACACCACCCGGGCCGTGCGCCGGAAATCCGAACCCTATGTGCCCAAGAAACAGGCGGCGCAAGCGCGTGCCGATCGCCCGGCGGGCACGGGCCGCAGCGACACCGCAAAAAAACCGGTCGCCGCAGCCGATCGCAGGCCACGCACGACCGAAGACCGCTCTGCCGGCAAGCGCCCTCGCCCAGTCCATGGCATCCCGCGCCGCAGCGGCGGCAGCGCGCTGTCCCTGCGTGCCGGGGCCCGGCGCGGACGCACAAGCCGGTAATGTTCTGAACAATCCGCCTGGCCAGTCACCGCCGCGCGCCCATCACGGGGGGCACACCTGCCCGGCGCACTGGCCACCGCCAGCGTCATTCGTAGCTGACTGAGCAGACTTCGTATTCGCGCACACCGGCCGGGGCGCGGACTTCGACCACATCGCCTTCGCTCTTGCCGATCAGCGCCCGGGCCACCGGGCTGGATACGGAAATCATATTGGCGCGAATATCGGCTTCGAGGTCGCCGACGATCTGATAGGTCAGGCGTTCTCCCGATTCCAGATCTTCGATCTGTACCGTGGCACCAAAAACGGCCTGGCCGTTGACGTCCAGATCGGCTGGATTGATGATCTGGGCATTGGACAAGGTGCCTTCCAGTTCCTGGATGCGGCCTTCGATGAAGCCCTGGCGTTCGCGCGCGGCATCGTATTCGGCATTTTCGGACAGGTCGCCCTGGGCTCGCGCCTCGGCGATGGCGTTGATGACCTCGGGGCGGTCAACGGTTTTCAGGCGGTGCAATTCGGCCCGTAAGCGTTCTGCCCCGCGAGCTGTCAAAGGGATCGCAGACATGGTTCTGACTCAAAGTAAAAGACGCCCCATGCGCGGGGCGCCTGACAACGAAAGAGAGGGGGCGAAGTGTGGTGGTTCCGGCCCGCTGGGGGCTGCCTGGCATCTGCGCCCGATCCGGGCTTATCCAGGATGGTGGCGGTTGGTACCCCCCGCATCCCGACCAGGTGGCCTGCCGGCTCGCCCGTGAAAAACCCCGGCCGGAACCGGGGTGTGTTGAGTTATTGTGGTCAATCCAAGGGAAAAAAGCAAGCCCCGCAATGGCCTCGGAATGCCGAGGCTGCACCGGGATCTCCGGTGCAGCCCGGTCCTGCGTTCAGATCGCAGCCAGCGATTTCTTGCGCCCGCGCAGCAGCGCATGCAGCAGGATGGCGCCAAACGTCGCCGTGCCGATACCGTCGAGCTTGAAACTGCCGATGGCAATGGAAAAATTGCCCGCGCCCAGGATCAGTGTCACGGCGGCGACGATCAGATTGCGGTTGTCGCTGAAATCGACCTGGTTGACCACCCAGATGCGGGCACCGGCGATGGTGATCATGCCGAACACCACGACCGACATGCCCCCCAGCACAGGGCCGGGGATGGCCTGGATGACCGCCCCGAACTTGGGCGAGAAGCCCAGCATCAGGGCGACCAGTGCCGCCACCACGAATACCAGGGTGGAATAGATTTTGGTCGCGGTCATCACACCGATGTTTTCCGCATACGTGGTCACGCCCGTGCCGCCCAGGGCACCGGACACCATCGTCGCCACACCATCGCCCACAAAGGCGCGGCCCAGGTAGCGGTCCAGATTCTGGCCCGTCATGGCGCTGACCGCTTTGATGTGGCCCAGGTTTTCAGCCACCAGAATGATGGCCACCGGCGCAATCACGCTGATGGCATGGGCTTCGAAGACCGGCGCGGTCAGCTTGGGCAGTCCCAGCCAGGGGGCGGCGGCGATGGCGGAAAAATCGATCGGCTGGCCCAGCCCCAGGCCATTGGCCAGGATCACATAAAACACGCAGGCCACCAGCAGCCCCACCAGGATCAACAGGCGCTGCATCAGGCCGCGCGTATAGACCGCCACACCGCCGACGCACAGGACCGTCATCAGCGCCATGGCCGACTCGAACAGCGATCCGCCCATGGCGCCCTTGGCCGCAATGGGTGCCAGGTTCAGGCCGATCACGGCCACGACGGCGCCGGTGACCACCGGCGGCATCCAATGATCGATCCAGTCCGCACCGCCGCCTGGCCGGGCATTGAGCAGCATGGTCAGCAAGCCGATGCCGGTGTAGATCAGCCCACAGACGACGATGGCCCCCAGCGCCACCCCCATGTTCAGGTTCGGCCCGCTGCCCGCATAGCCGCTGACGGCGATCACGCCGCCGATGAAAGCAAAACTGGAGCCCAGGTAGCTGGGCACCCGTCCCCCGACGAACAGGAAAAAGATCAGGGTACCCACCCCTGACATGAGGATGGCCATATTGGGATCGAAGCCCATGATGAGCGGTGCCAGGATGGTGGAACCGAACATGGCCACCACGTGCTGGGCGCCCATGGCCACGGTTTGCGGCCACGCCATGGTTTCGTCGGGCTGAACGACCGCGCCATCGGCGGTGCCGGAGACACGACGCCACTGCGGGAAATAGGAAGTTTTCATGAAGGGAGCACGGCTGCGGGAAAGCCGCCCTGGAAGAAATGGTGGAAGGGTGAAATTTCGCCGCAAGTGTACGGCGGTCTTTCGTGCGCCGGCAAGACGGGGACGCGACAGGTCGCCGAACCCTGCTAAAATCCCCAGGGCGGGCCCCTTCGCATGGTTCGGCGGTGAACCTGGTCAGGTCGGGAACGAAGCAGCCACAGCCGCGCGGAACCAGTGCCGAAGTCAGGCTCGCCTTTCCTTTTCCCCCTCCAGGGCGGCCTATGAGCTATCTCGTCTTGGCGCGCAAATGGCGCCCCCGTTCATTCGATACGCTGATCGGCCAGGATCACGTGGTGCGGGCCCTGACCCACGCGCTGTCGTCCGGCCGGCTGCATCATGCCTGGCTGTTCACCGGCACGCGCGGCGTGGGCAAGACCACCCTGTCGCGCATCCTGGCCAAATCCCTGAATTGCGCCCAGGGTGTCACCGCCACCCCCTGCGGCCATTGCCAGGCCTGCACGGAAATCGACGCGGGCCGCTACGTGGACTACATCGAACTCGACGCCGCCTCGAACCGGGGGGTCGACGAAATGACCCAGCTGCTGGAACAGGCGGTCTACGCGCCATCGTCGGGCCGTTTCAAGGTCTACATGATCGACGAAGTCCACATGCTGACCGGGCATGCGTTCAACGCCATGCTGAAAACCCTGGAAGAACCGCCCGAGCACGTCAAGTTCATCCTGGCGACCACTGATCCGCAGAAAATCCCGGTCACGGTGCTGTCGCGCTGCCTGCAATTCAACCTGAAACAAATGACGGTGCCCGCCATCGTCGGCCACCTGCAGGACATCCTGGCCCAGGAATCCGTGCCGGCAGAACCCCAGGGGCTGCGCCTGATCGCCCAGGCCGCCGCCGGTTCGATGCGCGATGCCCTGTCCCTGACGGACCAGGCCATTTCCTTTTCGGCCGGCAACCTGACGGCTGCCGCCGTCGGCGAAATGCTCGGCACCCTGGACCAGCGTCATCTGCTGGATCTACTGCGGGCGCTGGCCGCCGCCGACACCCCCGGCATCCTGGCCGTGGCCGACGACCTGGCCGCACGCGGCCTGTCGTTCCAGGCCGCGCTGGGCGACCTGGCCGTGCTGCTGTCGCGGGTGGCCATTGCCCAGCGACTGGGACATGCCCAGACCGACGATCCACTGGCCGAAGACATCACGACGCTGGCCGGCGCCCTGACGCCCGACGACGTGCAGCTGTTCTACGCCGTGGCAGTACACAGTCGCCAGGAACTCGCCCTGGCACCGGACGAGCAGGCCGGTTTCATCATGGCCTGCCTGCGCATGCTGGCCCTGCTGCCGGAAGGCCGCGTGCCGCCCGTGATCATGGGGGCGCCTCCCGTCGCCCAGCCCGGCACGGCTCCCATGACCAGCGCGCCTTTGCATAGTGAAACCGCGGCCAAGGCAGACGCCACCCCCGTCGAGCCCCCCGCCTGGGAAGCCG
>NZ_JAVERO010000096.1:0-8663 GCF_034007085.1 Castellaniella sp. | reverse complement strand
GGGCCCAACCCCCCGGTCATGCGCAAACCATGGCATGAACCGCAATCCTGCACCAGCAGGTGCGAGATGCGTTGTATCTGTTCGGTTGTCAGGCCGGATTCGGTGGCAGCCGCCGCCCCTGGCGGGGCGGCGATGCCGATCAGGGCAGCGGCCAGGCCGACTGCCCAGAACCACCCCCGCACCCGCGCAGCCCGCTGTCGCGGGGCGCGTGTGCGCCGGGGGGGATGGCCCCAGGGATCAATAGATGTCGTGCTGGGTATTGTTGACATTGAATTTGCCCGTGGGGGTGATCAGGCGCGGATCCTTGATGACCTTTTTGAGCTGCAAGGTGCGGTCATCCACGATCACGATGGCCGATTCCTTGTCCTTCGTGTTCCAGACCGAGAACCAGACCTCGTTGCCGGCCTCGTTGAATTCAGGCTGGACGATCCGCAGCGAGCCGTCCTTGATGCCGGCCCATTCGATGATCGGCAACACGGTGTAGGGCTTGTCCAGATTCTTGAGGTCGAACGCGGCGATCGTGGAACTGATCTTCGGGTCCGGGTTGAAGGTCGTGTCGACATACAGGTGCTGCGACTTGGGGTGTGTCTTCACGAACAGCGAACCGCCCCCCTGGCCGGTAAGGGTCTGGACGACCTTCCAGGCATTTTTGGGGTGCTTTTTCGGATCGGTACCGATCAGGGAGATGGTTTCGTCGCCGAGGTGGCTGGTCGCCCAGACCGGGCCGAATTTCGGGTGGACGAAGTTGGCGCCCCGGCCCGGGTGGGGGATCTTGCCGACGTCGATCAATGCTTCGAGCTTGCGTTCCTTGGAATCGATCACCGCGATCTTGTTGGAGTTGTTCGCTGCCGTGATGAAGTAGCGGTGCGAACTGTCCCAGCCGCCGTCATGCAGGAAAGGCGCCGCGCCGATCGAAGTGATCGTCGGGTTTTTGATGTCCTTGTAGTTGTACAGCTGGACCCAGCCCGTTTCCTTGACGTTGATGATGAATTCAGGATGCTGGTGCGAAGCGATGATGGCCGCGACGCGGGGTTCGGGGTGATATTCCTGGGTATCGACCGTCATGCCCCGGGTGGAGATGATTTCCTTGGGTTCCAGGGTTTCGCCGTCCATGATGGTGTACTGGGGCGGCCAGTACGATCCGGCGATGACGTATTTGTCTTCGTAGCCCTTGAATTTCGATGTTTCCACCGACCGGGCCTCGATCCCGACCTTCAGTTCGGCCACCGTGGTGGGTTCTTCCATCCACAGGTCGATCATGTCGATCTTGGCGTCCCGGCCGATGACCAGCAGGTAGCGGCCCGAGGCCGACATGCGGGAGATGTGCACGGCGTAGCCAGTGGAAATGGTCTTGACGATTTCCTTGGTGTCGCCATCGATCAGGGCGATCTTGCCGTCGTCCCGCAGCGTGACGGAGAACAGGTTCCCGAGATTCAGCTTGTTCATCTGTTTCTTGGGACGGTCCTCGGGCTTGACGAGGATTTTCCAGCTGTTCTTCATTTCGGCCATGCCCCACTCTGGTGGAACCGGCGGGGTGTGCTGGATGTATTTCACCATCAGGTCGATGTCCTCGGGCGGGAGTTCGCCCGAGGTGCCCCAGTTCGGCATGCCGAGGGGAGAGCCATAGGTGATGAAGGTTTTCAGGTATTCGGAACCGCGTTTCTGCGTGATGTCGGGCGTCAGGGGTTTGCCGGTGGCGCCTTTGCGCAGCACGCCATGACAACCAGCGCAGCGCTGGAAGTAGATTTCCTTGGCGCGGGTGAATTCGGCATCGCTGAGGTCGGGGGCGCCGGCCGTGCGATGCACGGTCGCGCTGGCCGGGTCGACGGCGGATGCCGCCCCCTGGTATTCGGATGCGGGATCCGATTTTGCCTGGGCCAGGCCCAGCGTGCCGAATGCGGCCAGGGCCGCAAGCACGAAGCGTCCAGTCTTTTTCATGTACATCAGGCTTCTCCTGTGACTGCTGTGGAAGGAAATCGGACTTGCTCCGGTGGATGGACCGGGGCGTGTTGGCTGGGCGGCCTGGGGGTCGGGGTGTGGCGGCCTGCCGCGTGAGGAAGCTGGAAATGTTCGATGCCGTGGCGGATGAAGAAGTCCGCCAGCCTGTGGCTGCCGTGGGCTGCGGCGGCAGGCAGCAGCGTCACGATGCTCTGGCCGTGACGAGTGACGTCCAGCATGGATTGCAGGGTGGCGTCATCGGGCAGCGTGGTGGATTCGGAAAGCTGGAAGACGACCCGGGTGGCGTCCCGGCGCGCCAATTCGAGCAGGCCGGGATGGCAACAGGATGTGTGGTAGACGGTATCCGCCTGGTTCAGGGCGCGCAGGCCGTTCAGGGTGAGTTCGCCGGGGTCGTCGGCGGGGGCCAGGATCGTGCATGCCTGCCCCCGTTGTGACAGGTTGCCCTGGTCGAGGGTGGCCAGGAAAGCCTGTTCGGCATCGCTGTTGCGGCCTGCATGCAGCAAGGGCATTACCGGACCGCGCAGCAAGGCTTCGTACAGCGCCCGGCGTTTGGCCAGATCAGGGAAGCGGTGCGCGATATCCGCCCTGTGCTGCTGGGCCATCCGGGTCAACGGGCCCAGAGCCGGATCGGTCAGTGCTTCGATGCGTTCCCGGACTGCGCGGGCGAACATGGGGGCGCTGCCGGACGAGGAAATGCCGATCATCAATGGGGATCGGTCAACGATGGCCGGGATATGGGCCGTGGACAGCTGGGCATCGTCGACCACATTCACATAGAGATGGCGTTCGGCACAGGCCTGTGCCACGGCCTGGTTGACCGTCGGGTCATTGGTGGCGGCAATGACAAGCCAGACCTCTTGCAGTTGACTGGATTCAAATGAGCCGTGCAGCAGCGTGATGTCGCCAGCCAGGCCCAGGCGTGCCAGCGT
The DNA here is from genome assembly GCF_034007085.1 of Castellaniella sp. Lineage (GTDB taxonomy): Bacteria > Pseudomonadota > Gammaproteobacteria > Burkholderiales > Burkholderiaceae_B > Castellaniella. Next base: position 5,775 of record NZ_JAVERO010000096.1, on the reverse strand, counting down.
GGGCGTGAATGAGCGGGCGATGGCGGTGATGCAGGCCCCGGATCGCAGGAGCAGGCGGATCTTGCGTTCTGCGATTTCGCCGCCGCCGACGACCAGAACGCGTTTGCCTGCGAGGCGGATGAACAGGGGGAAGACGTTGCTGGGCATATTGTTTTCTTTGTGTCCGATGGCCCCAGACTAATCAAGGTTTTCCCTTGTATCCTTGATGAATCTTAGGATTCGGGCTTGTCTGTCTCTGCCTGGTGCAGGAATCCCCTGTTCTGTTGACCAGGCGCAAGAAATTTCCCCGGAAGCCAGGCGGAATGGGGCGTGGCGCTGCGCTTCAAGGGCCGGCGCAGGCCGTCATGGGCGACTTGGCGGGCGGCATTCGGACAGCGCCCGGACTTGACTTCAAACAGGCTTGGATCTTAAATTCAAACAATCGTTTGAATTTAAGACTGCATGAACTGAAGACTGCATGTCTTGAACGACAGAATCGCATCCGGGCGGCCAGCCAGACAGAGGTCCCCGGATCATTTCTTGAATTTCCCCTGGAGACTGGAGATGCCTGATTACAAAGCCCCCCTGCGCGACATTCGTTTCGTGCGCGATGAAGTCCTGAACTATCCTGCTCATTACCAGTCCTTGCCGGGCTGCGAGGAAGCCACGCCGGACATGGTCAATGCCATCCTGGAAGAGGGGGCGAAATTCTGCCAGGAAGTGCTGGCGCCCCTGAACCAGGTCGGCGACCGCGAGGGCTGTGTTTGGTCACCCGAAGGCGTCAAGACCCCGGCTGGTTTCAAGGAAGCCTACGCCCAGTACGTCGAAGGTGGCTGGCCGGCGCTGTCGCACGATACGGCGCACGGCGGCCAGGGCCTGCCCGAATCCCTGGGCATGGCCATCAGTGAACTGATGGGCGAGGCCAACTGGGCCTGGGGCATGTATCCCGGCCTGTCGCATGGCGCCATGAACACCCTGCAGGCGCACGGCACGCCGGAACAGCAGAAGACCTATCTGGAGCCGCTGGTGTCTGGCCAGTGGACCGGGACCATGTGCCTGACCGAACCGCATTGCGGCACGGATCTGGGCATGCTGCGCACCAAGGCCGAGCCGCAGGCGGATGGCAGCTACAAGATCACCGGCACCAAGATCTTCATTTCCGCCGGCGAGCATGACATGGCGGAAAACATCGTGCACATCGTCCTGGCCCGCCTGCCGGATGCGCCGGCTGGCACCAAGGGTATTTCCCTGTTCATCGTGCCCAAATTCCTGCCCGATGGCCAAGGCGGCCAGGGCGTGCGCAACGGGGTGTCCTGCGGTTCGATCGAGCACAAGATGGGCATCCATGGCAATGCCACTTGCGTGATGAATTTCGATGGGGCCACTGGTTTCCTGATCGGACCGGCCAACAAGGGCCTGAACTGCATGTTCACGTTCATGAACACGGCGCGTCTGGGCACGGCCATCCAGGGCCTGGCGCATGCCGAAGTGGCGTTCCAGGGCGCCTCGACCTACGCTCGCGAGCGCCTGCAGATGCGGGCCCTGAGCGGTCCGAAATTCCCCGACCAGCCGGCCGACCCGATCATCGTGCATCCCGATGTGCGCCGCATGCTGCTGACGATCAAGGCTTTTGCCGAAGGCAACCGCGCGTTGCTGTATTACGCCGCGCAGCAGGTGGACATCATGCAGCGCAGCCAGGATGCGGGCGCGCGTGAACAGGCCGACAAACTGCTGGGCTTCCTGACTCCGATCGCCAAGGCCTTCATGACCGAGACCGGCTTCGAGGCGGCCAACCTTGGGGTTCAGGTCTTTGGCGGCCATGGCTACATTTCCGAGCATGGCATGGAACAGAATGTGCGCGACAGCCGCATCTCGATGCTGTACGAGGGCACGACCGGCGTCCAGGCACTGGACCTGCTGGGCCGCAAGGTCCTGATGACCCAGGGCGAATCGCTGCGCATCTTCACCAAGGTCGTGCACAAGTTCTGCAAGGCCAACAGCGGCAATCGCGCGATTTCCGAACTGGTGAAGCCTTTGGCCGAGCTGAACAAGGAATGGGGCGACCTGACCCTGAAGATCGGCATGAAGGCCATGACCAACCGTGAAGCAGTGGGCGCCGCATCCGTAGACTATCTGATGTATTCGGGCTACGTGACGCTGGCCTATTTCTGGGCCGACATGGCGCGTGTCGCCGCCGAAAAACTGGCCGCTGGCGAAGGCGACAAGGCTTTCTACCAGGCCAAGCTGCACACGGCGCGCTTCTATTTTGCACGCATCCTGCCGCGCACCCGCGCACATGTGGACGCCATCAAGGCCGGTCCCGATGTACTGATGGACCTGCCTGCCGAGGACTTCGCACTGGGGTACTGAGGCACCGGCGCAATCCTCCGGCCGGTCTGGATCGATCAGCGGGGCGGGCCTTCATATGGGGCCCGCCCCGTTTGCGTGGGTGGGGCGCTGTACACTCTGGGCTGCCGTTTTCACGCCCGTCTTCTTTCCATGCTGCTCACCCTGCTGAACATCGTCCTGCCCGTTTTTGCCGTGGCGGCCCTGGGCTTTGCCTTTGGGCGCCGCCAGGCGCGTACGCCGGACATGACGTTCATCAACCATGCCAATGTGATGGTGTTCTGCCCGGCGCTGGTGTGCTCCGCGCTGCTGGACAACCCCGTCGATCTGGGCCGTGGCTGGCCGTTGGTGGTGGCCGGGGTGCTGATCATCGTGGTGCCGGGGTTGTTGCTGGCGCTGGTGCGTGATCCCGGAGTGTCCCGCCCCGCCTTTCTGGTGCCGGGGATGTTCCGCAACACCGGCAACATTGGTATTCCGCTGATGATGCTGGCCTATGGCAAGGACCTGCTGGGCGACATCGTCGTGCTGTTCGTGCTGTCGAACCTGCTGCATTTTTCCCTGGGGCTGTTTCTGCTGTCGCGCGGGGGCAGTCGCTGGCTGTGGCTGCGCAATCCGAACATCTGGGCGGCGTTGCTGGGGGTTGCCCTGGCGCCGCATCAGGAATGGATCCCGCCGTTCGTGACGACCACGCTGGATCTGGCCGGGCAGATCGCCATTCCTTTGATGCTGTTTGGGCTGGGGGTGCGTTTGTCCCAGGACCGGATCGAGCAGCTGGGGCTGGCGTTGCGCATCAATGCGCTGTACCTGCTGGCGGGTGCGCTGACGCTGCCGATCGTATTCTGGCTGCTGCCTCTGACGCCCGAATGGTCGCGTCTGGTCGCGCTGTCGGTCATGCTGCCGCCAGCCGTGCTGAACTATCTGTTGTGCGAGCAGTATCGTGTGGAGCCCAGGACCGTGGCCAGCGTGGTGCTGCTGGGCAATGTGCTGTCGGTGGTCACGATTCCGCTGGTGGTGTGGGCGACGCTCACTTGGATTTGACAGCGACACACGAGGGTCCGCAGGGCCCTCGTGTGTCTGGGTTCAATTGCGCGCTTCGGGTTGCGGCATTTCGATCTTGACTTCCAGGACCTCCAGCGAATCCTGGCGGTCCAGGTTGACCTTGATGTCGTCAGGGCTGATCTGGACGTATTTCGAGATTACGGCGATCAGTTCTTTCTGCATTTGCGGCAGGAAATCGGGCGCGTTGCGACCGCTGCCGCGCTCGTTGATCAGAATGAGCTGCAGGCGATCCTTGGCGATGCTGGCCGAGGTCTTTTTATGCCCGCGCAGGAAATCCAGGAACGACATGCTTATTTACCCCCGAACAGGCGCTTGAGCAGGCCTGGTTTTTCATAGTCCACGAAGCGCAGGGGCTTTTCTTCGCCCAGATAGCGCGCCACCACGTCCTGGTAGGCCTGGGCCACGTCGGAGTCGCGGATATGAATGGCCGGGATGCCCTGGTTGGACGCCTGCAGCACGGTTTCAGATTCCGGGATCACGCCGATCAGGCGGATGCGCAGGATGTCCTCGATGTCGCTGAGGGACAGCATTTCGCCATCGGCCACGCGTTTGGGGTTGTAGCGCGTCAGCAGCAGGTGTTCCTTGATCGGCTCGTCACCCTGTTCGGCGCGGCGGGACTTGGCCGACAGAATGCCCAGGATGCGGTCGGAGTCGCGCACCGAGGAGACTTCGGGATTGGTGACCACCAGCGCATCGTCGGCGAAATAGGACGCCATCACTGCGCCGGTCTCGATCCCGGCAGGGGAATCGCAGACGATGTATTCGAAGTCCATCGCGGCCAGGTCGGTCAGGACCTTTTCCACGCCTTCGCGCGTCAGGGCATCCTTGTCGCGCGTCTGGGACGCCGGCAGGATATAAAGGTTTTCCAGCTGTTTGTCGCGGATCAGCGCCTGGTTCAGCGTGGCTTCGCCCTGGATGACGTTGACGAAATCATAGACGACGCGGCGTTCGCAGCCCATGATCAGATCCAGGTTGCGCAGGCCGACGTCGAAGTCGATGACGACCGTCTTGTGGCCACGCATGGCCAGGCCGGCTGAGAAGCTCGCACTGGTGGTGGTCTTGCCCACCCCCCCCTTGCCGGAGGTGACTACAACGATGCGCGCCATGGTGATGGTATTCCCCTGTTCGAAAAATTCATGACATCGTAAAGCAAAATGCCCCGGGAGGGCTGGTTGGCCGACGACCGGGCGTGTCCGGATGTGACGAGATCTCTGGCCGGCGTGCTTGGCACTGGCATGTCCCGAGCGTCTCGTCAGTGGCTGCCCTGCAGTGCCCGGATGCGCAGCGTGTCACCATCCAGTCCGACCTGGGCGGGACGGTTGTGCAGGGTGTCGGGCAGGCGGGTTTCGACCACCCGGTAGACCCCGGCGATGGCCAGCAGTTCGGGATCGAGCTGGGTGGTCAGGATCATGGCGTGCGGATTGCCCCGTGCGCCGGCCATGGCCTTGCCGCGCAGCGGGCCATAGACGTGGATGTGGCCGTCGGCGATGACTTCAGCGCCTTGGCTGACCATCCCCATGACGATCAGGTCGCCCCCGCGTGCGTAGATGCGCTGGCCTGAGCGCAATGGATGGCGGACCACCAGGGTTTCGGTGGCGGCATTGCCGTCGTCAGCGGGTGCGGCGGGTTCGGGCGTGCTGGCTGCCGGCGCAGCGCGGCCTTCCCGGCTTTCTGTCGAGCGGCTGGCTGAGAGATCCAGGGGCGCCAGGCCGGCCTGGTGGGCCGAGGCCAGCAGGGATTCCGATGCCCGCACGCCGATCGGGTGCAGCCGGTGGCGGCGCAGGGCGTCTGCCAGTTTTTCCCAGTCAGGTGCCTGGTCCAGGCCCTGGGCGTCGAGCACCACGGGTTCGTCTTCGTAGAAGGCACCGGCTTCCTGCATGCGCCGGTCCAGTGCCTGGATCAGGGCGGCGGTGTCGGACGTATGCAGCACAGCCCGCAGGACGTGCAGGGATGCGCTTTTGAAATCCAGGGCAGCAACGGTCTTGGGCATGATGGATCAGGCCCAGGTGTCGCGCAGCGTGACGGCGCGGTTGATCACCGGATGCTCGGGGGTGGAGTCCTCGCGATCGGCGACGAAATAGCCCAGGCGCTCGAATTGCCAGGTCGCGCCGGGCTCGGCGCGGGTGCCGGGTTCCAGCCAGGCATTCACGATTCGGCAGGAGTCGGGATTCAGGGCCTGCAGGAAGTCGCGGTTGCCGCTGTCGGGATGCGGTTCGGTGAACAGCCGGTCATACAGGCGGATTTCAGCCGCGATGGCATGGGACGCGCTGACCCAGGTGACGGTGCCCTTGACCTTGACGGCATCCGCCCCTGGTGTGCCGCTGCGGGTGTCAGGCAGGTATTCGGCGTGGACTTCGGTGATGTCACCCTGGTCGTTCTTGACGCAGCCGG
>NZ_JAVERO010000095.1:0-8704 GCF_034007085.1 Castellaniella sp. | reverse complement strand
ATATCGGCGTGGTCGGTGGCGATCAGGACGCGGGCAGCGGTCGAGCGTGCTGCCTGCTGCGCGGTACGCACGACCATCGGCAGGCCGCCCAGGTCCAGCAAAGGCTTGCCTGGCAGGCGGGTGGATGCGGCCCGCGCCGGGATCACGACGATGAAGCTCATGCGCGTGTCATGCTGCAGGTACCGGCGTTTCGTCCAGCGAACGGGCTTCGGCAGGCAGCATGATGGGCACGCCGTCGCGGATGGGATAGGCCAGACGGTCGGCAGCGCAGACCAGTTCCTGGCGGTCGCGGTCGTATCGCAGCGCGCTCTTGCAGATGGGGCAGACGAGAATCTGCAGCAGACGGGTTTCCATGAGAGGCGTGGGTATCCGGAAGGGGTGGAACATAGAGTGTAATGCCTGCTGCGGTGCTTGTGCGACTGCTGGCGGACGTCCCGTGCGGCAGGCGGCTGTCCTGGCGGATGGGCTGGGAGTTCTCATGGCTCCCCGGTCCGGCGGTGTGCTGCGGTCCGCAATGCCTGGTCGAGCGCGTCCAGCCAGCCAGGATCGGAAAAGACCGGGGCGGCTTGCACGGACCACAGGCGGGGGTCGTGCGGCGGGGCGCATTTCACGGCGTCCTTGGGGGTGATCAGGATCGGATGAGGCGGCAGGTCATGCAGTGCGTCTGCAGGGATCGCCCGGTGGTCGGGTACGCGCAGCGTGTGCAAGAGGGGGACGCCGGCGGCGCGCAGCATGGCAAAGAAGCGTTCTGGCCGGCCGATGCCTGCTGCTGCGCTGCAGGGAGTGGCGTGGTGTTCCGCCCGCCAGGCGGCCCAGGGCAGGGAGCGGCCGCTGGACAGGTGCGAGGCGGATTCTGGTTCCAGGTGCATGCGGATGGTGTGCGGCGCGGTTGCCGGGACGTGGCTTGCGGCAGGAAAGGGGGGCATGGATTCGTTGGCTGACAGGTGGGTGATCAGCCAATCGGCCTGGGCCAGCCGGGTGGGGCGTTCGCGCAGTGGGCCGGCGGGCAGCAGGCGCCCGTTGCCCACGCCGCGGCTGTCCTGGACGATGATTTCCAGGTCCCGGGCCAGCGCCGTGTGCTGCAGGCCGTCGTCGGCGATGAGGACATCCACGTCCGGATGGGCCGCCAGCAGGGCGGCCGCTGCCCGGGCGCGGTTGGGGTGGGCGGCGACGGGCGCGCCGGTTGCCCCGTGGATCAGCGCGGGTTCGTCGCCCAGGCGGACGGCGCTGGCGCCATCGCGGCTCAGGTGCGGTTCAGGGCCAATGGTGGCGCCATAGCCACGGCTGATGATGCCGGGGTGCCAGCCCCGGGCTTGCAGGGCCTGGCAGACAGCGATCGTGACCGGTGTCTTGCCGGTGCCGCCGACCAGGATATTGCCGATGACCGCGACGGGGACTGGGGCCCGCCAGGCGGTGCGGGCCCGGGCGCGCAAGCGCTGTTCCGATAGCAGGCGGTAGAGCCAGGACAGGGGCAGCAGCAGTGTGCTGAGGGCGCCGCGCCGGCCCCAGATCGCCAGCATGCAGTCTTCGAGCCTGCGGCTGATGCGAGCCGGCGTGCTCATGGTCGTGCCTGGGTCAGGAAGTGGACTTTGCCGATGTGCGCCAGGCGGGCGGCTTCCAGGGCCCGGACGACGGCGGCGTGTGTCGCCTGGCCGTCGGCGTCGATGCGCAGGGCAATGTCTGGCTTGCCGGCAGCCGCCTGCCGCAGGCCGTCGGCCAAGGCGGAGTCGTCCGTCGCGTCGATGTAGTGACCATCCAGCGCGTACAGGCCGTCGCGGCTGATCGCCAGTTCCAGGTAGGGGGCCGTGTCTGGCGCCTGGGCCTGGGCCTGGGGCAGAGCGACCGGCAGTTGGCGGTGGCGGGTGAAGGAGGTCGAGGCCGCCAGGAAGATCAGGATCACCAGAAGCACATCAATCAGTGGGATCAGATTGATCTCGGGCTCGTCATGGGCGCGGCGGTGGTGGAAATTCATGCTGCGGCGCGCCGGCTGATCAGGCGGTTCAGGGTTTCGGCCTCGCGCTCCATGGTGTGCAGAAAGTATTCGACACGAGAGCGGAAGTAACGGTGGAAAGCCAGTGCCGGGATGGCGATCAGGATGCCGAATCCGGTGTTGTAGAGCGCGATGGAGATGCCGTGAGCCAGCTGGGCCGGGTCGCCGCCGGCGGGGTCGTAGGCGCCGAAGATTTCGATCATGCCCACGACGGTGCCGAACAGGCCCAGCAGCGGGGCGATGACAGAGATCGTCGCCAGGGCGGGCAGGTAGCGGTTCAGGCGCCAGGAAACGTCACGGCCGACGGCTTCGACGGCGGCCAGCCGCCAGGCATCGTCCTGGTGGCGGTGGGCGGCGATTTCCGCAAGGATACGGCCCATGGGGCTGCCGCGCGCCAGGCGCAGGACGGCGTCGGGCTCGTCCTGCTGGCGGCGCACCAGTTCGAGCACCTGTTCGGGCAGGCCTGCCGGCATGACCTGGCGGGCGCGCAGGGCCAGGAATCGTTCTATGATGATCGCCAGCGTGATGACCGAAGTGGCGATGAGCAGCCAAATCGGCCAGCCGGCCGCGTGAATGGTGTCCAGCACAGTCCTGATCCTTTTGGGGCCGGGCGGCATGCAGGCCGCGCGGGGGGGGGTGACGCGCCCGGATGGCGCGGCGTGGAGGCATTTTAAAGCCGGAGCGCAAGTCTGGGTGCGGCTTTCCAGATGGTATCCACAATTTCTGTGGATAATTCTGTGTACAAATGCCCGGAGGCACGCATTCCATGGCCTTTTGTACTGGACTGGTTATTTTTTGCACACCAAGGGGTGAATTTTAAATTCATTAAAAATCAATGGCTTGCATCCTGTTTTTGATGTGAATGTTGATGTGCCCCCCTGATAGGCCCGAAAACAGGCGGGTTTGACAAGTCAGGGCTTTCTGTGGATAGGTTTCAATGGGTTTTTCTGTTTCAAGGCTTGCAGAGAGCGGTTTTCCGGCCGGCGAGGCAGTCCTGACCGTTTCGCAGCTCAATCGCCGGGTGGCGCAATTGCTGGAAGATGGCGTGCCGCGTCTCTGGGTGGCGGGCGAGGTTTCCAATTTCACCCGGGCTGCTTCCGGGCATTGGTATTTTTCCATCAAGGACGAGGCCGCCGCCGTGCGCGCAGTCATGTTCCGGGGGCGGGCCCAGGGCGTGGGATTCGTGCCCGAGGTCGGCGGACGCTACGAATTTCGCGTCCAGGTCTCGCTGTATGAGCCTCGGGGGGACTATCAGGTGCAGGTCGAGTCCCTGCGGCCGGCCGGCCGGGGCGATCTGCACGAGGCCTTTTTGCGTTTGCGCGACCGGCTCACCACCGAAGGCTTGATCGATCCGGCGCGGCGGCGTGCGTTGCCGGTTTTGCCCCGGGCGGTAGGCGTCGTGACCTCGCTGACGGCCGCCGCCTTGCGCGACGTGCTTGCGGTCATGGCGCGGCGGGCGCCGCATGTGCGGGTCATCGTCTATCCGGCCCAGGTCCAGGGGCGCGAGGCGGCGTCGCAACTGTGTGCCGCGCTGGATCGGGCTGTCGCGCGGGCCGAAGTCGATACGCTGCTGCTGGTGCGCGGGGGCGGCAGCCTGGAAGACTTGTGGTGTTTCAATGACGAAACCCTGGCGCGCAGCATCGCTGCCTGTCCGATTCCGGTCATCAGCGGCGTGGGACACGAGACGGATTTCACCATCGCCGATTTCGTGGCCGACCTGCGCGCGCCCACGCCGACGGCCGCCGCCGAACTGTGCTGCGAGGATCGTGCCCAGGTGCTGGGCCGTGTGCGGGCGGCGCGTGATCTGCTCATTCGAAGCCAGCAGCGGCGCCTGGAACATGCCGCCATCCGGCTGGACCGGGCCCGGGCCCAGCTTGTGTCTCCGGCTCAACGCCTGCAACTGCGGCGCCAGCGCCTGGAATTTGCTGCCCGGCGGCTGCAGTCAGGCCTGGATCGTCTGCTGCAGGAACGCCGGCAGCGCCCTGCCGTGGCGCTGGGGCGCTTGTCCGCAGGGCTGGATGGGCTGCTGCAGCGCCATCACCGGCGGCTGGATGCGGTCATGGCCGCCCTGGGGGCGTTGGACCCGCATCGGGTGCTGGGGCGTGGCTATGCTCTGGTCCGCCGGGCGGACGGGACAATCGTCAAAAATGCGTTAGACTTGAAAGTTCATGAGCCCATTGAGATCGAATTTGACCAGGGCCGCGCTCAGGCCGAGGTCACCCGGGCTGATTTTCTTTGAAGGAACTGTCATGGCTTTTACCCTGCCGCCGCTGCCCTATGCGATGGATGCACTGGCCCCTCATATTTCTCAGGAAACGCTGGAATACCACTACGGCAAGCACCATCAGGCCTACGTGACGAACCTGAACAAGGCGATCGAAGGCACTGAACTGGCTTCCCTGAGCCTGGAAGACGTGATCCGCAAGTCCAGCGGCGGTGTGTTCAACAATGCGGCTCAGGTCTGGAACCACACGTTCTATTGGAACAGCCTGTCCCCTAAGGGTGGTGGCGAGCCTTCCGGCGCCCTGCGTCAGGCCATCGAGGCCAAATGGGGCAGCGTGGATGCCTTCAAGGCGGCCTTTACCCAATCTGCTGCCGGCAACTTCGGCTCCGGCTGGACCTGGCTGGTCAAGAAGACCGACGGCACCCTGGATATCGTCAACACCAGCAACGCCGGCACCATCGTCAATACGGATGACAAGGCCCTGCTGACCTGTGACGTCTGGGAACACGCCTATTACATCGACTATCGCAACGCCCGTCCCAAATATCTTGAACATTTCTGGAATCTGGTGAATTGGGATTTTGCGGCAGCCAATCTTGGCTGATGCCGGCCATGCAATGGCCCCCGAGGACTATTGCATGCCTGTCGAACCGGGTCGCCTTGCAAGGCGTGACATGAAAAGACGCCGCTATTTGAGCAGGGCCCCGGCCTGACGGGATCCAGGCTGGGAACCGCTTCCCGGAGACGGCGGACGCAGGGATGCGCCCGCCGTTTTTCGATCGAGGAAAAAGATGACGCATGACCATTCCGCCGCGCTTGCGGACGATGCCGCCGACCTGCTGCCAGAAAAAGTCCAGAACGAAAACATCTGGCGGCTTGCCGTCGCACAGGCGCTGGCGGGCGCGAATGCCGTGGTGGTCTATGCCACGGGCGCCATCGTTGGCGATCATCTGGCACCTTCGCCGATGTTGGCGACCCTGCCCATCTCGGTCTTCGTGGTCGGGATGGCGGCCTGCATCCTGCCCGCTGGTGCCTTTGCCCGGCGGCGCGGTCGACGGGCTGCGTTCCTGGCGGGGACCGGCGCCGGCGTGCTGGCCGGTCTGCTGGCGATGTGCGCCGTCCTGCTGAGCGATTTCTGGCTGTTTTGCCTGGCGACGTTCTTTGGCGGTGGCTATGCCGCCGTGGTGCTGTCGTTCCGTTTTGCGGCGGCCGATGGTGTTGCACCGGGGCGCCGCGCCCGTGCGCTCTCGCTCGTGATGGCGGGCGGTGTGGCCGCAGGCGTCGTGGGGCCGCAGCTGGTCACCTACACGATGGACCTGTGGCCACCGCATCGTTTCGCAGCCACGTTCCTGGTGCAGGCCATCGTGGCGCTGCTGTCTGCCTGGATTCTGCTGGGGGTGAGACTGCCCCTGCCCACGGCGGGGGAAATCGCAGGCGGGCGGCCTTTGGCGCGGATCGTGCGCCAGCCCCAGTTCATCGCTGCCGCCATCTGCGGGGCGGTATCCTATTTGTTGATGAATTTCCTGATGACCGCTGCGCCGCTGGCGATGCATATGTGCGGGCATTCCCAGGAACTGGCCAATTGGGGGCTGCAGTGGCATGTGATTGCCATGTATGGCCCCAGTTTTTTCACTGGCAGCCTGATCGCACGCTGGGGCGCCGGCCGCGTGGTGACCGTGGGCCTGGTGATGATCGGCCTGTCGGCTGCGATCGGGCTGGGGGGCGTGGACGTGCCCCATTTCTGGGCGACCTTGATCCTGCTGGGTGTAGGCTGGAATTTCGGTTTTCTGGGGGCTTCGGCCCTGGTGCTCGAATGCCACCGGCCCGAGGAAAAGACCCGCGTGCAGTCGCTCAATGACTTCATCGTGTTCGGCCTGATGGCGGTCGGCTCGTTCTCGTCGGGCGGATTGCTGTCCGCCTATGGCTGGGATCGGGTGCTCTGGGTGTCTTTCGTGCCGCTCGTTCTGGCGTTTGCCGCGCTGGCCGTGATGGCCGTTCGCAAGGACCGGGCGGTGCCTGCAGAGCAGGGGTCGTGAACCCGCAGCGTCCAGCGTGTCTCAGGGGGCCTGGAATGTGACCCGGTCGCCCACCCGTACGCCGGCGTGGGCGAACCAGCCCCGATTCATTTCCAGGGCCCGGACGATGGGTGTGGCAGGGCAGTGAGGATCCAGGCTGTGGGGCTGCATGTCCTGGATGTCGACGATGCGTCCGTCCAGGTCGATGAAGGCGATGGACAAGGCAACGAGGGTGTTCTTCATCCAGAAGCAGTGCATGTCCGGCTTGCCCAGTTCGAACAGCATGCCGGCGTCAGGCGCCAGCGCAGTCCGGTGCATCAGCCCCGCACGCAGTGTGTCGGGCGTGGCCGCATATTCGGCCTGGACGGTGCGCTTGCCGACCTGCAGTGTCACGGTGGGCAGTGGGGGTTGCGCCATCGCCAGGGCACCCCACAGCATCCCGGCCAGCAGCAGGATGGCCGCAGCAAGTGTCCGTTTCGTGGCTTGCGGGCCGCCCCTGGTCAAGGCAAAAAAACAGGGCCCGCCCAGGGCCCCGCATCGCGTTAAAATGGAAGGGAACATTCCGGCCTCGTTCAGGCGGCGGTGATGTTCAGGGCTTGTTTGCCTTTCGGACCTTGCGCGATATCGAAAACGACCTTCTGCCCTTCTTTCAAGGTCTTGAAGCCGTTCATCTGGATGGATGAAAAATGTGCAAAAAGGTCTTCGCCCCCATTGTCGGGGGTAATGAAGCCAAAGCCCTTGGCATCATTGAACCACTTGACCGTTCCTGTCAGCTTTTGTGACTCTCCGGTGTTTTCGATGGATTCCGACATGCAAACTGCCTCTCGACTATAGTGTGGGGTTTGAACGGGCCCCGGGCGTCCCTGGTGGGGCGGCCTGTGGCGCACAGAAGATCATGCTGAATTCCGCCTCATTCAGTCAACTATGGAAACCACTAGGTTCTGATCCGCATGCCGACCGCCATTCAAAATCAGCAGCAATTGGTGCGTGAAGCCGTGCCGGTGCGCCTTGCGCCGCCGCCGATGTATCAGGTCGTGCTGCTGAACGATGACTATACGCCGATGGATTTCGTGGTGCGCGTGTTGCAGCAAGTCTTCCACAAGGGGGGCGCGGAAGCCGAGCGCATCATGTTGCAGGTCCACCACGAGGGCAGGGGGGTATGCGGCATCTACACGCGCGACGTGGCCGCCACCCGGGTCGATGCCGTGCTGCACCTGGCCCATGCCGATCAGCACCCCCTGCAATGCCTGATGGAGCCCGTGCCGCTTTTTTGATGGCAGTCCTGCTTCCCTAGGGACGATCCCGAGTCCCCTGGCGCCAAACGGCGGGCTGTTTTAGTCATAGAATAGGCATAACGGATTGCTTGATCCGCTCCGATATGCAATGGAGGAAGCGTGATTTCCGAAGAGCTCGAAGTCAGCCTGCACATGGCGTTCGTCGAGGCCCGCGCCGCCCGACACGAATTCATTACCGTGGAGCATCTGCTGCTGTCCCTGCTGGACAATGCCTCGGCCGTCGAAGTCCTGCGCGCCTGCGCGGCGGACATTGAACTGCTGCGCCAGGACCTGCGCAAGTTCATCGTCGAGAACACGCCGGTCTTTCCAGGCGAAGGCGAGGTCGATACCCAGCCTACCCTGGGGTTCCAGCGCGTGATCCAGCGCGCCATCATGCATGTGTCCTCCAACGGTTCCAGCAAGAATGCCGTGACCGGCGCCAATGTGCTGGTCGCCATGTACGGAGAAAAGGATTCGCACGCGGTGTATTTTCTCGTGCAGCAGGGCGTGTCCCGGCTGGATGTGGTCAATTACCTGTCCCACGGCATCACCAAGGTCGCCGACGAGCCTGCTGCGGCAGAAAATCCGCGCCTCGAACCGCCCCCCGCCGACCCGAAATCCGAACAGCAGAAATCCCCCCTGGAGACCTACGCCACTGATCTGAATGCCGAAGCCCTCAAGGGCCGCATCGACCCATTGATCGGCCGCGAGGACGAGGTCGAGCGCGTCATCCAGGTGCTGTGCCGCCGGCGCAAGAACAATCCCCTGCTGGTGGGCGAGGCCGGAGTCGGCAAGACGGCCATCGCCGAGGGACTGGCCTGGCGCATCACCCAGGGCGACGTGCCCGAAGTCCTGCACGAGACCCAGGTCTATGCGCTGGACATGGGGGCGCTGCTGGCAGGCACCAAGTATCGGGGCGATTTCGAGCAGCGCCTGAAACTGGTGCTCAAGGCCCTCAAGGACAATCGTCATGCGGTCCTGTTCATCGATGAGATCCACACGCTGATCGGCGCGGGGTCTGCCTCAGGGGGCACGCTGGATGCTTCCAATCTGCTCAAACCAGCGCTGTCCTCCGGCTACCTGAAGTGCATCGGGGCGACCACCTACACCGAATATCGCGGTATTTTCGAAAAGGATCATGCGCTGGCGCGGCGCTTCCAGAAAATCGACATCCCCGAGCCGACCGTCGAGCAGACCATCC
>NZ_JAVERO010000003.1:0-49221 GCF_034007085.1 Castellaniella sp. | reverse complement strand
TATGCCCTGACGCCGCGCTTTGCGCCGACCTCCACGCCCGAGCAGCTCGGCTTGTGCGGCGAACTGGCCAGGCGCTACCAGGACGTCTTCATCCAGTCGCATGTGTCCGAGAACCGCGACGAGGTGAAATGGGTCATGAGCCTGTTCCCAGGCTATCGCAGCTACCTGGACATCTACGACCAGTACGGCCTGTTGCGGCCCCGTTCCGTCTACGGACACTGCGTCTGGCTGGACGACGACGACCGCCGCCGGATGCGCGATGCCGGCGCGGTCGCCGCCCACTGCCCCACGTCCAACCAGTTCCTTGGCAGCGGCCTGTTCGATTTCGCGGCCGCCAAGAGTTTCGGCATGCCGGTGGCCCTGGCCACCGACGTGGGCGGCGGCTCGTCTTTTTCCATGCTGCTGACGATGAACGAAGCGCACAAGGTGGCGCGTCTGTCGGGCCATTACCTGACGGCGCGGCGCATGTTCTGGCAGGCGACGCAGGGCGCGGCCAAGCACCTGGGCCTGACCGGCCGGATCGGCACGCTGGAGCCCGGCGCCGAGGCCGACTTCATCGTCCTGGACCCCAAGGCGACGCCGCTGCTCGAGCGCCGCAGCGCCCTGGCCGACTCGCTGGAGGAATTGCTGTTCGCCTTGGCGATGCTGGGCGATGATCGCGCCATCGCCGCCACCTACGCGGCGGGACGGGAAGTGCATCGACGTGGGTGAGCCATCCCGTCTTCATCAAGACCTGCCATAATCGGGCGCATGGAAAAATTCATCGATACCGCGCGCCCGACCCGGCTGCCGCCGCTGATCCCGTTCTCCAGCTACGAGGACGCTGACGCGGCGGTGGACCAGCTGCTGGCAATCTACCGGCGCAACACGGCCTTCATCCGCGACGCCTTTCGCGAATACTGCACCCATGGCCTGGAAACCGGCCAGCGGGTGCGCGCCTGCTATCCGGCGATCCGCATCCGGGTGCATTCCTACCAGGAAATCGACAGCCGCCTGTCCTACGGCCACCTGGTCGAGCCCGGTGTCTACATGACCACGGTCACCCAGCCAGCCCTGTTCCACGACTATCTGCGCGAACAGGTGCGCCTGCTGTTGCGCAACCATGGCGTGCCGGTGGAGATCGGCGAATCCGACCTGCCCATCCCCTTGCACTTCGCCTTTCCGGAGGGCGAGTACGTCGAGGGCGAATATTCCGAGGTCCCCGGCCACACGCTGCGCGACCATTTCGACGTGCCCGATCTGGCGGTGACCGATGATGCCATCGTCAACGGCACCTGGCGTGGCCGCGCCAACCAGGCCCGGCCCCTGGCGCCCTTCACCGCGCCGCGCATCGATTATTCCCTGCATCGGCTGCAGCATTACACTGCCACGGCGCCAGGGCATTTCCAGGATTTCGTGCTGTTCACCAATTATCAGTTCTACGTGGACGGGTTCGTTCAGTGGGCACGCGAAACCCTGGCCGCCGGCACGGGGGGCTACACGGAACTGGTCGAACCGGGCAATCGCATCGTCACGCGGGATACGCTGGACGAGGTCCGCGCAGGGCCGGCGCCGCTGCCGCAGATGCCGTCCTACCACCTGAAACGGCCCGGCCACACTGGCATCACGCTGATCAACATCGGCGTGGGGCCGTCCAATGCCAAGACCATCACCGATCATGTGGCCGTGCTGCGGCCGTCGGCCTGGCTGATGCTGGGCCATTGCGCCGGCCTGCGCACCACCCAGCGGCTGGGGGACTACGTGCTGGCCCATGGCTATGTGCGCCAGGACCACGTGCTGGATGACGATCTGCCCCTGTGGGTGCCGGTGCCGCCGCTGGCCGAAGTCCAGGTCGCGCTGGAGCAGGCCGTGGCCGATGTGTCCGGCCTGTCGGGCTGGGAACTGAAGCGGATCATGCGCACCGGCACGGTGGCCACCATCGACAACCGCAACTGGGAACTGCGTGACCAGCAGGAACCCGTGCAGCGCCTGTCGCAGTCGCGCGCCATCGCCCTGGACATGGAATCGGCCACCATCGCGGCCAACGGCTTCCGGTTTCGTGTGCCCTACGGCACGTTACTGTGCGTGTCGGACAAGCCGTTGCATGGCGAACTGAAACTGCCGGGCATGGCCACCGCCTTTTACCGCACCCAGGTCAACCAGCACCTGCAGATCGGCATCCGGGCGCTGGAACATCTGCGCGAAATGCCCAGCGAGCGCCTGCATTCCCGCAAACTGCGCAGCTTCATCGAGACGGCGTTCAAATAATCGGACACCATGGCCTTAAGATCCACCGTCTACAAGGTGGATCGCTACATCGCGGACAATGACCGTGCTGGCCTGTGGCCACAGCACAGCCTGGGGCCGGCGCCCTATTCCAGCAGCATCTTCACCGACACGATCACGGCCATGGTCACCATCAGGATGCGGATCAGTTGGTGGCCGCGCGTGACGGCCAGGCGCGCGCCGAGGGTGCCGCCGATCCACTGGCCCGCCAGCATGGGCAGGCCGAAGGCCCAGGCGATATGGCCGCTGGCCGCGAAAAACAGGACAGAGGCCAGGTTGCTGCACAGGTTCAGCAGCTTGGCATGCGCGGTGGCCTTGACCAGGTTGAAGCCCAGCATCGTGACGCAGGAAATCGCCAGGAACGTGCCTGTGCCCGGGCCGAAGAAACCATCGTAGAAGCCGATCAGCGGCGCCAGGGTGGCGCCGTACAGGGCGGGCGTGATCCGCTGGACGCGGTCTTCGGCGCCGACACGGGGCGACAGCAGAAAATACAGGGCGAAGCCGATCAGCAGAAAGGGAATCACCTGGCGCAACACGCCGCTGTCGATGCGGGTCAGGGCGATGCCGCCGGCCAGCGCCCCCAGGAATGTGCTCAGCATCATCCAGCGGCTGCGTTTCAGGTCGATCTGGCGCATGCGCAGAAAATGCAGGGTGGCGGCGGTGGACCCGGCGATGCCGCCGAGCTTGTTGGTGGCAATGGCGGCCCCGGGCGGCAGGCCCACGGCCAGCAACGCCGGGATGGTGATCAGGCCGCCGCCGCCAGCGATGGCGTCCACGACGCCTGCCAGCAATGCAACGAAGAACAGCAGGGCAGCGACGTCGAAGGTGATTTCCATGGGATGCCGGAGGGTGGGCGCATGCCGGCATCATACGCCGCTGCGAAGGTGCTCGCGCGCGGTGCCGGGACCGCGTGCGAGCGCGGGCCGATCAGCGCTTGGCGATGTCGGCCTGTGCCTGTTTCACCAGGTCCGGGCCGATCTGCTTGGCCCACTTGTCGAACACCGGCTGGGTGGCCTTGGCGAATGCGCCGATCTGCTCGGGCGAGAGCACCGTGACTTTCACGCCGTGGCTTTCGATTTCTTTGAGCAGGGAATCGTCAGTGCTGGTCACGCCTTTGCGGGCGATGAGGATTTCCTGGCGGCCAGCCTCGATGGCGGCCTCGCGCACGATCTGCTGATCAGCCGGTGCCCAGGAATTCCAGACGTCCCGGTTGACCACGAAGATCAGCGGGTCGGCCACGTAGTTCCACAGGCTCAGGAATTTCTGGCCGACATCGTAGAGTTTCGCCCCAGCATAGATGGACAGCGGGTTTTCCTGGCCATCGACGGCGCCGCTGGCCAGTGCCGGCTGGGCGTCGGCCCAGCTCATCTGGGTCGGGTTGGCGCCCAGGGCGGTGAACGTGTCGATGTACAGCGGCGAGCCGACCACGCGCAGTTTCATGCCCTTGACGTCCTCGGGGTTCTTGACCTCGCGGGCGGAGTTGGACAGCTGGCGGTAGCCGTTTTCGCCCCAGGCCAGCGGCACCACGCCCTTTTTGGACAGGATGTCGAACAGCTGTTCGCCGACCTTGCCCTGCGTCAGGGCGTCGACGGCGGAATAGTCGGGCATCAGGAAGGGCAGGGAAAAAATGTTCAGTTCCTTGACCTGCGGGGACCAGTTGATGGTCGAACCGATGGCCATGTCGATCACGCCCTGGCGGATGGCGGTGAATTCTCGCGTCTGGTCGCCCTGGACCAGGGACGTGCCGGGATAGACTTTGATGTTGATGCGGCCATTGGTGCGTTCACGCACCAGGTCGGACCAGATCACCGCCCCCTGGCCCCAGGGGAAATTGGTGCCCACCACGATGGACAGTTTGTATTCGGACTTGTAGTCGGCCGCCTGGGCCGGCAGGGCACAGGCCAGGGCCGTGAAGGCCAGGGCGGCGGCGCCGATGAGTCGATGAAAGCGCATGTCAGTCTTCTCCTGTTTGAAAAATCCCCAATGGGCCCTTGGGCCCGTTCGAACGCGTGTCAGTATCCCAGATAATGCGGCAGCCAGAGCGCGATCTGTGGAAAGGCCGCGACCAGGACCAGGACGCCGAGCATGCCGGCCAGCAGCCACAACACCCAGGGCGTGGTGCTTTCCATTGGGATGCGGGCGATCTTGCTGGAAACCATCAGATTGACGGCGACCGGCGGCGTGAACTGGCCCACGGCGACCATCAGCGTCAGCATGACGCCCAGCCACACCAGATCCCAGCCGAACGCCTGGGCGACGGGCTGGATCAGCGGCACGAAGATCAGGAAGATCGAGATGCCGTCCAGGAACATGCCCGCCACGATCAGCAGCAGGACCAGCAGCGCCAGGACGCTGTAGGACCCCAGGCCGGAATGCACGATGGCGTTGGTGATCGGATCGATGATCGACAGG
Organism: Castellaniella sp.; assembly: GCF_034007085.1. Classification (GTDB taxonomy): domain Bacteria; phylum Pseudomonadota; class Gammaproteobacteria; order Burkholderiales; family Burkholderiaceae_B; genus Castellaniella. Next base: position 44,544 of record NZ_JAVERO010000003.1, on the reverse strand, counting down.
GTGGACAGCGACCAGGCAAAGATCCCCGCCAGCGTGACGATCAGCAGGATGACGGCGGACAGTTCGCCGGCTTCGCGCAGGATGGGGAACAGATCGCGCAGGTGGATGGAGCGATGCACGCACATGCCGATCAGCAGGCCGTAGAACACGGCGACCACGGCGGCCTCGGTGGGTGTGAAGTAGCCCATGCGCATGCCGCCCAGGATGATGACGGGTGCGGCCAGGCCGGGGATGGCCTCGAACAGGCTGCGCCAGAAAGGCGGACGGGGTTCGGCGCGGGCGGCGGCACCCATCCGGTGACGTCGCGCCAGCCACACGGCCGGGATGATCAGCCCGATGCCGGCCAGGATGCCCGGGAACAGGCCGGCCGCAAACAGCGCCGGCACCGAGGCCTGTGGCACCAGGACCGAATAGACGATCATGGCGATCGAAGGCGGGATCAGGATGTCGGTGGCCGCGCCTGCGGCCACGACGCTGGCCGAATAGGCGCGAGGGTAGCCGGCGCGGTTCATGGCGCCGATCATGATGGCACCCACGGCGGCGGCGCAGGCCGGACCGGACCCGGAGATCCCCCCCAGGAACATGGCGACGGTGATGGCAACCACGGCCAGCATGCCGGGGCCGTTGCCGGTGATGGACTGGGCCAGGCGCACCAGTTTGGCGGCCACGCCCGAGCGGTCGAAGATCGAGCCCACCAGCACGAACATGGGAATGGCCAGCAGGGGATATTTGGCCAGGCCGGCGTAAAAGCTTTGCGAGACCGCCATCAGGCCGAACCAGTGCGTGTCGGGGTTGGCCAGGGCGATGGCCAGCGTGCCGGCCGCCCCCAGGGCGATGCCTACCGGCACGCCAATGATCAGCAGGACGATGAAGAGCCCGAACAGCAGGGTGGGGATCATGCGGTTTGCCCCCAGGTGCGCCGCAGGACGCCTGCCAGTCTCAGGGTGATGACTGCTGACAGTACGGGCAGCCACATGGAATACCACCAGGTGGGCACGCCGATGGCTGGGGATGTATCGCCCCAGTTGTATTCGTCCAGGGCCATGCGGCCCAGCAGGATGGTCAGGCCGGCAAAGAACAGCAGCGATACGGTGCCGGTCACCCGTGCGAAGCGCCGCTGTCGCACGGGGCTGCCGCCGTCGGCCAGCAGTTCGATGCGGATGTGCAGCCGCCGCACGAAGGCCGATGAACTGGCGCTCAGGGTCAGCACGATCAGCAGGAAGATGGAGATTTCCTCGGTCCAGGCAAAGGATTCCGCCGTCAGGTAGCGGACGATGACGTTGGCCAGGGTGATGCAGGCCAGGGCGGCCAGGGTCAGCACGGTCAGCCAGTCCTCGAATCGCAGCGGAACGCGCAGGGGGGGATCGGCAGGTGATGCGGGGTCGGGAGAAACGGTGGAATCGGTAGCGGGATCGTCAGGCATGAATCGGATGGAGCGGATGCAGGGCCAGATGGCAACACCGCATCCTACTGCGAAATGGCATGATTGCCAGTTGGGATGAGTACGGACGCCGGATCAGGGAGTGTCAGGCACCGCCAACATCGTACCCCGGCAGTTGGGCGCGCCGCAGCGGCAGCGGTAATGGCGTTTCAGTGTGCGCGTCAGCGGTTCATCGATCACCAGGCCATAGTCATAGAGCAGCTCGGTGCCCTCGGGGATGTCCTGCAGCGCATAGATGGCCACCCGGGTGCCGGCGGCATTTTCGCGCGCTTCGCAGTTGGGTGCGCAGCCGTGGTTGATCCAGCGGGCGTCATTGCCCCGCTGGCCGCCGTCGATCACTTGACCGCTGCTGAGCGCGAAATAAAAGGTGTGGTACGGGTCGTCCGGGTTGACCGGCCAGCGCGCATCGGCTTGCTCCGCCGACAGGCGGCGCCCTGCGTAGTCCAGGATACGGGTGCCGGCCGGGATATCGCGTGCGGCAAAAACGCCCGTGCCGTGCAGGGTCGAGACACGCACGGCATGCCAGGGCGAGCGGGATGTGGCCATGGGATGAGGTTGAAGGGAGACGCAATCGAAAAGGGATAAACTGGCCCTCATTATCCTTGGGATGTCCCATGCAAGTCCACTCGTCCCGGCGGTGATCCTGCCGGGGGTCCGTGCGTGCGAGAGGCGGTTGCGCCATCCCCGATCCTTACTCCAGGTGAATGCCCGTGAACGCTTCTGCCCCCGCCCATGCCGCCGCATCGGCCCCCGTCCTCGACCGCAAGGGTGCCGAGGTCCTGCTGGATACCTTGATTGCTCTGGGCGTGGACACGGTGTTCGGCTATCCGGGGGGCGCAGTGCTGCCGCTGTACGATGCCCTGTATGCCGAACCGCGCATCCGCCACATTCTGGTGCGCCACGAACAGGCGGCCATGCATGCCGCCGAAGGCTATGCGCGATCCACGGGCCGGCCCGGCGTGGTCTTTGTGACGTCGGGGCCGGGCATGGCCAACACCACCACGGGCCTGCTCGATGCGCTCTGCGATTCGGTCCCCGTGCTGTGCATCAGCGGCCAGGTGGCCACGGGCGCCATTGGCACCGATGCGTTCCAGGAATGCGATGCGGTCGGCATTTCGCGTCCGGTCACCAAATGGAACGCCCAGGTGCGTCGTGCCGAGGACATTGCCGACCTGGCGGCCAAGGCCCTGCGCCTGACGCAGGCCGGCCGCCCCGGGCCGGTGCTGCTGGATTTTCCCAAGGACCTGCAGATGGCCCGCGTGCCGCCGGAACATGCCGTCGCAGTCGCAGAACCCGAGGCTGCCACCGGCCCGTTGGCCCCGGTGACCGAGGCCGCGCTCAAGCGTGCCGCCGCCTTGATCGCGCGCGCCCGTCGCCCGGTGTTCTATGGCGGGGGCGGGCTGATCAATTCGGGCATCGATGCCTGCCATGCGTTCCGCAGCCTGGTGCAGGTGACCGGGGCGCCCTGCACCCTGACGCTGATGGGCCTGGGCGCCTATCCCGCGGGCGATGCGCAGTTCCTGGGCATGTTGGGCATGCACGGCACATTGCAGGCGAATCTGGCGATGCATCACGCGGATCTGATCGTCTGCGTGGGTGCGCGTTTCGATGACCGCATCACCGGCCGGCTGTCGGATTTCTGCCCGCACGCCGAAAAGATCCATCTGGACATCGATCCGGCTTCGATCGGCAAGGTCGTGCGCGCCGATGTGGCGCTGGTGGGCGACTGCTATCCGCTGCTGCGTGCCCTGCACAAGGAACTGGGTCAGCATCCGCTGGACCCCGGCCGCCTGGAAGAATGGTGGCAGCGCATTGCCGTCTGGCAGGCGCGTGACTGCCTGAAATTCCCGCCTTCGGATGCGTGCATCCTGCCCCAGGACCTGATGCAGCGCATCGACCGGCTGCTGGCCGGGCGCGATGCCATCGTATCTACCGATGTGGGGCAGCATCAGATGTGGGCGGCCCAGTACATCGGCATCGACCGGCCCAATCGCTGGCTGACCTCGGGCGGGGCGGGCACCATGGGCTACGGGTTGCCGGCCGCCATCGGTGCGCAGATCGCACATCCGGACAAGCCGGTGGTCTGCGTCAGTGGCGACGCATCCGTGCTGATGAACATCCAGGAACTGGCCACGGCCGTGCAGCACCGTGCGCCGGTCAAGTTGATCCTGTGCAACAACGGCCACATGGGCATGGTGCGCCAGTGGCAGGAATTGATCCACGAGGGCCGCTACAGCCACAGCTACAACGCTTCGATCCCGGATTTCGTGGCGCTGGCGGGCGCGTTTGGCTGGGGGGCGGCGCGGGTCGAGCATCCGCGCGACCTGGATGCCGCGCTGGATGCCTGCATGGCGCATGACGGCCCGTTCTTCCTGGACGTGGCGGTGGTGCCGCTGCAGAACTGCTTTCCGATGATGCCGGCCGGCTACGGGCACCAGCAAGTGATGCTGTCGGAAGATACCTGGTACGTGGAAGAATGAATGGCCGATGTTGGTGGGCTGCCGTCGAGTTCATTGCGCTGAGCCATCGACATCAGCACGGATTTGTCATACCTATCGGATCAAGGTATATCCCTCGTAGCAAAAACCGAGCTTCAGGTGAAATGCATAGGCCCCCGACGGGGCGGTGAGATCGTCATAGCATTGACCATGTCTTCCGGAATGCATCGGCGGTCTGCACGGCACAGTAGTCGGCAGCGTTGATCGCCGTCATCCCCGCTTGCGAAATGTCTCTTTTTCCCTTATTGTAGTTAATATAACTACTTACTGGGTGTTGCGATGGAAGAAGCCGTTTCCGCAGCGGATGCCAACCGCAAATTCTCTCTCATCCTGCGCAGCGTGCGTGAGGGGCACAGCTATGTCGTGACGAGTCACGGCAGGCCCGTTGCGCGTATCGTTCCCGCCGACAAGCGCGAAAGCGTGGTGTCCGGCGCACGCGCGGCGTTGCTGTCGCGCCTTGAACGCCAGCCCATCGTCAATACCGGGCGCTGGACACGCGACGAGCTTTATGAGGACGAGCGGTGAAGGTCGCGCTCGATACCAACATCCTTGCCTATGCGGAGGGCGTCAACGGCGTTGAGAAGCGCGACGTCGTCCTCGAACTGGTGCGTAACCTGCCGCAAGAGTCAGCCATCGTCCCCGTTCAGGTGCTTGGAGAACTGTTCAACGTTCTCACGCGCAAAGCTGGGCGGTCGCGGGCCGAAGCCCGCGAAGCCCTTCTGAGCTGGCGTGATACTTTTCCGGTTTTCGAAACCGCACCCAAGGTGATGTTGACGGCCGCCGACCTCGCCACCGACCACCATTTGAGCATCTGGGATGCGGTTATCCTCGCCGTTGCCGCGCAGGCCGGTTGCCGGTTGCTCCTGTCCGAAGATCTACAGGACGGCTTCACATGGGGCGGCGTAACGGTCGTGAATCCCTTCGCCTCTCCACGTCATGCGTTGCTGGAATCACTGCTGGGAGGAAACGGTGCATAGGATGCATAGGAAAAACCCGTCCTATTTACCGCTGCTGCTACGCTATTGAATAGTCCTGGTTTTTGAGGAGGCACCACTTTCGTGGTGGGCTGCCGTCGAGTTCATTGCGCCGCAGATCGGTTGCGTGCCGGCTACGCTGCTGGACTGGGGCAAGCGCAGCGAGGTCGATAGTGGCAGACGATGACGGCCCGTGCGATAACCCGCATCCTGGCAGGGTTGCCATTGCGACCCTGCCAGGGTTCATGTTAGAACACCAAGGCCTTGATGTTTTGTTGCATGGCCGTGACGGCGGATGGCGCCGAGTGGTGCGCGGGCTGGACAACGACGTGGTTGGATTCGGGAGACGACACATGTTCCAATGGAAGACATTGTCAGGATGGCTCGTGGCCGCAGTCCTGGCCAGCATGACGGTATCCGTGCCGGCGCTGGCGCAGACCACACTGAAGATGGCCTACGCGCTGTCCGAAAGTTCACACTATGGCGCGGGCGCCGCCGCCTTTGCCAAGTCCCTGGAAACCAGCGCACCGGACGTCAGGATCCAGCAGTTCCCCAACAGTGCGCTGGGTGGTGAACGCGAGGTCATCGAAGGCCTGCAACTGGGCACGATCGATCTGGCCATCGTGTCCACGGGGGCCACGTTGAATTTCGTGCCTCAGACCGGGGTGTTCGACATCCCTTTTCTGTTCCGTGACCTGGCCCATGCGCGCGCGGTCCTGGACAGCAAGATCGGCCAGGACATGCTGGCCGAATTTCCCAAGCGCGGCCTGGTGGCCCTGGCCTGGGGCGAACAGGGCTTTCGCCACTTGACCAACAACGTGCGGCCGGTGAAAGCACCCGCCGACATCAAGGGCCTGAAGATCCGCACGACGGAAAATCCGATCCACATCGCCGCCTTCAAGGAACTGGGCGTGCTGGCCACCCCCATGGCCTGGCCCGAGGTGGCGACCGCCCTGCAGCAGGGCACCATCGATGGCCAGGAAAATCCCCTGTCGGTGATCGTGTCGGTCAAGATGTGGCAGCTGCAGAAATACCTGTCGCTGACGGCGCACGTGTATGGGCCGGCACTGATTCTGATGGCGCCTGCCGTGTATGACGGCCTCGATGATGCCGCCAAGGAAAAATTCAAGCAGGCGGCCACTGCCGGCGTCCAGGCCATGCGGGCCTATGTTGATCAGGTCGAGCTGGATGGCATCGAAACCCTGAAAGCCAATGGCATGCAGGTCAATCCGGTGGACCATGCGGCCTTTGTCCAGGCGGTCCAGCCGGTCTATCCGCAGTACTACAAGCAGTTCGGCCAGGATCTGGTCGATGCCATCCGCAATACCCAGTAGGCCCATGCGCGTGCTCGGCCGGCTCGACCGGGGACTGGCCCGGTTGGTGTCCTGGGTCGCCCAGGGCCTGCTGTGGTCGGCTGTGGCTGCGGGGTTCTACCAGGTCCTGGCGCGCTTTGTCCTTGAATCCCCCTCGGCCTGGTCCGAGGCCTGGACGCGGGCCGCCATCATCTGGGCGGTGATGCTGGGGGTTGCCCTGGCGTTCCGCCAGGGCGCCATGCTGGGGGTGGACCTGCTGCACAACCTGCTTGCGCCGCGCTGGGCGCGGATGCTGGAACACCTGGTCCTGCTGATCGCCGTGGGCTTTCTGGGGTTCCTGGTCTGGATCGGGGCCGACATGACCTGGCGTGTGCGGTTCCAGACCACACCCAGCCTGGGGGTTTCCATTTCGTGGATCTACCTGGCCATCCCCGTAGGGGCCTTGCTGGCGCTGTTGGCCGCACTGGCCTGCTGGGCCGAAGGCCCGCGGCGCGCCCGCGTCGAAACCGTCTAGCGGCTGCATCATGTCGCAGTTGATGGTCATCTCCATGCTGTTGTTCTTCGGCCTGACTGTGCCGGTGGCCGTGTCGATCGGTCTGGCCGCCATGGCCGGGGTCGCGTTCGATGGCCACATGACCTGGCTGGTGATCGCGCAGCAGATCTACGCCGCGCTGGACAAATATCCGCTGGTGGCCGTGCCTTTTTTCATCCTGGCTGGCAACCTGATGGAAGAAGGCGGTATTTCCGAACGCATGGTCGAGTTCGCCAAGAGCGTGGTGGGCGGTGTGCAAGGGGGGCTGGCCTGCACCTGCGTGCTGACCTGCATGATTTTCGCGGCAGTGGCCGGATCCAGCGTGGCCACGACTTTTGCGGTGGGTGCCATCCTGATTCCCGCCATGGTCAGGCACGGTTATCCGGCGCCCTTCGCCGCCTCGCTGCAGGCGACGGCCGCCGAACTGGGCGTCATCATCCCGCCGTCCATCCCGATGATTCTGTATGCCGTGTCCACTGACACGTCGGTGGGCGAGGTCTTCATCGCAGGCATCGGGCCGGGCCTGTTGATCGTTGCCGCGCTGATGATCTATGTGTGGTGGTACGCACGCCGCAACGGCCTGGGACGGCACGATGGCGATGGCCGCCTGCCGGTCTGGATGGCCTTCAGGAAGGCCTGGTGGGCCTTGTTGATGCCGGTCATCATCCTGGGCGGGATCTATGGCGGCATCTTCACGCCGACCGAGGCCTCGGCCGTGGCGGTGGTGTATGCCCTGTTCGTGGGTATCTTCATCTATCGCCGGTTGACGCTTGCCACGCTGGGCCGCACGTTTCACCGTTCCGTGATTTCCACGGCGATCATCATGTTCATCATCGCCAACGCCGGGGTCTTTGGATTCCTGCTGAATCGCGCCGGGGTGCCGATGATGCTGGGCGAATGGCTCGGCCAGCTGTTCGGCAGTGAAATCTCGTTCCTGCTGGGGGTGAACATCGCCCTGTTCTGCATCGGCATGTTCATCGAGACGTCGGCGTCCATCGTGGTGCTGGCGCCTTTGCTACTGCCCGTGGCGGTGCAGTTCGGCATCGATCCGGCGCACTTTGGGGTCATCATGGTGGTGAATCTGGCCCTGGGCATGGTGACGCCGCCTTTCGGCGTGAACCTGTTTGCTGCCTGCACAGTCGCCCAGGTGCCCATCGAACGGCTGATCCGGCCCTTGCTGCCTTTTGTGGGCGTGGTGCTGGCCTGCCTGGTGATGATCACCTACTGGCCGGATCTGTCGCTGTATTTCCGCGACTTGGCGTATCGCTGATCCGTTTCAGGGCCTGGGGCCCCGTGATGGGGCTCCAGGCCGATACCTGAACCTTGGATGGCCGGATGCAGGCTGGATTACATCCAGGTCAGGCCGATGGAAATCAGGATGCCGGACACGAACAGCTGGATCAGGCAGAAGCCCATGATGTCCTTGGCCTTCAGGCCGGCGATCGCCAGCACGGGCAGCGCCCAGAAGGGTTGCAGCATATTGGTCCAGGCATCCCCCCAGGCCACGGCCATGGCCACGCGCGGCAGATCGGCGCCCAGCGCCTGGGCGGCGGAGATGACCACCGGGCTTTGCACGGCCCATTGACCGCCGCCAGAGGGCACAAAGATATTGACCAGGCCGGCGCTGATGAAAGTCCAGAATGGCAGTGTGGTGGCGCTGGAAAAGGACACGAACCAGGCCGACAGGCTGGCCGCCAGCCCGGAATCGATCATGATCGCCATGATGCCCGCATAGAAGGGGAACTGGATCACGATGCCGGCGCCGCCCCGGATGGCCTCGTCCAGGCTTTTGAGCAGGCGGCGCGGGGTGCCGTGCAGGATGATGGCCAGGAACAGGAAGGTGAAGTTGATCACGTTCAGGTTCAGGCCGGCGCCTCGCACGATGTAGTAGTCGAACAGATAGGCCAGGCCGCCGATGCCGATCAGCCAGGACAGCAGGCGGCTGGTTTCCAGCCGGTCGGCGGGCCGATCGGTCGTGTCGTGGCCTTCATCGGCGGGTGGGGTCAGCAGTTTCGGATCGACGTAGATGCTTTCCTGCTCGCTGGGCAGCATCAGGCGGTTGATCAGCGGCACGGCGATGAACAGCGCAATGACGATGGCCAGGTTATAAACCGAAAAAATGGTTTCCGAGGTGGGGATCACGCCCATCTTGGCGGCAGCGAAGTGGCCTTCGGTGGCGATGGTCAGGGGGATCGATCCCGCCAGGCCGCCATGCCAGACCAGAAAGCCGGAATAGGCGCTGGCCACCAGCAGGCGGTAGTCCACGCGCACCTGGCGGGCGAGTTCCTTGGCGAACAGGGCGCCCACCACCAGGCCAAAGCCCCAGTTGATCCAACTGGCGATCAGCGAGACCAGGGTGACCAGGATGATGGCGCCGCCCGCCGACTTGGCCAGCGAGGCCAGTGCGGTCAGCCAGCGTTTGACCAGCGGGGTGTTGGCCAGCATGTGGCCGGTGAGCAGCACCAGCAGCATCTGCATGGCAAAGGACAGCAGGCCCCAGAATCCGTTGCCCCACATGCGGGCGATTTCCATGGGAGTGCGTTGTTCGCCCAGCATGGCGGCCACGGCGGCGACCAGGGTCAGCAACAGCACGAAGATGTAGGGGTCGGGCAGATAGCGTTCTACCAGGCGCACTGAACTGCGGGTCAAGAGTCTGAACATGTCGGGGTAGTCTCCTCGGTAAGCAGGGTCATGAAGCACTCGAAGCAACGCATCAGGTCCGGGTAGGGCCTGGGCGTCGGGAAATGCCTGCACCGCCGGGTGTCCGCCTGTGCAGGCAACGCGACCGGGTTGGCGGGTCTAGAATGCCGGCTCGTCGTGCTCGGTCGCGGCGGCCTTTTTACGCGCAGCAGCGGTTTTTTTTGCGGCCGTTTTCGTGGCGCTCTTTGCCGCAGTCTTTGCGGCAGTCTTGCTGGCGGTCTTCGCGCTGGTCTTTGTAGCGGTCTTGGCGGTTTTCCTGGCGCCCGCCTTGGCCGGGCGCGGTTCGAATTCAAAGCCGACCTTGCCGTCGGCCTGGCGCACCAGGAAGGCCTTGAACTTGCGGTTGGTACGGCTGGAGACGAAGCCTTCGAGCAGATCGGTCTTGCCGGTGGCCAGCAGCTTGCTCATCTGCGCGGCAGGAATTTCCTGCTGCAGGATGACCTTGCCACTGCGGAAGTCGCAGGTTTTTTCCGGGCCGACAGCGCGTTCGCAGACGTAGTTCATGCCGTGCTCGAAGACGCGGCTGCCGCATTTGGGGCAGGCGCCCAGCGGGGTGTGGCCGGAAAAATCCACGGGTTCGGCGTCGTCTTCGTCGCGCTGGCCGAAGTCGAATTCCAGCTTGTATTCGTCGGTGATGCGCAGCACGGCGGCAAAGGGCCTGCCCATCTTGCTGATGAAACCGGTCAATGGGCCCAGCGTGCGCTGGGCCAGCAGTTCTTCGACCTCGGCGATTTCGAAGGTGCGTCCGCCCGGGTGCTTGCCGATGGAAAAATCACAGGCCGTGCAGGCATAGCGACGGTAGTTTTCCTTGACCACGCTGCCGCATTTCGGGCAGGGGGTCTGCAGGGTGGCATAGTCGCCGGGCACGGTGTCGCGTTCGTATTCCTTGGCACGCTTGACGATCACCTGGGTCATCTGGGCGATTTCGCGCATGAAGGATTCGCGGTCCAGCTGGCGCTGTTCGATCAGTTTCAGCTGGTGTTCCCATTCGCCGGTGAGTTCCGGCGAGGTCAGCTCATTGACCCCCAGGCCCGACAGCAGGGTCATCAGCTGGCGCGCCTTGGCGCTGGGCACCAGATCGCGGCCTTCGCGGCGCAGGTAGGTTTCGTTGATCAGGCCTTCGATGATGGCCGCGCGGGTCGCCGGGGTGCCCAGGCCGCGTTCTGACATGGCCTCGCGCAGGGCCTCGTCGTCCACCAGCTTGCCGGCGCCTTCCATGGCCGACAGCAGCGTGGCTTCGTTGAAGCGCGCCGGCGGCTTGGTGGCCAGGCCGCGCATTTCGATGTCTTCGGTGCGCACGTGTTCGCCGTCGGCCACGGGCACCAGCGATGCGTTGTCTTCCTGGGCGTCGCGGCCGTAGATGGCCAGCCAGCCGGGGGACACCAGCACCTTGCCTTCGGTCTTGAAGTGGTGGCCCGAGACCTGGGTGATGCGGGTCGTGACACGGAATTCGGCGGCGGGAAAAAAGACCGCCAGGAAACGGCGCGCCACCAGTTCGTAGATTTTGTATTCAGCGTCGCTGAGTTCGCGCGGCACCTGCAGCGTGGGGATGATGGCGAAGTGATCGGAAATCTTTTTGTCGTCGAAGACCCGCCGGTTGGGCTTGACCCAGCCTTGCTGCACGACCTGAGCGGCGTGGGGTTTGACCGAGCGGGCGACGTTCGAATCACTGTCGGCCAGCACCTGCATGGTCTGCTGCACGGTGCCGACGTAATCCTGGGGCAGGTAGCGTGAATCGGTACGCGGGTAGGTCAGGGCCTTGTGGCGTTCGTACAGCGATTGGGCCAGGGACAGCGTAGTCTTGGCCGAAAAGCCGAAGCGCGAATTGGCCTCGCGCTGCAGCGTGGTCAGATCGAACAGGGCCGGGGACAGCTGCGTGCTGGGCTTGGATTCCTCGGTCACGCTGCCGGGCTGTTCGCGGCAGGCGGCGACGATGCTCTGGGCCGCCGTTGCGGACCACAGGCGCGAATCGCGGGCATCGGGGTCCTGTTCGTTCTTCTTGAAACCGGGGTCGAACCAACGGCCTTCGTACAGGCCGGCGGCGGCGACGAAAGTGGCGTGGACTTCCCAGTAATCGCGCGACACGAAATTGCGGATGAGTTCCTCGCGTTTCATCACGATCGCCAGTGTGGGCGTCTGGACGCGGCCCACCGGGGTCTTGAAGAAACCGCCGTCCTTGCTGTTGAAGGCCGTCATGGCACGGGTGCCGTTGATGCCGACCAGCCAGTCGGCCTCGGCGCGGGAACGGGCGGCGGCTTCCAGGGGTTTCATGGCCTCGTCGTCGCGCAGATTGGCGAACGCATCCCGGATGGCGGCCTGCGTCATGGATCGCAGCCACAGGCGTTGAAGGGGTTTTTTCACCCCGGAATACTGGATGATGTAGCGAAAGATCAGTTCGCCTTCGCGGCCCGCGTCACAGGCGTTGATGACGGCACCGACGTCCTTGCGCTTGAGCAGTTTGACCAGCAGCTTCAGCCGCTCGGCGGAGCGTTTGTCGGTCGGCCCCAGTTCGAACCGGGGCGGGATCACGGGCAGGTGGGCGAAACTCCATTTGCCGCGCACCGGGTCGTTGGGGGCCACCAGCGTGAGCAGGTGGCCGACACTGGAGGACAGTACGTACTGCTCGCTTTCGAAGTAGTCGCCTTCCCGGGTGAAGCCGCCCAGTGCCCGGGAAATGTCCAGAGCGACCGAGGGTTTTTCGGCAATGATCAGAGTCTTGGTCATGTGGTTCCAGTGGTGGCCGTTCTGCGACCACGATAGCGCGGATCATACGAGTGGGCACCTTAGCATGCAAGTCGCAACGCCCCGGCAGGGGCGCGCGCCACGGGCCTGACGGCGCTGCTGGTGTGCTCCGGAAGCAGGGCTTCGGGTATTTTCCGGTTTTTGTGGGTCCAATATATCAAACGGGCCCTGGTGTCCGAGGCCGTCGCCCGATCTGGCGCTTCAGCCGGGTGGTGGCATGATCCCGAAGCGCCGTGCCCAGCGTGCCGTGGCTTCGGACCAGAAGTCCTGCCGTGTGGCCGCAGCCGGTTCGGGGAACCCCAGGGCCTGCCAGGCGGCTTGCAGGCAGTCCAGGGGGCGCGAGACATCCAGCGCGGGTGCATGGTTCTGTTTGGACAGCTTGCGGCCGGTGCTGTCCAGGACCAGTGGCACGTGCAGGACGCGGGGCAGGGGCAGGCCCAGGGCGCGGGCCAGCTGCCGCTGGCGCGCCGTGGAATCCAGCAGGTCGGCGCCGCGCACTACATCCGTGATGCCCTGGTCGCCGTCGTCGACGACCACGACCAACTGGTAGGCCCACAGACCGTCTGCACGGCGGATGATGAAATCCCCCACTTCGGCCGCCACGTCCTGGGATTGGGGGCCCAGCCAGCGGTCGGAGAAGATCTCCACCCCAGGTTCGACGAGAAAGCGCCAGCTGCGGATCGGGCGCTTTCCCGTGCCCGCTGGCGGCCGGCAGATGCCGGGGTACGGGCCAGGCGGCAGTTCCCGCCGCATGCAGGCGCAACCGTAGACGCGCCCGGCATCCCGCAGCCGGGCGAATGCGCGTTCGTACAGGGGATGGCGAGCCGTCTGCCGGACCGGGGCTTCGTCCCAGTGCATGCCCAGCGCTTCGAGTTGTCCCAGGATGACGCGCTCGGCGCCGGCCACGGTGCGGGGCTCGTCGATGTCTTCGATGCGCAGCAGCCAGCGGCCCCGGTGCGCCCGGGCATCCAGATAGCTGGCCAGGGCGGCGACCAGCGAACCCGCGTGCAGGGGGCCGCTGGGGCTGGGCGCGAAGCGGCCCACATAGGGGCGGGGATCGGATGTGTTCGGGGTGGGCACGCGGATGTCCTGGCCAGGGGCGGACAGTCCCTAGTGTGACAGCCGGTCTGCGTCGTCGGTCAGCAGTTCCTCGAAGACCAGGTGGTCGACTTCGGCCTCCTGGCTCCAGAGGACCATCAGCGCGAGCACCTTGATTTCGGCCAGGGACAGGGGGGAATGATCCGCTGCCTGGGCCGCCTCGATCAGGATTTCGCGCAGGACCGGGGGCAGGCTGCCGGAATGTTCCAGAAAACTGATGAAGCCGATGGCCTCCGTGCCCAGGGCCGCATATTCCGTATCGGTGTAGATGCGCGCGGCGTCGCGCCGCGTGTCGCGCATGACGGCCAGCGGCAGGCAGCGTTCGGTGGTGCGGGCCAGGCCGCGCAGCCAGTTCAGCGCATCGTCGATGTCTTCGTGTTCGAATCCGGCGGCTGCCAGCTTGCTGGCCAGGACTTCGGCGCGCGGACAGGCCTGGGGTGTGTAGTAGTTTTCGAACAGATAGACCAGAATGTCGTACATGGCGCTCGTGGGATGGTTGCCATGCCAGTTTACCGGATTCCTCTGGAAACGCATCCGTCCCGCGCCGCCAGAAGTGCGGCGCGGGACGGCCTGGGTTGGCCAGGGGCGAATGGCCCTGTGGTCAGTCGGATGCGGCGGCTTGCAGGTCGATCAGCGTCACGCCTTCGGTCACCTGGTCGCCGACTGCATAGAAGACCTCGCGGACTGTGCCATCGTGGGGCGCTTCGATGGTGTGTTCCATTTTCATGGCTTCCATGACGATCAGGGGCGTGCCACGCGTCACGATGTCGCCTGCCGCCACGGCGACCGACAGGATCTTGCCCGGCATCGGAGCGCTCAATCCGCCGGCGGCGTCATCGGCGCTGGCGGTCGCCAGGGCGAGTGGGTCGCGCCATTCCAGGGTCTGGCGTCGGCCATCCGCGAAAATGTCCAGCCGCGAGCCGTCGCGGTGGACGTCGCCGCGGATCTCCGAGTCGCCCAGGCGGATGCGGACCTGGGTCGGATGGTGGCCTTCGGCTTGCCAGTGGAAAGCCTGTGCCGGGCCTGCATCCACCGCCAGGGTCCAGTGCCGACCGTCGCGGTGTACGCGCACGGCGCGTTCGTTGCCGGCGTCCTGCAGGGTCAGGGTGCGTTCGTAGCGACCGCCGATGCGCCAGCCGTCGGCTTGGCGCCAGGGATCGGTACCCGCTGTGGCATCGGGGTGAGCCAGTCCGTCGTCGTGCAGCAGCGCTGCGGCAGCCAGGGCCAGGGCGGTATCTGCGCAGTCCTGGGGTGCGGGGAACAGGCGGTCATGCTCGCGTTCGATCAGGCCGGTGTCCAGGTCGGCGGCGGCAAAGGCCGGATCGTCCATCAGGCGGCCCAGAAAGGCGATATTGGTCTGCACGCCGGTGCAGCGTACCGCACCCAGTGCGCGCAGCATCCGCTGGCGGGCTTGTTCACGGTCTTGGCCGTGGACGATCAGCTTGGCGATCATCGGATCGTAGTGCGGGGAAATCGTGTCGCCTTCGCGCACGCCGCCATCCACGCGCACGGGACCGGCTTGAAAGACGACATGCGGCGGCCAGTGCAGGGCATGCAGGCGGCCGATGCTGGGCAGGAAGTCCTTGTCCGGGTTTTCGGCGTAGATGCGGGCTTCCAGGGCGTGTCCTTGAATGCGCAGCTGGTCCTGGCGCAGCGGCAGCGGCTGGCCGGCTGCCACGCGCAGCTGCCATTCGACCAGATCCTGGCCGGTGATGGCTTCGGTGACCGGATGTTCGACCTGCAACCGGGTGTTCATTTCCATGAAGTAGAAGCGTCCGTCGGGTTCGGCGATGAATTCCACCGTGCCGGCGCCGACGTAGCCGACGGCCTGGGCGGCGGCCACGGCAGCCCGGCCCATGGCTGCGCGGCGTTCCGGCGTCATGCCGGGCGCCGGGGCTTCTTCGATGACCTTCTGGTGGCGTCGCTGCACCGAGCAATCGCGTTCGAACAGGTGTACGCATTGGCCATGCGTGTCGGCGAAGACCTGGATTTCGATGTGGCGCGGCTTGGTCAGGTAGCGTTCGACCAGGACCTGGGGGTTGCCGAAACTGCCAGCGGCCTCGCGCTGGCAGGACGCCAGGGCGGCCGGGAATTCGGCGTCGGTGTGGACGATGCGCATGCCCTTGCCGCCGCCGCCCGCGCTGGCCTTGATGAGCACGGGGTAGCCGATGGCGCGGGCCTGTTCCTGCAGGAAATCGGCTTCCTGGCGTTCGCCGTGGTAGCCCGGCACCAGGGGCACGTCGGCGCCCGACATCAGGGTCTTGGCGGCGGATTTGCTGCCCATGGCGGCGATGGCGTCTGCCGGCGGCCCGACGAAGACCAGGCCGGCGTCGGCGCAGGCGCGCGCAAAGTCGGCGTTTTCGGACAGGAAACCGTAGCCCGGATGGATGGCCTGGGCGCCCGTGCGACGGGCGGCATCCAGGATGGCGTCGGCGCGCAGGTAGCTGGCGGCGGGTTCCGGGCCGCCGATGTGTACGGCCCGGTCACAGGCGTGGACATGGCGGGCGTCGGCGTCGGCATCGGAATAGACGGCGACGGTCCGGATGCCCATGCGGCGGGCCGTGGCGGCGATGCGGCAGGCGATCTCGCCCCGGTTCGCGATCAGGAGAGTGTCGAACATGGTGGTTTCCTTACATTCTGAACACGCCGAAGCGGGTGGCTTCGGCCGGGGCGTGGCGCGCGGCGGCCAGGCCCAGGCCCAGCACCCGCCGGGTATCCGACGGCGCAATGATGCCGTCGTCCCAGAGCCGCGCGGTGGAATAGTAGGGATGGCCCTCGTGTTCGTACTGGGCGCGGATGGGCGCCTTGAAGGCTTCTTCTTCTGCGGTGGACCAGGCGCCGCCCTTGCGTTCGATGCTGTCGCGCCGCACGGTGGCCAGGACACTGGCGGCCTGTTCCCCGCCCATGACCGAGATGCGTGCGTTGGGCCACAGGAACAGCAGGCGCGGGCCGAAGGCGCGGCCACACATGCCGTAGTTGCCCGCGCCGAAGGAACCGCCGATCAGCACGGTGAATTTCGGCACCGAGGCGGTGGATACCGCCGTGACCATTTTCGCGCCGTGGCGGGCGATGCCTTCGTTTTCGTACTTGCGGCCTACCATGAAACCGCTGATGTTCTGCAGAAAGACCAGGGGGATGTTCCGTTGGCAGCACAGTTCGATGAAGTGCGTGCCTTTCTGGGCGGCCTCGGAAAACAGAATGCCGTTATTGGCGATGATGCCCACCGGCATGCCGTAGATCCGTGCGAAGCCGGTGACCAGGGTGGTGCCGAACCGCGCCTTGAATTCCTCGAAATCGGATCCGTCCACGATGCGGGCGATGACTTCGCGCACGTCGTAGGGCTTGCGCGTGTCCTGGGGGATGATGCCGTCCAGTTCGGCCGGGTCGTACACGGGCTCGGTCCAGGGCGCGCCACCGGGCGGGATGGGCCGGTTCAGCCGGGCCATTGCGTCGCGCGCCAGCCGCAGTGCGTGCGTGTCGTTTTCGGCCAGGTGATCGGCCACGCCCGACAAGCGGGTGTGCACGTCGCCGCCGCCCAGGTCTTCTGCAGAGACTTCCTCGCCGGTGGCGGCCTTGACCAGCGGCGGTCCGCCCAGAAAGATCGTGCCCTGGTTGCGCACGATGATGGATTCGTCGCTCATGGCGGGCACGTAGGCCCCTCCGGCGGTGCAGGACCCCATCACCACGGCCAGTTGCGCGATGCCCATGGACGACATGACCGCCTGGTTGTAGAAGATGCGTCCGAAGTGGTCGCGGTCGGGAAAGACCTCGTCCTGGTTGGGCAGGTTGGCACCGCCTGAATCGACCAGGTAAATGCAGGGCAGGTGGTTCTGCTGGGCGATTTCCTGGGCGCGCAGGTGTTTCTTGACCGTCAGCGGGTAATAGGTGCCGCCCTTGACCGTGGCGTCATTGCAGACGATCACGCATTCGGTGCCACCTACTCGGCCGATGCCGGTGATCAGGCCCGCGCCGGGCGAGGCATTGTCGTAGACGTCGAGTGCCGCCAGCGGAGACAGTTCCAGGAAGGGCGTGCCGGGGTCGAGCAGGCGTTCGACCCGTTCTCGTGGCAGCAGCTTGCCGCGCGCCAGATGCCGTGCGCGGGCGGCATCGTCGCCGCCCTGCGCCGTGTGGGCGATGCGTTCGCGCAGATCGTCGACCAGCGCCCGCATGGTGCGGGCGTTGTCCTGGAATTCCTGGGATCGTGGGTTGATGCGGGACTCGATGACCGGCATGTCGGTTCCTGGAAGTAAAGAGAAAGACCAGCGAGAGCGCTGCGATCCGCCAGGCACCGGACAGCCTTTGCAGACTGTTCGGCGCCTGGACGCATTCCGTGGGGCGTACTGCAGGCGTTACAGCATCTCGATGGCCAGGGCCACGGCTTCGCCGCCGCCGATGCACAGCGAGGCAATACCACGTTTGCCGCCGGTCTTGCGCAGGGCACCGATCAGCGTGGTCAACAAGCGCGCGCCGGAAGCGCCGATGGGATGGCCCAGGGCTGTGGCGCCGCCATGGATATTGACCCGATCATGCGGGAGATTCAGGTCGGCCATGGCTGCCATGGTCACCACGGCGAAGGCCTCGTTGATTTCGTACAGATCGACATCGCCGGCTTTCCAGCCGGTCTTGTCGAACAGTTTCTGGATCGCGCCAACGGGGGCTGTGGTGAACCACTCTGGTTCATGCGAGAACTGGGTATGCGCGACGATGCGCGCCAGGGGCGTGGCGCCGAGTGCCTGGGCCTTGGATGCACTCATCACGACCAGAGCGGACGCGCCGTCGGAGATCGAGGATGCATTGGCGGCCGTGATCGTGCCATCCTTTTTGAAGGCCGGGCGAAGCGTCGGGATCTTTTCCGGCATGGCCTTGAGCGGTGCTTCGTCCGTGTCGATCACGGTGTCGCCCTTGCGGCCCTTGACCGTGACGGGGGTGATTTCCCACTTGAAGCTGCCGTCCTCGATGGCCTGGCGTGCGCGGCGCAGGGATTCGAGCGAGAACGCATCCTGCTGTTCGCGCGTGAAGCTGTACTTTGCTGCGCAGTCTTCGGCAAACACACCCATGGCGGTGCCGCGCTGGTAGGCGTCTTCCAGGCCGTCCATGGCCATGTGATCGTAGACCGTGGAATGGCCGTAGCGGTAGCCCTGGCGGCCCTTGAGCAGCAGGTAGGGGGCGTTGCTCATGCTTTCCTGGCCACCGGCCACCACCACGTCGGCAGAGCCGGCCTTGATGATGTCGTGGGCCAGCATGACGGCCTTCAGGCCCGATCCGCAGACCTTGTGCAGCGTGCTGCAGGCCACGCTTTTCGGCAGACCGGCGCCCAGGGCCGCCTGCCGGGCGGGCGCCTGGCCCTGGCCCGCCTGCAGCACGTTGCCCATGATGACTTCCTGGACGGCGTCGCCGGCGATGCCTGCGCGTTCGACGGCCGCCTTGATCGCGACAGCGCCCAGTTCGTGCGCGGCCAGGCCGGACAGGCTGCCCAGCATGCCTCCCATGGGGGTACGGGCGGCGGATACGATGACGATGGATTCGGACATAGTGAAGCTCCTTTTTAAGGGGGTAGCCCTAGATTCGCTCCGGGCAGGCCGTCAGTGGCCGTCCGGTGGCTGCAGCCTGCGGGCCTGGTCATAGGGGAAGATGTCCTCGATGCGACCCTGGGCGGCGCGCGTGCGGCAGTCCTGCCACCATTGTGCATCCAAAAGCGGTGCGTGGTGCTTGAGGAAAGCGGCTCGTACCCGAGGGTCTCCCAGCAGGAAACGTTCGAACTCCTCGGGGAAGACATCGTTGGCGCCCACCGGGTACCAGGGTTCGCCGGACAGTTCGGCTTCTTCGTTGGGGGCGGGCGGAATGCGGCGGAACTGCATTTCCGTCATGCGCTGGATTTCATCGTAGTCATAGAAGACCACGCGACCCAGCCGGGTGACGCCGAAGTTCTTGTACAGCATGTCGCCCGGGAAGATGTTGGCGGCGGCCAGTTCCCGGATGGCCTGGCCGTATTGTTGTACGGCGGCCTCCAGGGCGGCATCCGATGCATTGGCCAGGAAGATGTTCAACGGCGTCATGCGGCGTTCGATGTAGACGTGGCGCAGCACCACCAGATCGCCGGTTTCTTCGAGCAGGCTGGGGACCTCGCGGCGCAGGCCTTCGAGCAGGCGCGGCGAGAACCGGCTGCGCGGCAGGGCGACCAGGGAATATTCCCAGGTGTCGGCCATGCGTCCGACGCGGTCATGTTTCTTGACCATCTGGTATTTGCGCCGTACGGTGGCTTCATCCATGCCGTCCTTGGCAATGCGGTCGCGGATCAGCTTGAACACATAGGGATAGGAAGGCAGCGTGAACACCGTCATCACCATACCCTCGATCCCCGGTGCATAGTCGAAGGCATCCCGTGAATGGGACAGATGATGCAGGAAGTCGCGATAGAACAGGGTCTTACCCTGTTTCTGCAGACCGATGGTCGTGTAGATCTCGGCCTTGGGCTTGCGCGGGAACAGCGAAGACAGGAAATCCACATAGGCTGCCGGGGCTTCCATGTCGACCAGGAAATAGGCGCGCGTGAAGCTGAACAGCGTGCTCAGGTCGTCGCTGGTGTGCAGCAGGGCGTCGAACCGGATGTGGCCCGAAGGCGTGTGCAGCAGCGCGACGGCAAATGGATGGATGGTGGTCTGGTTGATCAGGCGGCCGACGATATAGGCGCCCTTGTTGCGAAAGAACAGGGTGTTGAGCACCTGGATCTGGCAATCGGGCGCCAGCCGTCGGCCCAGGCCACGCGGCAGGGTGTGGCGCAGGTGGCGCAAACCCATGCGGGCCATGCGCCTCACGTCTGCTGGCAGGTCGTGGTAGGGCGCGGCCAGGCCGTAGTCGGCCGCCATGCGGGTCAGGCTGGGCAGCAGGCCTTCGGTCAGCGGGTAGTAGGCCCGGTAGGACGGATGTTCGCCGTCGATGTAATCGGTCGCCACTGCAGGGCGCACGAACAGGAAATCGTTGTTGAAGTAATTGCGGTGCAGGATGCGGCAGGATACCGAGTTGAAGAAGGTCTCTGCGCATTCGGGCTGGCGGTGACCGGCCAGCAGCCCGATGTAGCTGGTCTTGGCCGCCTGCCAGAATTCGATCTGTTCACTGCTCAGCGCCGTGTCCGGCGCCGCCTGGGCGCGGGTGGTGTTGCGCAAGGCCTGGTCCAGGGCGGCGGCGCATTCGCGCACCCGGGTGTCGTAGTATTCGATGCGCTCGCGCGAGAGCTGCTGGATGCCGTGCCAGTCGCCCGACTCGAACAGCGACTTGGCCCGCTGCGCGCTGTAGCGGAACAAAGCATAGTGGCGGTCGAACCCGGCCAGGATCATGCGCGCCACGGCCTCCGGGGATTGCCCCCGGGGCGGGACGGGTTCAATGCGGCGGTGGTCGCCAGTATCGTCCATGGCGTGGCTCAGGCCGTTTCGTTGAACAGTTCGCGGCCGATCAGCATGCGGCGGATTTCGCTGGTGCCCGCGCCGATTTCATAGAGCTTGGCGTCGCGCCACAGGCGGCCGGTGGGGTAGTCGTTGATGTAACCGTTGCCGCCCAGGATCTGGATGCCTTCGCCGGCCATCCAGGTGGCTTTCTCGGCGCAATACAGGATGACGCCGGCGCAGTCCTTGCGCACCTGGCGGGCGTGGCCGGATCCCAGGCTGTCCAGGTTCTTGCCGACCGTGTAGCAATAGGCGCGGCAGGCCTGCAGGGTCGTGTAGAGATCGGCCAGCTTGCCCTGGATCAGCTGGAACTCGCCGATGGACTGGCCGAACTGCTTGCGTTCATGCACATAGGGCACGACCACGTCCATCACCGCCTGCATGATGCCCAGGGGGCCGGCCGCCAGCACGGCGCGTTCATAGTCCAGGCCGCTCATCAGGACCTTGACGCCGCCGTCGACTTCGCCGAGCACGTTTTCGGCCGGGACTTCGCAGTCCTGGAACACCAGTTCGCCGGTGTGCGAGCCGCGCATGCCCAGCTTGTCGAGTTTTTGCGCCACGGAAAATCCGGGGAAGGACTTTTCGATGATGAAGGCGGTGATGCCGCGCTGGTGGGCTTCGGGCGTGGTCTTGGCGTAGACCACCAGGGTGTCGGCATCCGGGCCGTTGGTGATCCACATCTTGGTGCCATTGAGCACATAGCGGTCGCCCTTTCTTTCGGCACGCAGGCGCATGCTGACGACGTCCGATCCCGCGCCGGGTTCGCTCATGGCCAGAGCGCCGATCTGTTCGCCCGAGATCAGGCCAGGCAGGTATTTCTGTTTCTGGGCTTCGGTGCCATTGCGATGGATCTGGTTGACGCACAGATTGGAGTGCGCCCCGTAGGACAGGGCGATGGCCGCGCTGGCGCGCGAGATTTCCTCCATGGCGATCATGTGCGCCAGGTATCCCAGGTTGGCGCCACCATAGGTTTCGGCCACCGTGATGCCCAGCAGGCCCAGGTCGCCGAACTTGCGCCACAAGTCCATGGGAAATTGATCGTCGCGGTCGGCGGCAGCCGCACGCGGGGCGATTTCGGTTTGAGCGAAGTTGCGGACCGCTTCGCGCAGCATGTCGAGGTCGGATCCGAGGTCGAAGTTCAGGCCAGGCAGGTTCATGGACGGGCTCCTAGGGGTGGCGGGCCGCCAGCAATGCCTCGCAATCGGCTTGCTGGCGACGGAGTTCTTTCAGGGTCTCGTCCAGGTCGCGCCGCTGCTGTTCGAGCTTTTCGCGGTGGCTGGCGAGGACTTCGGCGTATTGACGCAGCTGCGCGTCATTGCTGGCGCTGCTGCGGTCGTACAGATCGATCAGGGTGACGATTTCGGACAGTTGCAATCCCAGGCGTCGGCCGCGCAGGGCCAGTTTGAGCCGCGTGCGGTCGCGCGCGGCGTAGACGCGGTTGCGGCCTGCGCGCGTCGGGCTGACGATGCCCTGGTCTTCGTAGAAGCGGATCGTGCGTGGCGTGATGCCGAATTCTCGGGCCAGATCGGAAATGGTCCAGGTGGTTTGGCTCATGGGTCGTTCGTGGCCTGAATCAAGGATGGCGGAATCAGCCGTCATTATGACTGACGTTTACGTCAACGTAAAGAAAAAATTCTGACATAATGCTCGGGGACTTCCCTGAAGGAGACACGGAATGAACCCGTTGGAAAACGAACTGGACTATCCCTGGGGCGATGCATTGCCCGAACCTGGCCATGCGCGTGACGTGGCCGATGGCGTGCGCTGGATCCGCATGCCGCTGCCTTTCGCGCTGGACCACATCAATCTGTGGCTGTTGCGCGACCGCATCGATGGTCGCGAGGGCTGGACGGTCGTGGATTGCGGCATCGATCGGGCCGAGGTCCGGGACTGCTGGGAAGCCGTGTTCAAGCAGGCGCTGGACGGCCTGCCGGTACTGCGCGTGCTGGTCACGCACATGCATCCGGACCATGTCGGACTGGCCCATTGGTTGTGCGCCCGTTGGCAAGTGCCACTGTGGATGTCCATGACCGACTACGCACTGGCCCGGCAGTGGGCGGGGACTTCTGTGTCCGACTCCTCGGTCGAGGGCAGCGGCCCGGCCGGCGGCGCGGCCGTGCGGCACTTCGCCCGCCATGGCCTGGTCGATCCCCAGGCGCAGGACCTGATCCGTGCGCGCCATGACTACTACACCCGCCTGGTGCCTGACGTGCCGCCCCGTTTCCATCGTCTGATGCACGGCCAGGCAGTGCCCATCGGTGGCCGCAACTGGCAGGTCATCGTCGGCTATGGGCATGCGCCCGAGCATGTCTCGCTGTGGTGTCCGGATCCGGGGGTGCTGATTTCGGGCGATATGGTGCTGCCGCGCATTTCCACCAACGTCAGTGTGTTCGATCTGGAACCCGAGGCCGATCCCCTGCGCTTGTATCTGGATTCGCTGTCCGCCTACGATGCCCTGCCCGAGGACGTTCTGGTGTTGCCGTCCCATGGCCGGCCTTTCCTGGGCCTGCATCAGCGCGTCGCCCAGCAGCGGGCGCACCATGCCGAACGCCTGGCCGAGGTCCTGGCCGCCTGTGACCAGCCGCGCAGCGCCCATGATCTGCTGCCTGTGCTGTTTCATCGCAAGCTCGACCTGCACCAGCTGTCCTTTGCCATGGGGGAATCCATCGCTCATCTGCACGCCCTATACTTCCAGGGAAAATTGCGGCGCAGCCTGGGCGAGGACGGGGTGTACCGCTTTCAACGTGTGTAAGACTTCTGCCCCACGCCATGAACAGCCACGATTCCGATCGTATCGACACTGTGCTGCAGCACATCGGCCAGGCCCCGTTGGATCCCGCCACGGGTTCCGGGCCGGTGGCCCTGCCGTCCTATCGCACCAGCACGGTGCGTTTTGCCTCCATGGACGTGCTGGACCGTGCGCAGGCAGCCAAGCAGCGCGGCGAGCGCGTGCCCACCTATGGCCGGGTCGGCCTGCAGACCCACGAGGCCCTGGAAACCCTGCTGTGCCAACTGGAAGGCGGTGAACGGGCATTCCTGGCGCCGTCGGGCATGGCGGCCATCAGCATGGCGTTGATGGCCTTGCTGGGCCAGGGCGATCATGCGCTGGTCGTGGATTCCGTGTATGGGCCGGTGCGCTACTTCCACAAGACCGTTCTGTCGCGCATGGGCGTGGCCATGGACTTCGTGCATGGCGATCTCGCCAGCCTGCAAGCTGCGCTGCGGCCCCAGACCCGGGTGCTGTATCTGGAATCTCCGGGTTCGCTGCTGATGGAAATGCTGGATCTGCCTGCCCTGACGCGCTGGGCGCATGAACACGGTCTGACCGTGGTGGCGGACAATACCTGGGGTTCGGGCTATCTCTACCGTCCCCTGGCGCTTGGAGCCGATGTGTCCGTGATCGCGGCGACCAAGTACGTGGGCGGGCATTCCGACCTGATGCTGGGCGCAGCCGTGGCGCGCGATCCGGCCCTGATCGGCCGGCTGCATGAGACCCACTATGCCCTGGGCAGCACTGTCAGCGCCGATGATGCCTGGCTGGCCCTGCGTGGGGCGCGCACCCTGGGGGTGCGTCTGCGCGCCTGCGCGGAACATGCGCTGGAAGTCTGCCGCTGGCTGGCTGCCCAGCCACAGGTGTCGCGGATCTTTTTCCCGGCGTGGCCGGATGACGCGGGCCACGCCCTGTGGCGGCGTGACGCAACGGGGTCCAACGGCCTGCTGTCCGTGGCCGTGGATTTTGACACTACCCAGGTACGCCGCCTGATCGACGGGCTGCGGCTGTTCGGGATCGGCTATTCCTGGGGGGGCTACGAAAGCCTGGTCACGCAGGTCGAACCTGCTGCCCTGGCCGCGCACGGCTACTGGACGTCGCTGGCCGACGAACGCATGAAGGCCGGCACGGTGCTGCGCCTGCACATCGGCCTGGAAGATCCGGCCGATCTGATCGCAGATCTGGCCCAGGCGTTCGAGGTTGCCGGGCGCGCCTAGGGCCTGTGGATGTTTCGATAGGCTGTCAGAGCAATGCCATCGCTTCGAGTTCCAACTGCCTTGCCGCGCGTTTCTCGTCGAGACCCACCAGCGCAGCAAGATCGTTGGCTGGCACATTGGCCAGTTCTCTGGGTTCCAGTTTATGCATCCCT
The DNA here is from genome assembly GCF_034007085.1 of Castellaniella sp. GTDB lineage: Bacteria > Pseudomonadota > Gammaproteobacteria > Burkholderiales > Burkholderiaceae_B > Castellaniella. The sequence continues at coordinate 19,668 of NZ_JAVERO010000003.1, read as the reverse complement.
CCGCCGTATACACGGCCGTTGCCGAGCAGAACAGTGCTGTCGATGGCGTTGAGCGCATGCCATAGCGCATACAGCGTGGCAGGCGCGTTCTGGAGCCTGCTCATCAACAGGGGGGACGGATAAAGCATGAGGTACACATTCGTCGCGGTTGCTTTGCTGTGGTTCAGCAGGAAGCGGAAAGGCTTTCCGCCGTGATCGCTACGGCCAATGTAGGTGCAGACAATGGGAGCGGCCGGTCGGCGCTCCTGGGCATACCAGTGACGCCGTGATCGACAGAGATAGCGTTGCGCAACACGGTCCCGTCCGGTTTGAAGATAGGCCCATAGCGTTGGATGCTTGCGCTGCACTTCATGTTCCGGCAGGTTGCAGTCGAGCAGGAACAGGCGCTTTTCGAGTAAAGGGATTCCGTGTTCATCCGCCATGATTTCGTTGTCTCTGACGTACCGGGTGCTCGGTAGGATAGGTCGTAGAAACTGGGATGGAATATCGAGCGCAATGGCCCGGTCTTCGTCCAGGATGAAGAAGTCATTGTCTCCTGTGGCGAGGCCTCGCTTGATCGAAAAAAGGTCACCGAGCCGGTAGCCCTCCTGCGTGAGCTCAGTGTTTTGATGGGGGAACCGAGTCCATTTGCTTGTGGCTTTCAGTTCATTGATCGCTACTTTTTTCACCAGTGAGGGTTTTTGCAGTGTGCCACCAAAGGAAAAGGTGACCTGGTGGCCTGGGGGCGGGTTTTGTTTCTTGAACCATACGACGGCGGAAGACACCTGCGCGTCGTCGAATTGCACGTCGTTGGGATCAAACCGATGGATATGCAGCAACGTGACTTCCCGCAGCAGGTACGCCTTGAGGGCTTTGCCATAGTTCACGTCCATGAATTCGCTGGGGATGAGCCATCCGGCGATGCCGCCTTCGCTCATCCAGCGATGTGACAACGCCAGGAAATAGCAATAAAGCCCTGATAGCCCAGAGGCTTCGATGTTGGCGGCCTCTCGTGCAGCGTTTTGCAGGCGGCGCTTGTCGTCGCTGCCGATGTGATGGTGCCGCACATAGGGGGGATTGCAGATGAGCAGGTTCGACTTGTCTGCATTGTGCGATGGGGGCTTTTCCTGGGTGAAGTCCGAGAGAGAAATGTCGAGCGGAGTGTCTCGCCAGAACTTCTGGGCAGGATTGCCGTAGTGAGGATCAATTTCAAAACCACGCGCCCAGGCGACAGAATATCGTCCGCGAGTCGAGCGCAAGGCCGAGTAGAAGGAGCCTGTACCGATGGCGGGGTCGAGGAAGCGCACGGCTTCGGTTTTGGGCAGCAGATGCAAGCCGTAGGCGAGTATGTCGTGAGCAAGCCGGGTGGGTGTGGCGAATTGACCAAGCCTGTTTCGTTCGGCCTGCGTCTTGCTGCCGTCGAGTTCCGCCTGGAGGGTCAGGCGCCGTTTCTCCACGGAGTCGCTTGTCTCGGTCTTGCGAATCATGGTCATATCCCGAACAATGACAGATCATCGATGCGATGTTCCCACGCCCAGTCGATGCCTTCCGCAGCCTCGTAGCCCAGATAACCGCTATCGAAATAGCCGCACAGGAACAGGTTGAAGCGTACGTTGGGGCCATAGGTATGGCGAAGCTGGGCCATCTTGACCGCTTCTTCCTTGCGCCGCTTGTTGGTGTTGGCGAAGTCGCCTGCGGATTTTGCCTCGAAGAACAGCGGTAGATTTCCGTGCTTTGCCGTCTTCGGCATGATGACCGCATCAACAGGGATGTTGATAGTTTGCGTGCCGGTCGTTTGTCTGATTGGGACGTTCATTCGGAAGCTGAACGTCCCGGGAGGCATGGTGTCGAATTTGGCGCCATCTCCGGGAGGAAGCCGCCTGTAGCCGTGTTGCTCCAGATAGGTCTGGATCACGGTAAGTTGCCGTTGCTCCTGTGCGTTGCGAATGATCGGGTTCGTCACGGCGCCGCACAGTCTGTCGGCGATGATGGTTGCTGCCCGATGAATTTCGGCGTTGGTAGCCGGTGCCTCGCGAGCGAGCCAGACGAAGATATCCGGGTCGGCCAGGCGTTCGATCACGGCGGCGATCTTGCCAAGCTCATGATCTGCTTTGGCGCTGGACATTCGCACCGGCAGCCGTTGTTCTTTCTCCATGCATTTGACGAGATTCGGCGAGACGCCAGATAAGCCGATGAGCCGGTCTACAGCGAGCGGAGGGCACATCGACATTCGGAGTGTCGGCAGGATCCCGGGGTGCTGACGCAGCAGTGCTGGTTGAACATCGGTCAGATGGGCAGTGGCGCGAAGCGCATCTTTCACGCTTTGCGTGGTTTGGACGCGCGTGTCGCGAAAAACGACCGGCGCAAAATCCATGAACCAGCGGTTGTACATGTCGACCGACGCCGCCACATCAGTCTTCCAAAGGTGCGGCTTGTCAAGATTGACGGGCATATTGCGGATCGCCTGGGTTTGTTCGGAGCGCTCTCAAACAGGGCCTCACATCAAACCGATTGTACCGGCGAGCGAATTCCGGCTCCATGTGGAGCCGGACAAAATAGGCAGGGCAGAGTGGTCCTGGCCAGTCTTATTGTTTTCCCGCCAGCAACTGTTTGACCAGCTTGTCCGCTTCGTCGATGGCGCCCTGGTAGGTGCCGGTTTGCGCGGGGGATGTCCGGTAGCGGCCGCCGATGGCGATCGCGGGTGTGCCTTCGACATGGTAGGACCTGGTCAGTTCGTCGGCCCGGGTGACCTTGGTCTGCACCCCGAAGGAATTGAAGGTGTCGGTGAAGGTCTGGCGATCCAGCCCCTGGGCGACGGCCCAGTCGATGATGTTCCGGGCCTGGGTCAGATCCTGGTTGTCTTCGTGAATGGCCTTGAAGACCGCCGGTTGCAGGTCCAGGCGATCCAGGGCTTCCAGGGTGTAGTACAGCTTCTGCATGTCGCGCATGCCGGCGTTGAAGGCGACCGGCACGCTCTTGAAGGCCACCCCTTCCGGCAGGGTCTTGCGCCATTGTTCGATCAGTGGCTCGATCTGATGGCAGTGCGGGCAGGTGTAGAAAAAGAATTCCAGGACTTCGATCTTGCCCGGGGTGTCCGACGGCTGGACCGGATCCAGGGTGTCATAGGGGGCTGCCTGGGCAGGGGCCATGGCCAGTGCGGCCAGGCCCAGGACCAGGCCCGAGATCAGTCGGGAAAACAAGGAGGTCTGCATGAGAGGGTCCTTTGAAAGATGGGTCAGGGGCGGACGACCGTCGATTCGATCTTTTCGTCGCCCAGGCGGGTTCGGGCGCGGTTCATTTCGTCGATGCCCTTGAATGGACCGACGCGCACGCGGTTGATGGGGGCACCGTTGGATTCGCCGGTTTCGATGCGTACCGGCAGGCCCAGCAGCACGACCCGGGCCAGCATGGCCTGGGCTTCTTTTTGGGATCGGAACGCGCCGGTCTGCAGGTAATAGGTGGTCTGCGTGCCAGGCGCAGGCCGGGCAGCGGGCGGCGGTGGCGGTGGGGGCGGAATGGGCTGGCTGGCCTGGGGTGCAGCCGGGGTGCGGGCCGGGGCCTGCAGGGGCTTGGATTCGGGTTTGTCCAGCCCGGCGATGATCTGACCGATGGCGTCGGACAGGGGGTTGTCGGGGGCCGTGCCGGGTTCAGGAGCCGGCGCTGGCGGATTGATGGCGCTGCCGCCCTGGGCGGTCGAACGGGTGCCAGCCGGACCGTCCTTGCCGTACAGGGCGATGTTCGGGTCCGGGGCGTTCTTGACGTCCGGCAGCAGGGTGGTCGGGGCGTTGCGGCTGGCCTTGTCCTTGAAGGGCATGGGAGCCTTGGTGACGAACAGGGCCACGGCCACGGCGGCCGCAACGCCCAGAACCATGCCCAGAATCAGGCCGAACCAGGCGCTGCCGGACCGCGAGGAGGATTTCTTGCGGGTAGCCATGGCGTTACATGCGTTCGGGGGCGCTGACCCCCAGCAGGCCCAGGCCGTTGGCGATCACCTGGGCGGTGGCGCGCGCCAGGCGCAGGCGGGCGGCCCCCAGGGCGGGGTCGTCGACCAGGATGCGTTCCGCGTTGTACCAGGCATGGAAATCGGCTGCACAGTCGCGCAGCCAGAAGGCCAGCTGGTGCGGGGCCAGTTCGTGGGCGGCCTGTGTCAGCACGCTGGGGTATTCGGCCAGGCGCTGCAGCAGCGCGATTTCGGTGGGGGCAGTCAGCAGGGATGGATCTGCGGCTGCACCCTGGCCGCCGGCGTCGTGCTGGCGCAGCAGGGAATGGATGCGGGCGTGCGCATACTGGATGTAGTAGACCGGGTTTTCCTCGCTGTGCGACAGCGCCAGATCGATGTCGAACACGAATTCGGAGTCGGCGCGGCGCTGGGCCAGGAAAAACCGCACCGCGTCACGACCGACCCAGTCGATCAGGTCGCGCAGCGTGACGTAGCTGCCGGCGCGTTTGGAGATCTTGACCTCGGCGCCGTCCCGCATGACGCGCACCATCTTGTGCAGCACATAGGCCGGGTAGTCGACCGGGATGCCCAGGCCCAGGCCCTGCAGGCCGGCGCGCACGCGGGCAATGGTGCCGTGGTGGTCGGTGCCCTGGATGTTGATGGCGTGATGGAAGCCGCGTTCCCATTTGGTGACGTGGTAGGCCACGTCCGGCACGAAATAGGTGTAGCCGCCTTCGGACTTGCGCATGACGCGATCCTTGTCGTCGCCCGTACCCAATTCGGTGGTGCGCAGCCACAGCGCGCCGTCCTGTTCGTAGGTATGGCCGGCGTCGATCAGGGCCTGGACCGTGCGGTCGACACGGCCGCTGGTGTAAAGCGAGCTTTCCAGGTAGTAGTGGTCGAAGCGCAGGTCGAAGGCCTGCAGGTCCAGGTCCTGTTCACGGCGCAGGTAGGCGACGGCAAAGCGCCGGATGGCGTCCAGATCGTCGAGATCGCCGGTCGCCTGGACCGGGTCGCCGTCACTGGCCTGGACCGTGGCGCGGGCCAGGTAGTCGCGGGCGATGTCCTGGATGTATTCGCCTCGGTAGCCATCGGCCGGAAAGCGCGGGTCGTCGGGTTCGATGCCGCGCGCCCGCGCCTGGACGCTGATGGCCAGGTTGTGGATCTGATTGCCGGCGTCGTTGTAGTAGAACTCGCGCGAGACCTGGGCGCCCTGCGTGGCGAACAGGCGGCAGATGGAATCCCCCAGCGCTGCCTGGCGGGCGTGGCCCACGTGCAGCGGCCCGGTCGGATTGGCAGAGACGAATTCCACCAGCACGCGGTCGGTATTCTGGGGGCGATGGCCATAGCGTTCGCCCTGGGCCTGGATGGTCTTCAGGACAGCCTGGTGGGCCGCAGCCGACAGGCGGAAATTGATGAAGCCTGGCCCCGCGACCTCGGCCGAGGCGATCAGGCCGGTGGCGTCCGGGTGCGCCAGGACGCCGGCCACGACGGCCTGGGCCAGTTCGCGTGGGTTGCGCCGCGCCGCGCGAGCGGCCTGCATGGCGACGTTGCTGGCCACGTCGCCATGGGCGGCGACCTTGGGGCGTTCGAGGGTGATGTCCGGGATCTGGCCGGGGATCAGCGTGTCCAGGACGGAGCGCAGGATGGCACTGAGCCGGGTGTGGTGCTCGGGTAGCATGGTGTCCGTATCTGAGGGTATCGCGAAATGATAGCCCGATTTCACATCATGGGCAGCCCCAGTTCGGCTTCCAGCCAGGCGCCGTAAGCTGTCATGTCGACCGTGCCGGCCACCGATCCTGGGTTGCCATCCGCGCCGTCGGCGCGGCGGATGAAGGCTTCGACGATGCGCCGCTGGGCATCCCCCAGACGCGGGTCCGCACCCTGCGGGCCGATTGTCTGCGTAGCAGCATCCTGCAGGGGTCGGTCCCCTTTCAGCAGGCGCAGCGCGGGGCTGCGTTCGTCGTGCAGCAGCGGGTGAGTCACGGTTCGATCCTCTGGCGCCAGTTCCGCCAGGGGCACCAGAGCGGCCAGGGCCTGCCAGCGCATCCAGTTCAGGGCCACGTCCGACAGGTCGCCGTCTGCGATGGGCTGCATCTGTTCGTCCAGCAGCAGACCGCCGCCGATGTCGGCGTGGGCGCCGATGAAGGGGGCTTCGACGGTATTGCCGGTGTTCCCGGCAGCCGAGACCAGAGGGAACAGGGCGCGCAGTTCGTGCAGCGCCACCGCATGCGCCACCCAGTGCCAGGCACCGCCGATGCCTAGGTCGAAGCCGGCGTTGGCTGCGCCCAGCAGTCCGAACTGCGCCACGGTGTCGAACAGGCCCAGGAAGCGCAGGTCGACGCACAGGCCGATGGTCCCGCGCAGCGGGTCGTCGTAGGAAAACCAGCCGTTGCGAGTATGGCGTGCGATGCGGTTGGCGAAATCGCGGGCCAGGGCAGCGCCGCGCGAATAGCCCAGGATGTCGATGGGTACCGGGGTGGCGCTGCCCTGCGCCCGGTCCAGGGCGTTCAGCAGGGATTGCCATTGGTTTTTCAGAATCTGGCGGCTGCTGGCGGCCGTGATCGCATCCCAGTCGATGTAGTAGCTGTTGCCCGGCCCGGCGTGGTAGTAGGCCGGGCCGTCTTCATAGATCTGGGCCAGCTTCCAGACGTTGCCTTGATTGCGCGGGCCGTAGCGTGTGCCGTCGAAGGCCAGCAGGATCAGGCCCAGGGGATCGACGTGGCGCAAGGGCTGCTGGGCCGCGTAGCCCAGGGCCTGCTGGCCGGGCAGCGGCCCCAGGGGGTCGGGTTCCAGATAGTGGCCGCGCCCGGGCAGGAAGGTACGGAAGACATTGTCGTGCCAGCCGGTTGCCGGGTCTTCGTCCTGGCCGGGCCGGCGCAGCGGCAGATCCAGGTCGCCGTCCAGGCGGGTTGCGCGGCCCAGCGCGTCGTAGCGGGCCGCCCAGCGGATTGCGCGGTCATCGTCGGTGGCCAGAACGGGGGCGCCCAGCAGGTCGGCGTGCAGGTAGATCAGGTGCGTGCGCCCGTCTGCGTCAGTCTGCAGCAGGCCGACCGGGACCTCATTGGCGTACAGATAGCGCTGGGTGACGCCAAAGGACGGCGCGTGCGGCGGCGCCGAGGCAGGCCGCCGCCAGATCGCCGCCAGGCGGTTGTCCAGGTAATAGCGTTCCGTCTCCTGGCCATCCTGGATGGTGCGGATGCGCTGCCCCCGGGCGTTGTAGACATAACGGGCCAGGGGCCGGCCGTTTTCCAGGACCTCGGCCACCCTGCCCTGGGCCTGGTGACGCAGCGTCCTGGCGCCGACGGCCAAGGGCCGGCCAGCCGTGTTGCGGGGGATGGCGGGCAGTGGGCCGGGGGCGGTGCCAGTCCGGGTGGATTGGTCGTGGCGGGCGGCCAGGCTGCCGTCTTCGTGCCAGGCCAGCCAGGTCCGGGTCGTGTCATCCTGGAATCCGATCAGGCGATCCTGTGCGTCGTGGGCCAGGCGCTGCTGCTGCCAGTGTCCAGACGCCAGCCAGGTGGTCTGGCGCGTGACCCGGCCACGTGCGTCGTGGTGCCGCCGTTCGCCCCACAGGATGCGCGGCCCGTCGGCCAGGACCAGCGTATCGGCCCGCTCGTCTGTCCCGGTGGCCGTGCTCAGCCACAGGCCGTTGCCGTAGCGGTAGCCGGCACTGCCCGGGACCGAGTCGATGACGGTACGGCGCGTGCCGTCGGCTGCTTCCCAGTCCAGCCGGGCCAAGCGTCCCGAGGCGGACCAGGCGTAGTGCAGCGCACCGCCTTCGGGCAGATCATGGCGCACCAGTCGCCCGTGCATGTCGTAGCTGAACTGTTCCCGATAGTCCAGCGTGCCCTGTGGGTGGGGTCGGGTGATGGCCCGGGCCGTCACCCGGCCGTGTTCATCATGCGTCAGGGACTCGGATTCGGCGGGGTGTGTCAGCCGGATGGGGTGGTCGCCTCGCCAGCGCAGGCCGATATCCAGTGGCGGCTGCCCCGGCATGGTGTGCAGCAGCCGCACGGGGCGGCCAATGCTGTCGCGCTGGATGTCCAGGCGCCTGCCATCGGCCAGGCGCATGAGCGCCAGGCGGCCTTGCGCATCATGTGCCAGCCGGGTCGTACCGCTCAGCCGGCTGGACCAGCGCGCCAGGCGGCCGTCGGGCCGGTAGTCCAGGCGCAGGTCGGGCCAGCCGCCGTGCGTTTGTTCCAGTGCGCGGATCGAACCGTCTGGTGTGCGGTGGATGCGCAGGCCTTCAATGGCGCTCAGCCGGCCTTGCGTGTCGTACCCGATGTGCCGGATGGTCTCCGGGCAGGCGGCGCAGGCGGTCGAGCGGACGGTGTGCGGCACGGTCCGATGGCCATGCACTCTGTGCTCGACCTCGACCATGCCGGCCAGCGACTGAATCCGGGTCGCGCCGGTGCCGGATGGATCGTTCGGGTAGCGGAGATCCAGTTGGCCTGTCGTTGTGCCTGGGGCGCCGGGAATGGCCTGGATGACGCGACCCAGGGTGTCGTAGGTCCAGCTGCGGGCGCGCCAGCGCCGGCCATCGGCGGCTTGCAGCGTGATGCCGGTGATTGCGGCCTGGTGGCCTGACTGCCGCTCGGGTTCATAGTGATAACGGCGGCGCATGCCGTCGGGGCGTTGCACGGCAATCAGCTGCATCCATGGGGTGGCTGGGGCGGCGTGCGCTGCCCCAGTGTCGCTGGCGGGCGCATACGTGTATCGGAATATGCCCAGCGGCGTGTCCAGCGCGCGCAGGCGGGGGCGGGGTGGTGCGGTGTCGTAGTCCAGGCGCAGTGCGGCCGTGCCGCGGCGGATTTCCTGGATCAGGCCGGCCAGCGGGCCGTTGATGTAGCGCTCGATGACGATATCGGGCCGTCCGGGTGTCGTGATGGTCTGCAGCTGGCCCTGTGCGTCAAAACGCAGCTGCCCTCCGTCGGTGCCCTGCCACGCCAGAGGTGCGTCCTGTTTCGAGGCCGGCGCCAGGATGCGGCCATCGGCGGGACTGGCGCCCCGACCCCGTGGGTCGAAATGCACGCGGCGGCCGTCGGGCAGGTCCAGGCGCCAGCCTGTCTGGATGGGATGCAGGCGGATGTCGTATTCGCTGGTCCAGCCCCGACCCAGCGGCCCGTCTACGGTGGATCCCGAGCGGTACAGGCGGATGAAGGATGGGTGGCTGTCCGTGAATGGTGCGGGCAGATCGGTTTCCCGCAGGAATTTCTCGCCGGTCGCCAGATGCACGGGGTTGGTCAGGCCCGAATCGGGGGCGGGTTCCGCTCCCGGTCCGCGGGCCGGCCCTGCGCCGCAGGGCGTCTGAATCTGTGGCACGGGACAGCTCAGGTTGGCGGCCAGCGCGCACGGCGGCAGGGACCAGGACGAGAGCGTCAGCAGCAGGCTGGCCAGTCGGGCCGGCCAGCGGTGCCGGGCACGGGTTGCGGGCATGAGAACCTCCTGTCGGGACGCTCATTGTGTCGCTTGGCAGGGAGGTTGAAGATCGGTTAGTGTATGAATGTGTCCATTGCGGGAAGTCCATCATGCTCATTTTGTTCCAGTCGAAATCTGCAGCGGAAGTCCTGATGTTTGCCCAGCATGCCCGGCCCATTCTGCTGGCCGCCGGCAAGACGTTCGATGCGCCCGGCGTGCCGGAACGCGGCGTCATCACCCGGGAACAACTGGACGCCGCCATCGCCGGCATCGAGGCGCTGGTCGCCGCCGATCCCGGGCATGACGATCCTTCCGGGGATCACGACGACACGGCCGAACATCCCATTGCCCAGCCGGTCGGCATGCGTCGTCGGGCCTGGCCGTTGTTGACCATGCTGCGCCTGGCCCGTGAAAAGGGCGAGGATGTCACTTGGGAACCCGCCCCATCCTGGTAAATTCACGCCTTTCACTCTTGGAGACACCCCATGCAGGGACACGTGATCGTGATTTTCGATGCCCATCGCTCACTGGAACTGACCGTTGATGCGCCGGTGGATGCCGAGCGGGCCCATGCCGCCCGTGAATGGTTCGAGCAGACCTGGGAATCCATGGGATGCGAGCCCCTGCGGGTCAGCGGCAAGGTGCTGCTGCTGGACAAGATCCTGGGCGTGGCCGACAGCCTGGGCTACAGCCGTTTGTCCTCGCAGCCGGAACTGGCCCAGGAATTTGCCGGCCATGCCATCCAGGCGCTGGAAAAACCCCGCGTGACGGTGGATCTGCCGGGGCTGGCGATCGTGTATTGAAAAAACCCCGCCCGGTAGGACGAGGTTCGGTGAGGCGGGCGCTTGTGGTGCCATGAAACCCCGGGATAGGGGGACAGCGCTGCCCGCTGGCGCTGAGATGTCGCATGACGCACACCCCATGCGGGATGTGCGTTGCTGCGTTCTGGATCAGGCTGCGGCCGAGGCGCGGGGCTGGATGCTGCCGCCTGCCGCCGCGTGGCGGTTGACCGCGCTCAGGATGGCCAGGAAAGACGAGGTCACGATGTCCTCGTGGATGCCGACGCCGTAGCCGCTGGCAGAATCCTGGATGCGCATTTCGATGTAGGACGCCGCGCGGGTATCGGTGCCGGTGCCGATGGCGTGTTCCTGGTAGTCCATCACACGCGCATCGATGTCCAGGGCCGCGATGAAGGCCGAGATCGCGCCGTCGCCCTGGCCCGACAGGTGGCGGACCTGGCCGTCGACTTCCAGTTCGACCTCGATCATGAATTGCTTCTGGCCGGTAGTCTTGGGGCTGCCGGTGATGCGGTGCCGGATCAGTTTCATCGGCGCTTCGCGATCCAGGTATTCGCTGGAAAAGATCTCGAACACGTCCTGGGGCGTGACCTCGCGGCCAGTTTCGTCGGTGACGCGCTGGATCGCCCGGCTGAATTCGATCTGCAGGCGGCGCGGCAGGACCAGACCGTGTTCCTGTTCCAGCAGGAAGGACACCCCGCCCTTGCCGGACTGGCTGTTGACGCGAATGACGGCATCGTAGCTGCGGCCCAGGTCGGCCGGATCGATGGGCAGGTAGGGGACTTCCCAGACGGTGCCTTCCTGGCGCACCGCGAAGCCTTTCTTGATGGCGTCCTGGTGCGAACCGGAAAAGGCCGTGAAGACCAGATCGCCGGCATAGGGATGGCGTGGGTGCACGGGCAACTGGTTGCAGTATTCGGCGCAGCGGCGGACTTCGTCGATGTCCGAGAAGTCCAGGCCCGGGTGGATGCCCTGGGTGTACAGATTCAGCGCCAGAGTGACCAGGTCCACGTTGCCGGTGCGCTCGCCATTGCCGAACAGGCAGCCTTCGATGCGGTCGGCGCCGGCCATGACGGCGAATTCGGCGGCGGCCACGGCCGTGCCCCGGTCATTGTGCGGGTGGACGCTGAGGATGATCCGGTCGCGTTGCGCCAGATTGTTGTGCATCCATTCGATCTGGTCGGCGTACAGATTGGGCGTGGTGGCTTCGATGGTGGCCGGCAGGTTCAGGATGATCTTGTCCTGGACGGTCGGCTGCCAGGTCTCGACCACGGCATTGCAGACTTCCAGCGCGAAATCGGGCTCAGTGGTGCTGAAGACTTCTGGTGAATATTCGTAACGCCAGTGGGTTTCCGGATGCTTGGCCATGGCAGCCTTGACCATCCGGGTGCCTTCGATGGCGATGGTGCGGACTTCGTCGCGGCTCATGCGGAAGACGATCTTGCGGAAGGCCGGCGCACAGGCGTTGTACAGGTGGACGATGGCGTGTTTCGCGCCCGCGCAGGCTTCGACCGTGCGCTGGATCAGGTCTTCGCGGGACTGGGTCAGGGCGATGATGGTGACGTCGTCGGGGATGCGTTTTTCGTCGACCAGCTTGCGCACGAAGTCGAAGTCGGTCTGGGACGCGGACGGGAAGCCGACCTCGATTTCCTTGAAGCCGATCTTCAGCAGTTGTTCGAAGAAACGCAGCTTGCGTTCCACGCTCATGGGTTCGATCAGCGCCTGGTTGCCGTCACGCAGGTCGGTGCTCATCCAGATCGGCGGGGCGGAGATGCGGCGGCTGGGCCAGGTGCGTTCGGCGAAGTCGCGCGTGAACGGGACGAACGGGACGTATTTGTCGGCGGGGTTCTTGATCATGTCGGTACCTGTCTGGGCGGATGCGCCCGGATCACGGGCGCGGAAATGTACGGATGTGGCGAAACAGGCTGCCGAACTGCCACGCGGCGCTAGGCCCGGCAACCGATCGTTAGCAGCAGTAGGCCCGACAGGGAGAGGAGGCAAGACGCACGCACACGCCCGGCAGCAGGGCGCTGCAGGGTGTCAAAAAAGGCGGTGTGCGTGACGTTCATAGGTGAAAGTCAAACACATTTCGAGGCGTTTGGCAAGTTTTCACGGATATTTCGCCGGGCGATCGCAGTCGCAGGCCGACCCGGCGCGCGCGGATGCGGCGCTGGCGCAACGGCCGACCGGGCTGGCGGCCGCGCGCGGAGTCCGGCTCAGAATGTGGTGCGCAGGGTGACTTCCACATTGCGGCCGGTGCCCGGCAGGGAATCGAACGCAGAACGGTATTCCTTGTCCAGGATGTTGTTGAACTGCACGCTGACCTGCACCTTGCGGTCCTTGCCATGCGTGCCGCCGAAGGCCAGATTCAGCGTGCCCCAGCCCGGCAGGCGTTCGCTGTGGGTCGCGTTTTCTGCCTGCCTGATCGCCGTGGCGGCGCGCACGAACAGGTCGGCCCAGACATCGGCGCCGTACAGCGTCGTGTCGTAGCGCACCCCCGTGCGGCCCGAAAAGGCCGGCACGCCGCTGTCGCGGGTCGAATAGCGGGCGTATTTCAGTTCCCGTCGCGTCCAGGCGCCGGAGACATAGGGCGTGAAACCCGTGCCGGGCAGCGCGTATTCGGCGGCCAGTTCGATGCCGTGGGTGTCGGCGCGGTCGGCGTTGATGTAGGTGCGGTCGCTGGCGGCGTGGCCTGGCGGGCAGGTGCCTGCCGAGACGCATGATGTGGTGCTGATGTAGTCCTTGGCCTGGGTGTAGAACACCGCCGCATCCAGGACCACACCGGCATGCTGGTAGCGGGCGCCCAGTTCGTAGTTCTGCGAGGTCTCGGGTTTCAGGTCGGGATTCGCGCGGGTCGGCGAGCCGCTGCCGGCCGTGGTGTCGCTGTACAGCTGCATCAGGGTGGGGGTCGTGTAGCCTTCGGAATACAGCGCGCGCAGCGTCGTGTGCGCCAGGCCATTCCAGGTCAGGCCCAGGGACTTGACCAGGCGACCGGTGGTGCGGTCGCCCTGGCCCGCCAATGCGGTGTTGGTGGTTTCGTCCAGGCTTGAACGCACATGGTAATAACGCAGGCCCGCTGTCAGTTTGAAATCCTGGGCGAAGGACCACGCATCCTGGGCGTACAGCGAAGCCGTCTGGATCGAGGCACGGGTATGCGTTGGGTGTCTCTTTACTGTCGTGGAAGGGAATGGAATCGTCCGGCGGGTGGTCGTGATGCTGTTCTTGCGGGTGTCCAGGTCGTCCATCAGGTACTGCGCGCCGACGATGGTGTAGTGATCGGGGTGCAGGGCCAGATCGACCTGTGCAGTCCCGCCGTAGTTCAGGTTGCGGTCGTCCGATGTGGCGGTGTTCTTGACGTTCATGAAGAAGACGGGCTGCACCTCGACCCGGTTTTCGAACAGCCGGTCCACGGTCTGGCGGTAGGCGTCCACGTGGATCTTCCGTACCACGGGGCTCAGGTCCCTGGCGTCGTAGTACAGCCCGATCTTGCGCAGGTCGCGCTTGGGCAGTTCGATACGGAAATCGCGGATCGGTCCCTGCAGGTAGCCTGGATCCGTCCAGCTGTCCGTGCTCAGGATGTGCTGTTCGGCCTTCAGCGCCAGATAGTGGTTGCGGTGTGTGCCGAAGGTGTAGCCCAGATGCAGCGCCAGGTCGCTGTCGCGGTAGCTGGACCCGTCCAGGCGGCCGTCCTGGGTGTAGCGGCCATTGGGCACGGCGCGGTCGTGGTGGCGGTCGGCGCTGCCCGACAGGCGATAGTCGAAATCGCCCACGGTACCGGATACGGCGGCCCAGCCCTGCCAGCCACGCGTGCCGGAATAGTAGCTGGTGCCCGTTTCCAGCTGGATCGGCCTGGGTGCGCCGCGCTTGGTGATGATGTTGACCACGCCGCCGATGGCCTTGGCGCCGTACAGCACCGAGGCAGGGCCGCGGATGACGTCGATGCGTTCGACATTGGCCGGGTCCACCAGGATGGGCGTGCCGTAGTCGCTGTGGTCGGTGATTTCCTGGCCGTCCACCAGAATGGTCACGCGGTGCGAGGACTCGCCCCGGATACGCAGGCGTTTCATGCCCGGTGCGGACGCGTCGACGACTTCGACCCCGGGCACGTCGCGCACCAGATCGGCGATGCTTTCCGGGGCCTGGCGTTCGAGTTGATCCTGGCCAACGACCGAGACCGAGGCGGGATTGTGCATGACGGATGTCTCGGTGCGTGTGCCCGTCACGGTGATGGTGTCGAGCCAGGTGGTGTGTGGCGGGCTGGCGTCCTGCGCGCTGGCGGCGCCAGCCGCCAGCAGCAGACTGGATGCCAACGTCAGCGCGCGCGTGCCAACGCGCGGCGCGGTGGGTGCTTTCCCCCGGCCTGTGATCGGATGGTTCATTGTTCAGGCTCCCTGTATGGATCAGTGACAGGGCGGGCGGAATGCGGTCATGGTGTGTGGCAAGGATGTGTGGGTGAATGGCAGGCGTGTCCGCCGTTCTGGCGGAGCCACACTATAGAAGAACCAGCCAAATCAATCAATGATTATGATAATTATTATCATTAATATCCTTAGTGGCCCTGTGGAGGGTCCGTCCGTCTGAGCCCTGCCCTGCGCGCCGCTAGGATCGCTGGCGAGCGTTTTCCAGGATAGCGAGTTGTTCGGCCGCCCGATGCAGGCGGGCGGCGCGGCCGGCGGACAGTTCGGTCCGGGTCAGCATCAGATCGCCCACGCGCAGGGGTTCGTCGCGCGTCTGCCAGGCCCACAGCAGCACGTCCAGCGCAGCGCCCGACAGCTGACTGGACAGCTGCTGAAAGGACGTGGCATCGACAGGCCGCAGGCGTGCGCGCACCAGAATCGCGCGCACGGCCAGCCAGGTCAGATAGGCCAGCAGCAGGGAACAGAGTGTGGCCAGTGCGCCCCAGAAATAGGGGTTGTAGCGCTGCAGCAGGGCGGTGGCTTCCGCCCCCACGATACGGTTTCCGGCATAATCGATACCGTTGCCGAACGCCAGCAGCCGGTTCAGCGCGTCATACCAGATCAGGGCGACCGTCACGACTAGGACCGCCGCAAGAATTCTGGACGTGGCGGTGAGCTTGAGCAGAACCTTGCGCAGCAGCGCGTGGTCCTGACGGCTGGGGGATTCGTTGCGTTCTGGTTTCATGAGCCTTATTTTAAGTTGAACATGCGTGTGCAACCATCCCTGGAACTGGGCCAGCATCAGCACCTGGCGCTGACGCCGCAGTTGCGCCAGGCGCTGGCCTTGCTGCAATGCTCATCCCAGGAACTGGACCAGGAAATCGCCCAGGCGCTGGCTGACAATCCGCTGCTTGAACGCATCGACCCGGATCCGGAATCGGCGGCCCAGGCAGAACGGCTGGACCGCCTCTGGTCGCAACCTGCGCGCGCCGCCCTGCCCGATGATTTGCCGGAACCCGGCCAGCCCACCAGCCTGGTCGATCATCTGCTGCTGCAACTGCATGCCACCCGCGCCACCGAACGCGATTGCCTGCTGGTGATCCGGCTGATGGGCGAACTGGATGAACGCGGCTACCTGGAATTCGATCCGGCAGCCCTGGCGGCCGGCCTGCCCCCAGAACTGGACATCGAGGACGCAGAATGGCACACGGCGTTGCGCTTGTTGCAGTCTTTCGATCCCCCCGGGGTGGGCGCGCGCGATCTGTCGGAATGTCTTCGCTTGCAGCTGGACGCGCGCGCTGGCGAGTGGCCAGCAGACGTGCTGGCCTGCGCCCGTCGGTTGACGGACCATCTGGAGGACCTGGGCGCGGGCCGTTGGGGGCGGCTGTGCGAAACACTGGCCTGCGATCGTGCATTGCTGGATGCCGCCCACCGTGCCCTGCGGCGCCTGGATCCCCGGCCTGCGGGCGCCTGGCAGACAGGTCCCATCCATTATGTGGTGCCCGACGTGCTGTTCCATCGCACGGCAGGCGGTTGGCAGGTCAGCCTGAATCCGGCCATCGAACCCCGTGTCCGGCTGAACCCGGAATTGGTGGATGGCCTGGCGGGCCAGGATCTGTCGCCCGATCTGCGTGACCGGGTGCGCCAGGCGCGCAGTTTGATCCATGGCCTGGACCAGCGACGGCAGACGATCCTGCGGGTGGCCGAATATATCGCCCGGCACCAGCGGGGCTTTCTGGAGTCTGGCGTGGCAGCATTGCGGCCGCTTACTCTGCGAGAGGTCGCGCAGGCGCTCGAACTCCACGAATCGACGATTTCTCGCGCCACACGCTTGAAATACGCGCAGACCCCCTGGGGGGTACACGAACTGAAATTCTTTTTCGGCACCGTGGTGCAGACCCGCTCGGGAGAGGAAACCTCGGCCTTGGCCGTGCAGGCGTTGATGCGCACGCTGCTGGAATCAGAACCGGCTGGCAAGCCGCTGTCCGACATGCGCCTGGCGCAATTGCTGGCGGACCAGGGGGTGGTGATCGCTCGGCGTACCGTGGCCAAGTACCGCGAGGCCATGGGCGTGCCGCCGGCCAGCATGCGCAAGGCGCACGGGCCGGCGGCACGCCGGCAGAATGGCTGAACGCCTTTCCGCACCAGTGCGCCCGGAGCCGGTAAAACTCGGTATCATCCTGTTTTCAATCACTTGTGCCCCCATGAGGAGTCGCCCCCTGTCCACTGCCGATCTCGCCGCCAGTCCGTTGCTTCAGTACTGGCAGGCCGAGGCCGTGCGTTTGCGGGAAGCCCACTGGGGACCACTGGAAGATCGCGCTGCCTGCCAAGCGGCGCTGCGTCTCCCGGCCGATCTCCAGGGCCGCATCCTGGCGCGGGCTGCCTGGCTGGCTGAACACGGTGAACTGCACGACCGCCTGATCCAGTGGTCAGTCGGCGCTCGCTGGGCGCTGGCCATCCTGTGGCTGTGCGCGTGTCTGGCGGGTATCGGCACGGCGGCTGCCGTCCTGGGGCCGGGGCAGGTCAATCTGGCCCTGGCTCTGCTGGGGATGCTGGGCCTGCATGCGCTGACCTTTCTGATCTGGCTGGCTGGCTGGTTGCCGGGGTTGCCTGACTCAACCGCGCTGTCACGGTTGTGGCTCTGGTTGACGCAGCGCCTGGTCCGGGGGCCGGATGCCGCCCTGGCGGCCCAGGCATTCCTGTCTTTGCTGGGCCGGGCGCGGTCCTGGAAAATGGCCATCGGGCTGATCAGCCACGGTGCCTGGACCGCCGCTTTCCTGGGGGCGGTGCCCACATTGCTGCTGCTGTTGAGCGCACGCCGATACACGTTTCATTGGGAAACCACCCTGCTCTCGCCGGATGCATTCGTGAGTGTGACCCAGGCGCTGGGTTGGCTGCCCGGGCTGCTGGGTTTTCCGGCGCCCGATGATGCTCAGGTCGCCGCCAGCCTGGGTGTCCAGCCACTGGCCGCAGGCGTTCAGGCCGACTGGTCCCTGTGGCTGGTCGGCAGCGTCATCGCTTGGGGACTGCTGCCGCGGCTGCTGGCGCTGGCCGTCTGCATTCTGTGTCTGCGGCGCCGTCTGGCCGGGCTGGCGGTCGATCCGGGTCTGCCGGGTTGGCTGGATCTGCGTGAGCGCCTGATGCCCACTCATGTCAGCCTGGGAATCGACCGTCCGGCGCCAGCCGAGGGGCGCGCAGCCGATCCTGCCGTACCGCCACCCACGGCGCACGGTGGTCGGTCAGCGGTGCTGGCCTACGAACTGGGGCCCGACCTGGCCTGGCCACCGGATGGATTGCCGCCAGGGGTGGCTGATCTGGGGCGCTGCAACAGCCGTGCAGACCGCGCGCGCATCCGTGGGTTGTTGAACCCGCCGCCTGCGCACTTGCTGCTCGTGTGTGATGCGCGCCTGACCCCGGACCGGGCTGCTGCCGCCTGGCTGGACGAATTGCGCCGATCCTGCCCCGACCTGCGCGTCCTGTGCCTCGGTGGATCACCGCAGCGCGTGCAGGCCTGGCAGGATCTCCTGTCGCAACAGGCCGTTGCCCAGGCCGTCAGCCTGGACAGCTGGCTCGAACACATCGGAACCCCCCCGCCATGACTGACGCTTCGAAACCCATCGACCTGGCGGTCGTCGGCCATACCAACACCGGCAAGACTTCGTTGCTGCGCACGTTGCTGCGTGATGAATCCTTTGGCGAAGTCGCGGACCGCCCCGGGACTACCCGCCATGTCGAAAGCGCCCAGCTGCTGACCGAGACTGGCCAGGCCATCCTGGTGTTGCGAGACACGCCGGGTCTGGAAGACGCCATGGGTGTCCTGGATTACCTGGATCAGTTGTCACCGCCCCAGGAACGGCACGATGGCCCGGAACGCATCCGCGCGCTGCTGGACAGCCCCGAGGCCGCTGGCCGGTTCGAGCAGGAATGCCGGGTCCTGGATGCGGTGCTGAAGACCGACGCGGCCCTGTACGTCATCGATACCCGGGACCCGGTCCTGCCCAAGCATCGCGACGAATTGATGTTGCTGGCCGCGTGCGGCCGGCCCATTCTGCCAGTGCTGAATTTCACTCGCGCGGCGTTGTCGGACACGGCTGCCTGGCGCGATGCGCTGGCCCGTCTGGGCCTGCATGCCACGGTAGATTTCGATACCGTCGCGCCTGCGCTGGATGGCGAGGGCCAGTTGCTGGATCGTCTGGCCTTGATGCTGGACCACCATGCCGTCGCCTTGCAGGCCCTGCGTGCCGATCTGGGCCAGCAGCGACTGCGGCGGCTGCAGGATGCCACGCGCCTGATCGCCGAACTGCTGGTGGATGCGGCCGCACTGCGGTTGCCCTGTTCCCAAGATCCGACCGACATGGCCACCATCACCCTGGGATTGCGCAAGCGTACCCGTGACCGGGAACAGGATTGCGTGCATGCGCTGCTGAAACGCTACCGTTTCAGCAAGATGACGTTTCCTCACCACCCTTTGCCGCTGGAAGGCGAACGCTGGGGCATGGATCTGTTCAATCCCCAGGCGCTGCGCACGTTCGGCATCCAGGTTGGCAAAGGCCTGGCCACAGGCGCCATGGCGGGTGCCACCATCGATGTGTTGACCGGGGGGCTGAGCCTGGGGACGGCTGCGTTGCTGGGTGCTGCCATCGGCGGCGCCTGGCAGGGCGCCAGCCAGTGGGGCAAGCGCCTGGTGGGCCGGCTGGCGGGCAATACCGAAATGACGGTGGATGATCCGGTCCTGCATCTGCTGGGATTGCGGCAATTGGCCCTGGTGCGGGCATTGGAATGCCGGGGACATGCGGCCATGCGGCCTATCGACGGTGACCTGCTGACGCCGCCAGGGCCTGAACCTGCCGGGTCAGGGACGGGTGACAGCGGGCCGGATGTGACCCAGGATCAGGGGGGGCAGGCCGCCGCCGAGACCGACGCCGCTACTACCCCGCCCGAACCCCTGCGGCGCCTGCCGCCGGATGTGCAGCGCATGCTGGACGAAGCCCGGGGCCATCCAGCATGGTCATCGATCGGCGAGGATCCTGTGCCGGACGCCCGTCGCGAGGCCCTGGTCGGTGCCATGGCCCAGGCGCTGTTTGCTGCGCTGTAGCGCCGGGGTGCATTTACCAGCTGCCAGACGCGCCGCCACCGC
>NZ_JAVERO010000094.1:0-8774 GCF_034007085.1 Castellaniella sp. | reverse complement strand
TCAGCCATTGTTGTCCTTTTTCACTGCAGGCGGTCAGGCGGGCGTGCCGACCGGCACCGGCGTATTCCAGGCGGATGTCCAGGTCCGGAGGCGGTAATCGCGTGCCGGCCTGTTCGGGCCATTCGATCAGGACGACTGCCTGTGCGTCCAGCAGTTCGTCGAAACCTGCATCCCGCCATTCATGCGCGTCGCTAAATCTATAGAAATCAAAGTGATAGAAGTATAAGTTAGAAACGTTATAGCTTTCAAGAAGCGCGTAGCTGGGACTTTTGATCCGGCCCGTCACACCGCCGGCGCGCAACAGGGCGCGGGCCAGGCTGGTCTTGCCTGTACCCAGTTCGCCGCGCAGGTGGATCCGGCCTCCGGCAGCCGGGCCGTCCGGCGTCTGGCCGCAGACCAGATCGGCCAGGCGTTGCGCCAGAGCCACGGTGGCGTCTTCATCGGGCAGGGGCCATTCGATGGCAGGGGGCGATGGTGTCATTGGCAGGGTTCCGGTTTCAGGTCACAGCGTCCAGCCACAGCGGCAAGGTCACGGCCGACAGCAGCGTGCCGATCGACATGGTGACGGCCACCAGCCGGCCGTCGCCGCCCATGCGGGCGGCCAGCACATGGGCCGACGAAGCCGTGGGCAGGGCGCTGAACAGGACCAGCACCATCCGTTCGCCGGCCGACAGATCCAGCGCCCAGGCCAGAACCAGTGCGATGGGCGGCAGCAGAATCAATTTGGCGGTCACCATCCAGGCCATCAGCGGCATGTGTGCCCGTCCGCCGCGCAGGGACAGGGTGGCGCCCACGCACAGCAGCCCGATGGCCAGGGCGCAGGCCCCCAGTCGCCCGAGGGCGACATCCAGCGCCTGCGGAATCGGCACGCGCAGGAAATTGCAGGCCAGCGCGGCCAGCGTGGCCAGGATGAAGGGGTTGCGTGCGATTTCGCGCAGCGCGCTCCCGCCATGCCGGCTGGCCAGCGCGTGCACCGCGCCGATGTTGCTGATGGGCACGGCAAAACCGACGAACACCGCCATGGTGGTCTGCGCGCCAGACCAGGGCAGGCCGCTGGCCAGGGACAGGGCCAGGTAGGTGTTGAAGCGAAACCCGCATTGGGCCACCGAAGCGTGTGCTGCCGGATCCGGGCGCACGACCAGACGGCCCAGCCAGGCCAGGGCAATACCGCCGAGCATCACGCCGACGGTGGCGGCCAGCAGGACCGTGGTGCTGCCCAGATCCAGCGGCGTGCGGGTAATCGAATGAAACAGCAGCGCGGGAAACAGGACGAAATAGACCAGTTTTTCCGCGCCGGCAAAGAATGCCCGGTCGAATCCCAGATGGTGCAGCAGGGCCCAGCCCAGGGCGATCAGCAGGAAATCGGGCAGGATGAGCAGGATGATGGACATGGGTGACAGCGTGAACGGCCCTGTGGCGGGCTTGGCATGATTGTACGTGGCGTGCCGGCCTGAACCCCCGGCAATCGACCGCTTTCATGGGATTTACCCTTAAATATTGTCAATTATTGGCTTTTGGTCCTATCAGGCACTAGTCACAGTTGCTTCAGATTCGTACAATGCGCCTACGTTTTGATTCCAAGACGTGCCAAGACGCAAGTTTATGCTTCAAGAACTCTGGCCGGAAACCAGAGGCTCCGACTTGCCAATGGGCGCTCAGCCCTGTCCTACCATGCAGATCCGATATTGATGCTTTTCTGGCGGTCGTACCGCTCGAACATAGGCATGGCATCATCGGTCCCCATCCTGGATTGAGATTGATCTCGTTGATCGTGGTGCCGGCACTTGTCCCGGAAGCAGGCGTTCGCCTGTGCGAACGATCCGGGTGCGTGAATCCCAATCTCATCAAAGACCCGATGGTCTCATGATCGTCTGGTCTCCGAGTTCAGGAGCATTGAACATGGTTTGTCATAAAAAAGCGCCGCTTTCCGCCCTGGGGGCGGCGTTGGTCTTTGCGTTTTCCCCGTTGGCCTTTGCCGACAATGTCACGCTGCCCCAGGCGGTCGAGACGGCTGTTTTGCATAACCCCGAGGTCCAGGCGCAGTTTCACAATTTCCAGTCCGGACTCGAAGGCCAGAAGGTCCGTCGCGGCGCCCTGCTGCCCGAAGTCAATCTGCAGGGTTGGACGGGCCGTGAATATCGCGGCAGTTCCCGCGGCAACGGTTCCACCGATTGGTCGCGCAGCGGCTACAGCCTGTCCCTGCGCCAGCTGCTGTTCGACGGCTTTTCCACGATCAACGACGTGCGCCAGCTGGGTTTTGAAAAGCTGGCCGATTACTACACCCTGAAGGCCACGGTCGACGACCTGGCCCAGCAGGCGACCCAGGCCTATCTGGATGTCCAACGCTATCGCGAGCAGGTCGCCCTGGCGCAACAGAACTACAACCTGCACAAGGACATCCTGAGCCAGATCTCCGAGCGCAGTTCCTCGGGGGTCGGTCGCGGGGTGGACGAAGTCCAGGCCCAGGCCCGCCTGGCCCTGGCGCAGACCAATCTGCTGACCGCCTCGGGCAATCTGAACGACGTCACCCAGCGCTACCAGCGCATCATCGGCCAGGTCCCGGCCGAAACCCTGTCCGAAACGCCCGACGTCGATGCTTCGCTGCCCAAGGACCCGACCGATTTCAGCCAGTCCGTGCGCGTCAGCCCGACCGTGCTGGCCAAGCAGGCGCTGGTCCAGGCGGCCGAGCGCGGCAAGGCTTCGGCGCAAGGCCGCTTTGCTCCGACGCTGGAATTGCGCGCCGCCACGGGCCGTGATCGTTCCGATCCGCCTTACATCAGCGACGAGACCACGCGCAGTTCGAATGTCCAGCTGATGGCCACGTTCAACCTGTTCCGTGGCGGCGCCGATGCGGCTCGCGTCCGCCAGACTGCGGCCCAGACCTATGCCGCCCGGGACGTGCGAGACTACACCTGCCGCAATGTCCAGCAGGAACTGTCCGTTGCCTGGAACAACATCGTGCGCCTGCGCCAGCAGATGCCGTTCCTGCAACAGCACGAGCGCGACATTGCCCGGGTGCGTGTGGCCTACATGCAGCAGTTCAAGATCGGCCAGCGGACCCTGCTGGACCTGCTGGATACCGAGAACGAACTGTTCGACGCGCGCCGGGCGCTGGCCAATGGCATCTTCGACCTGCGCACGGCCGAATATCGCTGGTTGGCGCTGTCCCACAAACTGCTGCCGACGCTGGGGCTGGCGGATCCCTACCAGGAACAGCCCGACGAGGCTTCCAAGCTCGAATTCCCGGACGAGGTGCTCAAGGCCTGCCTGACGCCGCTGCCGGACACACGCAATCTGCAGCCGCTGCAGGTCAATTACCAATCCGGCATGAAGCCGCCGGTGCTGGCCCCTGCCGACAAGGCGGCCAGCGGCTGGAATTGATCTTTCAGCACTGAATGCAACCGTAGCAATGCCCCCGGGCCCTGTGGCCCGGGTTTCCTGCCGCTAGAGGGGAATGCCGATGGCTTCTGATCAGGAACGTTTCAAACAGGATCTCTCGGAACTGGATGCCGGATTCATCCGCGTTCTGGAAGACCTGATCGACGCATTGATTGCCAATGGATCATTGCGCCTGACCGACCTGCCGCCCCAGGCGCTGGAAAAGCTCGCTGAACGCAAGCGCACCCGTCAGCGATTGCAGGGTGCCCTGAACCTGATTTCCGACGACGATGCCATCCTCTGAGGCTGCTGCCGCCATGGCGGCCCGAACCGAAGCAACGACGGCCAACCCGCCTGGTGCCGCAGCGGCGCCGGAACTGCCGGGCGCCACGCCGCACCAGTTGCATGATGATTCCCTGCTGGCCAGCCTGGCGCTGATCACGCGGCTGCTGGGCCGTCCCTGCACCGCGCAGCAGCTTGCATCGGGCCTGCCGCTGGTGGACCAGCGCCTGACGCCGTCGCTGTTGAGCCGGGCCGCTGGCCGCGCCCAGTGCAGCGCCCGGATCGTGCGCCGCACCCTGGGCAACTGGTCGCGCAGTGTCATGCCGGCCATCCTGTTCCTGAAAAACCAGCGTGCCTGCGTCCTGGTCCAGGAACGCCCCGATCACTATCTGGTGCATTACCCAGAGACAGCCGAACCCGTCGAAGTCCCACGCGCCGAACTGCAGGCCGAATATTCCGGCCTGGCCTGCTTCGTGCAGCCCCGTTACCGAACAGAAGCTCGCACCCAGGACGCCCACATGCGGGCGCGCAGCGGCCACTGGTTCTGGGCCGCGATGCTGGGCAACTGGAAGCTCTACCGCGACGCCGTGGCTGCCGCCGTGCTGATCAATATCTTCGCGCTGGTGATGCCGCTGTACACGATGAACATCTACGACCGCGTGATTCCCAACAGCGCGGTCGAAACGCTGTGGGCACTGACCATCGGCATCGCCCTGGCCATGGTGTTCAACCTGGTGCTGACCGGCATCCGCGCCTATGTCGTGGACATCGCCAGCAAGCGGGTGGACGTGGAACTGTCTTCGCGCATCATGGAACAGGTCCTGGACCTGCGCATGGAAAGCCGCCCGGTCTCCGTGGGCTCGTTTGCCTCCAACCTGCGGTCCTTTGAATCCGTGCGTGATTTCATCGCCTCGGCCAGTCTGACCACCCTGGTGGACCTGCCTTTCGTGCTGCTGTTCCTGGGGGTGCTGGCCTGGATTTCGCCCTGGATGGTGCTGCCGCCCCTGCTGGCCATCGCCGTGATCCTGGCCGTGTCGCTGTTTTCCCTGGCCCGGGTCGAAAAAATGACTCTCGAATCCTTTCAGGCCGGGGCGCAGCGCAACGCCGGCCTGATCGAGGCCCTGAATGGCATGGAAACCGTCAAGGCGCTCAACGCCCAGAGCCATTCCCAGCGCATGTGGGAAGAATCCACCCGCTGGCTGGCCGAACTGGGCGCACACATCAAGCTCACCTCGTCGGTCACCGTCAGTTTCGTGCAGACCTGCCAGCAACTGGTCAATATTGCCGTCGTGGTGATCGGCGTCTACCTGGTCCAGGACGGCATGACCATGGGCGGCATCATCGCGGCGTCCATGATTTCCGGGCGCTGCCTGGCCCCCCTGGGCCAGGTCGTGGGCCTGATGATGCAGTATCACAATGCCAAGGCATCCCTGAAATCCATCGACAACTACATGGCCATGCCGGTCGAGCGCCCGGCGGGTCGTTCCTTCATGCCGCGCCCTATCCTGCAGGGTGGCATCGAATTCCAGGGGGTCACTTTCGCCTACCCCAACAGTTCCATCGCGGCGCTGGATCACATCAGCTTCCGCATCCAGCCGGGCGAAAAGGTCGGCATCATCGGCCGCATCGGTTCGGGCAAGACCACGCTCGAAAAACTCGTCCTGAAACTCTACGCGCCGACTTCCGGCACAGTCCTGATCGACGGCATCGACCTGAACCAGATCGATCCGGCCGACGTGCGTCGCGCGGTCGGCTATGTGCCCCAGGACCCGGTGCTGTTCTATGGCTCGCTCAAGCACAATCTGACCATCGCCTCGCCGTTCGCCACTGATGAAGACGTCCTGCGCGCCGCCACCCTGGCGGGCGTGGATGAATTTGCCGCCAGCCACCCCGAAGGCTATGACATGATCGTCGGCGAACGCGGCGATTCGCTGTCCGGGGGGCAGCGCCAGTCGATCGCCATTGCCCGTGCGCTGGTCAATGATCCTCAGATCCTGTTGCTGGACGAACCCAGCAGCAATATGGATCACCAGAGTGAATCCCAGCTCAAGGCCCGCTTGCGGGTCGCCAGCCAGGGCAAGACGCTGGTCCTGGTCACGCACCGCACGTCCCTGCTGGATCTGGTCGACCGGCTGATGGTCATCGATCATGGCCGCATCGTGGCCGACGGACCCAAGGCCCAGGTCGTCGAGGCTCTGCGCCAGGGCCGCATCGGCGGCGCACGCAGGAACTGAGGCCATGAAAACCCTGTTTGCTTTGCTCGCCCGTCTGCGTCAGTCCTTTGCGCCCAAGCACGAGGGCGGCCGCAGCGACATGATCGATGACGCCATCTGGGCGCTCAGCCAGCAGCGCACACGCGGATCGCGCCTGCTGATCTGGATGTCCCTGCTGACCGTATTCGTGCTGATCATCTGGGCTTCGATCGCCCAGATCGACGAGGTCGTGCGCGGCGAAGGCAAGGTCGTGCCTTCGCGGCAGGTCCAGGTCATCCAGAGTCTGGATGGCGGTGTCGTCCAGGAAATCCTGGTGCGTCCCGGCGACAAGGTCGTCAAGGATCAGATCCTGCTGCGCATCGACCCTACGCGCTATTCCTCGTCCCTGGGCGAGAACCGCGCCGAGGCCCTGGCCCTGAAGGCCAAGGTCGCCCGCCTGGAAGCCATCGCCAATGACGCGCCCTACCAGGCCCCCGAGGACGTCCAGTCCCAGGCGCCAGAACTGGCCGAACAGGAACGCAACGTCTGGCAGGCCCGCACCCGCGAACTGCAGGCCAACCTGGAAGTCGCCCGGGAACAGCTCAACCAGCGCCAGCAGGAATTGCGTTCCACCATCGCCAACCGCGACCAGGCGGCCACCAGCTGCGGCCTGGCGTCGCGCGAATATTCCATGACCAAGCCGCTGCTGGCCAGCGGTGCGGTGTCCCAGGTGGATCTGCTGCGCCTGCAGCGCGACGTGGCGCGATTCTGCGGCGAACAGAAATCCGCAGCGGCCCAGATCGACAAGATCCAGGCGTCCATCCAGGAAGCCGAGGCCAAGCTCAACGAAACCGAGGTCACCTTCCGCAACCAGGCGCGCACCGACCTGTCCGATGCGCGTGCCAAGCTGTCCGCCCTGCTGGAAAGCCAGGTTGCGCTGGCCGACCGCGTGACCCTGTCCAATATCCGTTCGCCGGTCAATGGCACCGTCAAGACCCTGACGGCCAACACCGTGGGCGGCGTGGTTTCGCCTGGCAAGGACATCATGGACATCGTCCCGTCGGACGATACCCTGCTGCTCGAAGTGCGCATCAACCCGCGCGACATTGGCTTTCTGTATCCGGGCCAGCAGGCCGAGGTCAAGTTCACGGCCTACGATTTTTCCATCTACGGCGGCCTGCAGGGCCACGTCGAGGAAATCGGCGCCGATTCCATCACCGACGAAAAGGGAAATTCCTACTACATCGTGAAGGTCCGCACGGAAACCGCCTACGTGGGCAGTGACGAACGGCCCATCATCCCTGGGATGATGGCCGAGGTCCACATCCTGACGGGCAAGCGCACGCTGATGCAGTATCTGCTCAAACCTGTGCTGCGCGCGCATTCCAACGCCTTCCGCGAACGCTGAAAGGACTCGACATGACGCTACCTGTGTTGTTGTTGACTGCCGATGATGCCCTGTACCGGCATTGGGCCGGGCTGGACGGGCTGGGCTGGGCGCCGGCGCGCGGGCAGCGCCTGTCCGATCTGGCCCTGTGGGGCCGGCGCGGCGTGCTGGCCGTCATGGACGCCCGCCTGCTGCCCAGGGCCGGGGGCGATCTGTCCGAGGTGCCGGCGGGCCTGCAGGTCGTCGTCGCCAGCACCCACCCCGGCGACCCCGAGGGCCAGCGCGCCCTGGTGGCGGGCGCAGCCGGGTACGTGCATGCCTACATGCCGGTCAGTGGCCTGGACCGTGTGCTGCGTCACGTCATGGGTGGCGAAATCTGGGTGGGCAAGGACATGCTGTCGCGCATGCTCAGCCAGATCGGCCAGGCCAGGCCCGAACCCAACCAGGACTGGGCGCGCGACCTGACCGTGCGCGAACGCGACGTGGCCCGCTACGTCGCCCTGGGCCATTCCAACCAGTCCATCGCCGATGTCCTGGGCATTACCGAGCGCACCGTGCGCGCGCATATTTCCGCCATCTTCGAAAAGCTGGGCGTCACCGACCGCCTGATGCTGGCCCTGCGGGTGCACGGCATCGACCAGCACGCGGCGCGTGGCGTGGATGCCTGAACCGGGTCTGCGTCGTCCCCTGATGCCGTGTGATCGCCACCGCTGTCGATGGGACGTTGCCGGGTCCCGGCTCGCATCCTGGTCCTATTGGCCAAAACGCCAATATCTATTGGCCAAAGCGCCAATATCGCGGAAACGTGCCGCCGCGTAGCATGCCCCCATGATCGCCGCCAGGATGCCCAGCGCATGCCTGGCAGGCCCAACAGATTCAGATCGAATTCACACTGAGGATTCCCCATGGCTACCGATACCGTCCTGATCACTCACGTCACCGGCAAGGCCTGGATGCGTGCATCCGATGGCACGACGATTGCGCTGCACGAAGGCATGCGCGTGCCGGTCAACGCCCGCATCCTGACGGATGAAGGCGCCAGCGTGACCCTGCAGGCCAACGGCGTGCCGCCGGTGATCGTCGGCCAGAACACCGACATGCTGGTCACGGAAGACCTGGCCGCTGCGCAGCCGCAGCCAGCCGACAACGCCGTGACGCCGCCGGCCGATCCGGTAGCCGCCCAGGTGCTGGCCGCGCTGGACGCAGGCCAGGACCCGTTTGCCATCCTGGATCCGACCGCTGCGGTGTTGACCGGCGGCGGTGGCGGCGGTTCCAGCTTCACGCGGCTGGCCAGCATCCTGGAAGCCACGACACCCCTGGCGCTGGCTTATCCGCGTCCGGGGGTGGAAACGCCTGAATTCGTGCAGCTGGGTGGGGTTGCTGGGGGTGAGGGTGGTGTGACGGTTATTCAGGACACGATCGCACCCCAGGTGTTTGTCGAGATCACGACCGATGCGAACAACGACGGTCACATCAATGCCGACGAACTGGGCACGGGCGATATCACGGCCAAGGTGACCTTTGGAGCGGGCACG
>NZ_JAVERO010000093.1:0-8837 GCF_034007085.1 Castellaniella sp. | reverse complement strand
GCACCGAGCAGCAGGCCGCGTCTCTGCAGGAAACCGCAGCCAGCATGGAACAGATCACCAGCACGGTCGGTCACAACGCGGCCAATGCCCAGCAGGCGAACACGCTGGCGGCGACCGCGTCCGAGGTCGCTTCCCGGGGCGGGCAGACGGTGGCCCAGGTGGTCGAGACCATGGGCGAGGTCAATGCCTCGACACGCCAGATGTCCGATATCGTGGGCGTGATCGACAGCATTGCCTTCCAGACCAATATCCTGGCCCTGAACGCCGCCGTCGAGGCCGCCCGGGCGGGCGAACAGGGCAAGGGCTTTGCCGTGGTGGCTTCCGAGGTCCGGGCGCTGGCCCAGCGGTCTTCGGGCGCAGCCAAGGAAATCCGTGATCTGATCGATTCCACCGTGCAGAAAATCCAGGCTGGCGCCGAACTGGCCGACGGTGCGGGCCAGACCATGACCGAAGTCGTCTCCAGCGTGCAGCGGGTGGCCGACATCATGTCGGAAATCACGCTGGCCAGCCGCGAACAGGCATCCGGTATCGAACAGGTCAACCTGGCCATCGGCCAGATGGATCAGGTGACGCAGCAGAACGCTGCGCTGGTGGTCGAGGCCGGCACGGCAGCCCAGGCCCTGAACGACCAGATGAATGGCCTGAATCGGGCGGTCGGAGTCTTTCAGCTGAGCGGGCCGGGCACGGCCGCCTTGCCGCAGGAATGAACACTGCGTGGTGCGGGTTGCCGTGCGGCACGCTGGCCACAGCGGCCGTGCTGATCCTGGCGGCGGGCGCGGCCTGGGCCGGCGGTGGTCAGGCCTGGACGCGGGACCAGGTCAGCCAGGGCCTGCAGGCGCAAGGCCGGGCCGTGGTGGTGCGCTACGAACCGGGGCCTCGGGGGCCGGCTGTACCGGATGGCGCGCGCATCACCCAGGTCTATGCTTCCCGGGATTACAGCAGCACCGCCCAGGTCGCCACCGATCTGTGCTGGGGCTCGGAACGCGGGCCGTGCGTGCCGCTGGCGGGCCGCAGCATCGAAACCCATGCCTTTGATGGACGCGCAGCGCGCGGGCCTGTGTTGCTGGTGCATCGGGTCGAACATTGGGTCAACGATCATCCGCCCCTGTTCATCCGGGGGACCGTGACGGTCTGGTTCGATGAGCGGTAGCAGGATGTCCGGCACAAGTTGCCTGGCGCGCCATCGGCTGAAAATATCTCGGGTTATACTAGTCAGCTTACCTGGTTCACGGGGTGCACAGCGCCCATCATGGCTGCCGAGCCGGGGGTTTCAGACGGAACATCATGCAAAAGAACAGCTATAGCTACGACGAACTGCTGGCCTGCGGACGCGGGGAACTCTTCGGCCCAGGCAATGCCCAGCTGCCGCTGCCGCCCATGTTGATGTTCGACCGCATCACCCATATCGATGACCGGGGCGGCGCGCACGACAAGGGCCAGATCGTGGCCGAACTCGATATCCGTCCTGATCTGTGGTTTTTCGGCTGTCATTTCCAGGGGGATCCGGTCATGCCGGGCTGCCTGGGGCTGGACGCCATGTGGCAGCTGGTGGGTTTTTTCCTGGGGTGCTGCGGCGGTCAGGGCCGGGGCCGTGCCCTGGGCGTAGGCGAGGTCAAATTCACCGGCCAGGTGCTGCCTGCCGGCAAGCTGGTCCGCTATACCATCGACATGAAGCGCGTGATGATGCGCAAACTGGTGATGGGGATCGCCGACGCCCGCATGGAAGTCGATGGCCACGAAATTTACGTGGCCCATGATCTGCGCGTGGGGCTGTTCACGCGCACGGACAATTTCTAGGAGCTTCGATCATGCGTCGTGTCGTCGTCACCGGCATGGGCATTGTGTCCAGCCTGGGCAACAACCAGTCCGAGGTCCTCGACAGTCTGCGCCAGGGGCGTTCCGGCATCACGTTTCAGCCGGAATACGCCGAACAGGGCCTGCGGTCGCAGGTGGCGGGTTCGGTGCGTCTGGACGCGCTCGATCGGATCGATCGCAAGCTCGGGCGTTTCATGGCCAATGGCCACGCCTACGCCTGGCTGGCCATGCAGGAAGCCATCCAGGATGCCGGCCTGACGCCCGATCAGGTGTCCAATCCACGCACCGGCCTGATCGTCGGTGCCGGGGGGGCCTCGCATTCCTCGATCCACGATGGCATCCAGACCCTGCGCGACAAAGGCGTGCGCCGCGTCGGCCCCTACATGGTCACCAAGGCCATGGCCAGCGGCGTGTCCGCCTGCCTGGCCACTGGCGCCCAGATCAAGGGCGTGAACTATTCCATCAGTTCGGCTTGTTCCACCAGCGCGCATTGCATCGGCAATGCCGTCGAACAGATCCAGCTGGGCAAGCAGGACATCGTGTTTGCCGGCGGGGCCGAAGAAGAACACTGGTCGCTATCCTTCATGTTCGATGCCATGGGGGCGCTGTCCACAAACTATAACGACACGCCGGACCGGGCTTCGCGCACGTATGACGCCGACCGCGACGGTTTTGTGATTTCCGGTGGCGGCGGCATCCTGGTGGTCGAGGAATACGAACACGCCAAGGCGCGCGGCGCCCGCATCCTGGCCGAAATCGTCGGCTACGGGGCGACGTCCGACGGCTACGACATGGTGGCGCCTTCCGGCGAAGGCGCGGCCCGCTGCATGCGCCAGGCGCTGGCGGATGTGACCACGCGTGTGGACTACATCAACACCCATGGCACCAGCACGCCGGTGGGCGACATGAAAGAACTCGAAGCCATCCGCGAAGTCTTCGGCGACGATCAGCCCTGGATCGCGTCCACCAAGTCCCTGTCCGGCCACGCGCTGGGCGCCGCCGGCGTAAACGAGGCCGTCTACACCCTGCTGATGATGCAGCATGGCTTTGTCGCCGCATCGGCCAATATCGACACGCTGGATCCGGCCGCCGAGGGCATGAACATCCTGCGCGAAACCCTGCCGCAGGCCCGCATCGAAACCGCGTTGTCCAACAGTTTTGGTTTCGGCGGCACCAACGCGACCCTGGTGTTCTCGCGCGCGGGGCTTTGATGCCCTGATCCGCTGGCCGGGGTTCCTGGTCAGGCACCCAAGCAAGCACATGGCCCGCCGCGCCCGACCGCCGGCGGGTCTTTTCGTTGGTCAGCGCGCGGTTTTCGGGCGCCGCGTGTCGGGCAGAAAGAAAGCCGCCAGGCCCAGCAGGGGCAGGAAGGCGCACAGGTGGTAGACAAAGGCGATGCTGGTGGCATCGGCCAGCCGGCCCAGCGCGGCCGCGCCAATGCCCCCCATGCCAAAGGCCAGGCCAAAGAACAGGCCCGAGACCGTGCCGGTCTTGCCGGGCATGAGTTCCTGGGCATAGACGATGATGGCCGGGAAGGCCGATGCGATCATGAACCCGGCGCAGAACACCAGGATCAGGGTCCAGTGCAGATTGGCGTAGGGCAGGGCCAGCGAGAATGGCGCGGTACCCAGGATCGAGCCCCAGATCACGCGCTTGCGGCCGATGCGATCGCCAATGGGGCCGCCCGTCAGCGTGCCGGTGGCCACCCCGGCCAGGAATACGAACAGGGCATATTGCGCCTGCTGGATGTTCAGGCCGAAACGGTCGATCAGGAAAAAGGTGAAATAGCTGTTCAGCCCCGCCAGGTAGAAATATTTGCTGAAGATGAGCAGCAGCAGGATGAACACGGCGCCGTGCACCTGGCGGGCCGACAGGCCATTGTCGGTCTTGCGCAGGGATGCGCGGCCTCGCGCGCTGGTCAGGTTGGCAGCATACCAGCGGCTGACGCCCAGCAGGATGCAGATGCCGGCCAGCGCCGCCAGCGATACCCAGGCGACGCTGCCCTGGCCGCGAGGCACGATCAGCAGTGCGGCCAACAGCGGGCCGATCGATGAGCCGATGTTGCCGCCCACCTGGAAGATCGACTGGGCCAGGCCATGGTGACCGGCCGAGGCCATGCGCGCCACCCGGGACGATTCCGGGTGGAACACCGATGACCCGGCCCCCACCAGGGTGGCGGCCAGGACCACCACGGGAAAATTCCAGGCCTGGGACAGCAGCAACAGCCCGCAGAAGGTGAAGCCCATGCCGATCGGCAGGGAATAGGGCATGGGACGGCGATCGGTGACCCGGCCTACTACCGGCTGCAGCAGCGACGATGAAAACTGGAAAGCCAGCGTGATGATGCCGACCTGGGCGAAGCTGAGTTCAAACCGGCCCTGGAGCACCGGGTAGAGCGCCAGCAGCACCGACTGCATCATGTCGTTGAGCAGGTGGGTCAGGCTGATGGCCCCCAGGATGGGGAAAGCGACGCCGGGTTCGGACTGGGCGGCGGCGGACGGCGCCGTGGCAAGGGAATCTTTCATTTTCAAGTGAGCGATACGATCCGATGGATTGTACGCTGCCGCATGATATGTGCCCGGCGTGATGGGCATCCATACTACTGCGCCAGGGAACACATCATTCGATGTTCTGCGCCTGTTCCCGCATCTGTTCGATCAGCAGTTTCAGGTCGATGGCGGCCTGGGTGACGGACAGGGCGGCGGCCTTGGAACCCAGGGTGTTGGCTTCGCGGTTCATTTCCTGGAACAGGAAATCCAGGCGCTTGCCGCTGCCGCCGCGCGCGGAGGACGCGTGCCGGCCAGAGAGAATTTCGCGCAGTTCCTGCTGGTGGGAACGCAGGCGGGTGAGTTCTTCGGCCACGTCCACGCGCAGACCGAACAGGCTGGCTTCCTGGGCGATGCGGGCGCTCAGTTCGGCCCCGCCGATGGCGGCGAAACCGTCCGGGCTGGCGGCTTCCAGGGCTTCGCGCAGGCGCTGGGCGACACGGTCCTGATGCTGGCGCACCAGGTCCGGCAGTTCGGCCTCGACCTGCGTCACGATGCGGTCGATTTCGTCGGCCAGGGCAAGCATGGCCTGCGCCAGCCGCTTGCCTTCGCGCTGGCGCGCGGCACTGAATTGTGCCAGCGCCTGTTCGCAGGCCTGTTCGCACAGAGGCAGCCAGATTTCGGCGTCCAGGCCGCCGCGCATCGTGCCGGTCCGCGGGAGTTCGGCCAGTGTCGGCGCAGGCAGGTCGGGGATCAAGCGGCGTGCCCATTGCAGCTGTTCGGCCAGCGCGCGCACGGCCTCGGCATCGATGGGTTGCAGGGCCTCGCGTTCGAGCGCCGCGTAGGACAGCTTGAGTTCGACTTTGCCCCGCAGGACCTGGCGGCCTATCAGATCGCGTATGCGGGCTTCGGAGAAACGCAGGTCCTCGGGGATGCGCAGGCTCAGGTCCAGGTAGCGGTTGTTGACGCTGCGGATTTCGGCGCTGACCGACCCGGCGTCGGAATCCAGTCGGGCGGTGCCAAAGGCGGTCATGCTGCGGATCATGGGGCGGTCTCGTCGGCGTTTCTCTACAATGGAGTCTTATTGTAGACCGGCCCTGTCGGGCCTTCTGGCTGGAAATTTCCTCATGACGACCACCCCTTCCCGCGCTACCGCTTCTGCACGACCGTCCGGCCGACGGGCGGATGAATTGCGCCGCATCGAACTGCTGACCGGCTACACGCGCCACGCCGAAGGCTCGGTGCTGGCCTGCATGGGCGATACGCGCGTGCTGTGCAATGCCAGCGTGCTGGACAAGGTGCCGCCTTTCCTGAAGGGGCGGGGGCAGGGCTGGGTCACGGCGGAATACGGCATGTTGCCGCGTGCCACGCATACCCGGGGCGACCGCGAGGCGGCACGGGGCAAACAGAGTGGCCGCACCCAGGAAATCCAGCGCCTGATCGGCCGCGCCCTGCGTGCGGTATTCGATTTGCAGGCGCTGGGCGAACGCACCCTGCATCTGGATTGCGACGTGCTGCAGGCCGATGGCGGCACCCGCTGCGCCAGCATCACCGGGGCCTGGGTCGCAGCGGCCCTGGCCGTGCGCGGCCTGATGGCAGGGGGACAACTGGCGGCTGATCCGCTGCGCGGCCAGGTGGCCGCCGTGTCGGTCGGCATCGTGGGCGGGCGCCCTGTCCTGGATCTGGATTACCCGGAAGATTCCGCCTGCGATACGGACATGAATGTGGTCATGACGGGCGCCGGGGATTTCGTCGAGGTCCAGGGCACGGGCGAGGGCGGCAGTTTCCGCCGCGATGAACTGAACGGCCTGCTGGATCTGGCGACTCTGGGCATCCAGGAATTGATCCGCGCGCAGGCTGCGGCACTGGAAACCGCATGACCCGCGCTGCCATGAAAAAAGTCGTGCTGGCTTCGGGCAACCCCGGCAAACTGAAGGAATTTTCTGCCAGCCTGTCGGCAGCCGGGATCGACATGGTGCCGCAAAGCGCGCTGGGCGTGCCCGAGGCCGAAGAACCCTTCCATACGTTCGTGGAAAATGCGCTGGCCAAGGCCCGCCACGCCAGCCGTGTCACGGGTCTGCCGGCGCTGGCCGACGATTCGGGCCTGTGCGTGCATGCCCTGGGCGGTGCGCCCGGGGTGTATTCGGCGCGTTACGCCCAGACACCGGACGGTGCGCGTTCGGATGCGGCCAACAATGCCAGACTGGTGGCGGACATGGCCGGCCAGACTGATCGGCGCGGCAGCTATGTCGCCGTGCTGGTGTATATGCGCAGTCCCGATGATCCTCGCCCGATCGTGGTCGAAGGCTCGTGGGACGGCGAGATCCTGGAAACCCCCAGGGGCACCCATGGTTTTGGCTATGATCCGCATTTCTATCTGCCCGATCTGGGCATGACCGCTGCTGAACTGCCCCTGGAACAAAAAAACGTGCTCAGCCACCGGGCGCGCGCCCTGCGCAGCCTGCTGCAGGCGCTGCGCAGTGAATTCGACCAGGATCGAGGCCGGGGGGAACCGGCGCGACCATGAAACGACTGATCCAGGTCCCCTTGCCCGAGCGCGCAGGGGATGGCCGTCCCGGGGTGCGCGGCAAACCCGGCCTGGCGGCGCTGCCGCCGCTGTCGCTGTACGTCCATGTGCCATGGTGCGTGCGCAAATGCCCCTATTGCGACTTCAATTCCCATGAGCGCGCCGGGGAACTGCCGGAACAGGCCTATCTGCAGGCGCTGCAGGCCGATCTGGAACAGGCCGTGCCCGATGTCTGGGGGCGGCAGGTTGCGACGGTGTTCTTTGGGGGCGGCACCCCCAGCCTGCTGTCGGCCGATGCAGTCGATCGGATCATCGGCCTGTTCCGTGCCTATCTGAATCTGCCGCCTGACGCGGAAATCACCCTGGAGGCCAATCCGGGCACCGCCGAGGCGGCCCGCTTCCAGGGCTACGCCCAGGCCGGGGTGAATCGTATTTCCCTGGGCATCCAGAGTTTTGACGATGACAAGCTGCGCCGTCTGGGGCGCATCCATGACGCGGCCCAGGCGCGCGCCGCCATCGAAATGGCCCAGCACGCCGTGGATCGGGTCAATCTGGACCTGATGTTCGCGCTGCCGCAGCAGACCCTGGCCGAATGCGAACGGGACGTGCGCGAGGCCCTGGCCTTTGGTACGGGCCATCTATCCCTGTACCATCTGACGCTTGAACCCAACACGGTCTTTGCCAAATATCCGCCCCCGGTGCCGGATGATGAATTGGGTGCAGCCATGCAGGACCGAGGGGCGGAACTCATCCAGGCAGCGGGGTTCGATCGCTACGAGGTCTCGGCCTATGCGCGGCCCCAGCAGGCCTGCCAGCACAACCTGAACTACTGGCGATTTGGCGACTATCTGGGAATCGGTCCGGGCGCGCACTCAAAAATTTCCTTCCAGGACCGCATCACGCGCCAGGCGCGGGCGCGCATGCCGGATGCCTGGATGCGGCTGGTGCGCGAAGGCGAGGGCCGGCATGTGGTCGAACGCCGTGAACTGAACCATGACGATCTGGGCTTTGAGTTCATGCTGAATGCCCTGCGCCTGCGCGAAGGCGTCGAAGGCGGCCTGTTCATCGAGCGGACCGGCCTGTCGCTGATGGCGCTCTTGCCGGCGCTGCGCCGCGCCGCCGAGCGCGGTCTGCTCGAACCCGGCCTGGATCGGCTCTGCGCCACGCCACATGGCTGGCGCTTTCTGAATGAACTGCAGATGGAATTCCTGAACTGATTGGCAGGCGGACAGGAATCAGGCCATTTGTTGTGTGAATGCACCGAAATGGTGCGCGCTCATCCGGGCTTGCACTAAAATATGCACCCGAATGGTGCGTCTGTGCGGGATGGTGCCGTTTTTTGGCTTCTGTTGGCGCATCGCTGCCTGGGATGGCCTGCGGTCAAAAGATGGCACGATCATTGCTTATGAATTCAACGAAGCCTCGGGCTTTTCCCTTTGACACTATGACTTGGCGCAGGAGCTTTTATGTCCACCCCTGAAAACGTTGTGCAGATGATCGCCGAACGCGAAGTGGCGTTCGTGGATTGCCGCTTTACCGACACGCTGGGCCGGGAACACCACCTGACCCTTCCCGCCAGCCAGGTGGACGAGGACCGCATGGAAGCCGGGATCGCCTTCGATGGCTCCTCGATCGCTGGCTGGAAGGGCATCGAAGCATCCGACATGATCCTGGTCCCGGATGCCAGCACCGCCCGCCTGGATCCGTTCCGCGAGGAAACCACGCTGATCCTGACCTGCGATGTGGTCGAGCCTTCGGACCTGAAAGGCTATGATCGCGACCCGCGTTCCCTGGCCCGGCGCGCCGAGGCCTACCTGAAGGCCAGCGGCCTGGGCGATACGGCGTATTTCGGGCCGGAACCCGAATTCTTCGTCTTCGATGGCGTGAGCTGGAATGCCGACATGAGCGGCAGTTTCGTGAAGATTGCCTCGGACGAAGGCTTCTGGTCGAACGCCAACGAGGCCAATGGCAACAATCTGGGCTATCGCCCCAGCGTCAAGGGCGGCTAT
>NZ_JAVERO010000092.1:0-8887 GCF_034007085.1 Castellaniella sp. | reverse complement strand
CCTGCCATCGATGGTCTGGATTTCTGGGGCGCGGACGTGCACATCCAGTCCGTAACGCCCCCCCAGGTAGTCTTCCAGGCATTGTTTGATGTCCAGCAGTTTGCGCATCTCCAGCCCGGGGCCGCCAGCGAAATCCAGGTCTTCGGAGAAACGTGGGGCACCGTGACAGAGGCGCAAAGAGGTGCCTCCCTGGAAGGTCAAGGAATCGAGCAGTTTGGCTTCGCTCAGCGCGAACAGAATATCGTAGTGAAAAAGCTCTTTCTCGATGACGGGACGCATGTGGGTGCGCCCGGCGTTTCGCATCGCCAGATCCACCAGTTGATCGAAGTCTTCTTTCATGTTGACGCAAGCACCTCTTCAAGCACCTTGGGATCGACCAGATGCAGATTGCGGCCGACGCGCCGTAGATCGCGCAAGGCGGTCTCGGCCCGGGCCATGCGCAGGGGGCGATCAGTGGAAATTGTGGCTTGGCGCAAATCGGCAGGGTCGCGTTTGGTGTGCACGAATTCGATGGTGCCGTAAGGGGTGCGGATTTCGCCCTCGCGCCCGGTGGTCATGAGGGTGATACGGTCCATGGGGATCTGGGAAATGACGCCATACTCCGACAGCGCGGATTCCAGGCTGATGTAGTTGAGATCGGCGGGGCGTAGCGCGATGGCGACGCGCTCGATCGTATAGCTATCCCGCGACTTTGCGGCGTCATGGACATAGACACCCCGGGCCGCGCGGATCAGGATACCGGTTTCGACCAGGCGAGCCAGACTGGCGGCAAAGGTTTTTTCTGACTCTTCGTGAAAGCAGGCGCGCAGGTGCTGGCGCCGAAAGACATAGCGGCCAGTGTCGTCCAAAGCACGCAGGACGCGGAGGGCTTGGTGCTGATTCATGTCTTTAAGTATACGCCAACACTATTAATATAGGGTATTGGTGTATACCTAAAGCCCTCAATCCCCCGACCGGATCCCCAGGCTGCGTTCCACCAGCCAGGCGCAGCCCAGCAAGGTCACGTTGATGGCCAGGTACAGCACGCCAGCGATGATGAAAGTCTCGACGATCAGGTAGCTCTGGCTCATCAGGCGGCGGGCAAAGCCGGTCAGTTCCATCACCGCGATGGTGGACGCCAGGCTGGTGCCCTTGATGGCCAGCACCAGTTCGTTGCTGTAGGCCGGGAAGGCCTGGCGGATGGCCAGGGGAAAGCGGATGCGGCGAAAGATCTGCAGGCGGCTCATGCCGCAGGACGCGGCGGCGTCCAGCTGGCCGGTGGGCACGGACTGCAGGCCGCCGCGGATGGCCTCGCTCATGTAGGCGCCGCTGTTCAGGGCAATGGCCAGGATGGCGCAGCGTGCGCCGTCGGAAAACAGCCACCACAGGGCAGGCTGCCCGCGCACGAATTCCAGGGTGCCGATGCCGTAGTACAGCAGGAACAACTGGATCAGCAGCGGCGTGCCGCGAAACACGGTGCTGTAGGCAAAGGCGGTGCCCGACACCAGCGGGTGGCGCGTGGTGCGCATCAATGCCGCGCCCAGGCCCAGCAGCGAGGCGAACAGGATGGAGAACAGGCCGATGCGCAGGGTGATCCAGAACCCTTCGACCAGCACGGGGACGGCCTGTTCGAACAGTGCGATCATCGTCCGGCCCCCCGCATGCCGCGGCCGAAATGGCGTTCGGCCCAGACGAACAGCCCCTGGCTGCAGACGCCGATCACAAAATACAGCATGCCAGCCATCAGGTACAGGGCCAGGGGCGCGCGCGTGGCGGCGGCGCCCAGGACGGCGGCGCGCATGAGTTCGACCAGGCCCACCAGGGATACCAGGGCGGTGTCCTTCAGGGCGGCCTGCCAGACGTTGTTGGCGCCGGGCAGGGCATACCAGAACAATTGCGGCAGGGTGATGCGGCGCAGGCACTGGCGGCGGTTCAGGCCGATGGCGCGGGCGGCTTCCAGTTGGCCGGGATCGATGGCCTTGAAGGCGCCGCGAAAGACCTCCACGCTGTACGAGCCCGAGATCAGCGCAATGGCCAGGATGCCGACCAGCATGGGAAACACGGTGCTCATCAGCTCGTCCCATTCCAGCCAGTCGGCCAGGTCGGCGGCGGGCTGCACGGCGCCGAAGAACAGCAGGTAGATGATGAGCAGTTCGGGGACGCTGCGCACGATCAGGGTGTACAGTGCGACCAGCGCGCGGGCGATGCGGTTGGCGCCGGTCTTGGCGGCCGCGCCGGCAATGCCGATGGCCATGCCCAGGCAGATGCCGCAGATGCTGATGAAGACGGTCATGGCCGCGCCGCGCAGCAGCATGCCGCCCCAGCCGGCGCTCAGGATGTCGTGCAGGGTCTGGATCATGGCCTTGATTGAAAACCCCAGGGCGGTGCCGGCAGGCAAAGGCCGGCGGCCCTGGGGGCAGGAGGCCGGCCTTTGTCGGGGCCAGCCATGCGGTCGGGCATTACGGCTTGCAGGCCGCGTAGTTGGACAGGTCTACGCCGAACCATTTGGTGCTGGACGCCTTGATGGTGCCGTCGGCGATCAGTTCGCACAGGGCCTTGTCCACCTTGGCTTTCAGTGCGGTGTTTTTCTGGTTGATGCCGGCCCCGATGCCCAGGCCCAGGATGTCTGGATCGGCGCTGCTCTTGATCACGGCATCGGCCAGGGCGAACTTGCCCTTGCCGGTGGTCTCCAGGAACTGGCTTTGCGGGGTGACTTCGGAAAATGTGGCGTCCAGCCGGCCAGCCGACAGGTCCATCTGCATCTGGTCCTGGGTTTCGTAGCTTTTCAGTTTCATGTCCGGGGCGTATTTCTGCAGATAGGCGCCCTGGGTGGTGCCGCTTTGCACGCCGACGGTCTTGCCTGCCAGGCCCGCCATCAGGGCCTGGGGATCGGCGGCTTTCAGCAGGGCATCGCCCTGGGGCAGCACGAAGGCGGAATCCTCGGTGGCATAGGGGATGCTGAAAGCGATGACCTTGGCGCGTTCTGCGGTGACGGACATGCCCGAGATCACCAGATCGAAACGGTCGGCCTGCAGGGCGGGGATCAGGCTGTCGAAGGCCTGGACCACGAACCGGCATTTCATATCGAGTTTTTTGCACAGGGCCTGGCCGACGTCGGCGTCAAAGCCGGTGACCTTGCCGTTGGCATCGACCATGCTCCAGGGCGGGTAGCCGCCTTCAGTGCCGATTTTCAGTGTGGCGGCCGAAACCGATGTGGCCAGGCCTGCAAGGCCGATGGCGGCGCACAGCGCAGCCTGTCGAGCGATGGAAATCACCATGGAAAGGGTCCTGATAAAAGGTTGGGTTTGGAAAACAGCAGAAAGAGAAATATTAGTACATTGGGGATCGGGGCGGGACGGGCGGCTGCGTGCGCGGCCGCCCGCAGGCTGCAGCGGATCAGCCGATCTGGAGGGTCGTTTCCGGATAGCGCACCCGGCTGTGGCGCTGCGTGCCCAGGCTGTAGACCAGGGTCAGGGGCCCCAGGCGGCCGACGAACATCAGCAGGATCAGCACGGCCTGGCTGGGCCGGCTCAGGATGTCGGTCAGGCCGTGGCTGATGCCAGTGGTGGTAAAGGCCGACATGACTTCGACGACCACGGCAATGAAGGGCTGCTCGTCGAACAGGCTGACCAGGAAAATACCCAGGCAGACCAGCATGCCCGAGACCATCATCAGGGCCAGGGCCTTTTGGATGGTTTCGGGCGCAATGGCGCGGTGCATCAGCACGACTTCCTTGCGCTGCAGGACATAGGCGCGCACGACGGCCAGCAGGACGATGAAGGTCGCCAGTTTGATGCCGCTGGCCGTCGATAGCGAACCACCGCCGATGAACATCAGACCGGCCAACAGAAAATTGGTGCTGTCGCGCAGCTGGCCGATGTCCATGCTGGAAAATCCCGCCGTGCGGGTCGCCACGACCTGGGTCCAGGCGGCAAGGCCCTGGCTGGCGGCCGGCAGCGCGCCCAGGGTATGAGGATTGCGCGCTTCGATCAGCCAGAACACGGCAAAGCCGACCAGGTTCAGGCACAGTGTGCCGATCAGCATCAGCCGGGTGTAATAGGCCAGCGCGGCCCAGCTGCGTTTCTGGTGGATGTCGGCCAGCACGCTGAACCCCAGCCCCCCCAGGATGATGCAGCCGGTCACGACGAAAGTCGTGACCGGGTCGCCGGAAAACGCGGCCAGGCTGCCGGGAAACAGCGACATGCCAGCGTTGTTGAATGCGGATACGGCATGAAACCCGGCCAGCAGAAAGGCGTGTTCCAGGCTGTCGTGGCGCCACCACCAGAGCGTCAGGATCAGGATGGCGGCGCCCTCGATCGCCAGGGAAAATTTCAGCACGGTCACGGCGGTCTGGCGGATGCGGGCCACGCTGGTCTGGTTGAAGGCTTCCAGCGCCAGGGCCTGGTATTTCAGGCTGACGCGCTTGCCCAGCGTCAGGGTGGCGATGATGGCGAAGGTGACGAAACCGATGCCCCCGATCTGCACCAGGGCCAGCAGCACGGCCTGGCCAAAGAAGCTCAGGTCCGTGGCCGGATCGACGACCATCAGGCCGGTGACGGTGACGGCGGACGTGGCGGTGAACAGCGCCTCGAATACGCCAAAGGGCTGGCGCTGTGCGATCGGCAGGGACAGCAGCGCGGTCCCGAGCAGGATCAGGACGAGGAAACTGCCGGCCAGGACGGCGGGCGGGCTGGCTTGCAGTTGGCCGGTGTGGCGCGCCTGGCGGTAGGCCTGCAGCGGGTGAATGTGGATGCGGGCCATGTGGTCAATCCGGGCGATCGGGGCAGGGGGACATGGGGCGGGGGATCAGCTCAGTTTTGGCGCGGCGGTTTTCAGGTGATGCAGCGGGCCGAACAGGATCAGCGTGTCCTGGGCGCGCACCACGAACTGATCCGTAGGATGCACGGTGGTCTCGCCCTTGCGCTTGACGGCCAGGGCATGGATGGCGCCAGGGGGTTCGGTGGTCAGGGCATCGCCCAGGGTGCGTCCGTCCAGTTGCGCGCTGGCCTCGATTTCGACCACGAAATCGCCATTGCCCAGGGAAATGTAGTCGTTGACCATGGGGTAGCTGAGCACCTGGGCGATGCGGATGCCCATTTCTTCTTCCGGGTGGATGATGCGATTGACACCCAGCTTGGCCAGGATCAGGTGATGCGCCCGCGAAGACGCCTTGACCCACAGCGTTTTCACGCCCAGGGATTTCAGGTGGACGGTACAGACCAGGCTGGCCTGTACGTCTTCGCCGATGGCGATCAGGACCATGTCGTATTCGCTCAGCCCCAGTTCGGCCAGCGCATCGCGGTCGGTGACGTCGGCGATGGCGGCGCGGGTCAAGCGGTCGGCGACTTGGTCAATGGCGCGGCCGTCGGCGTCCACGCCCAGGACCGAATGGCCCAGCCGCATCAGTTCCAGCGCGGTGGCGCTGCCGAAACGGCCCAGTCCAATGACGGCGAATTGTCCCATGATGTTCCTTCGTGTGGGCCCCGACTGGCGTTGCAGCCATGGTCAGGGAGATAAAAATCTGGTAAAAACCCTGATGGATTTTTTTATGAAATTGATATCTGGATGGTGCGTTGCAGCAATTCACAACCGGAACCGCGCTGAGCCAGCCCCGTTTTTTCCCGCATGATATGACAAGTTTGTTCGATCCGGTCAGGCTGGGGGAAATCGAACTGCCCAACCGCATCGTCGTGGCGCCTTCGGCCGGGACGTGGTCGGTGCATGGCCGCGTGCCTGACGAGGGCATGCGCGCGTATTATGCCCAGCGTGCCGACGCTGGCCTGATCCTGGCCGGGGCGGCTTCGGTCTCGCCGCTGGGCATCGGGCATCCGGATACTCCCGGCATCTGGAATTCCGTCCAGGTCCGGGGCTGGCGGTTGGTCACGGATGCGGTACACCAGCGGGGCGGGCGGATCGTGCTGCAGCTGTGGCATGCGGGCCGGGTATCGGATCCTGAATATCTGTCGGGCGAAATGCCCGTAGCGCCCAGCGCCATCGCCTGCGGGCGCGGGCCGTGTCCGCCGCCCGGGGGCTTTGTCGTGCCGCGCAGCCTGCGGCTCGATGAAATCCGTCGGGTGATTGCGGATTTTGAACAGGCGGCCCGTCACGCCTGGCAGGCGGAATTCGACGGCGTGGAAATCCATGCCGGGGATGGCTATCTGATCGACCAGTTCCTGCACGATGGTTCCAACGGGCGGCAGGATGACTATGGCGGTTCGATCGGCAAGCGCAGCCGCTTTTTGCTGGAAATCGTCGATGCCTGCGCCGGCATCTGGGGTTCGGGGCGTGTCGGGGTGCATCTTTCGCCACGTGGCGATCGCCACGACATGCGTGATTCGGACCCGGTGGCGCTGTACCGTCATGTGGCCCACGAACTGGGCCAGCGGCGTGTCGCCTTTGTCTGCGTGCGCGAACACGAGGGCGCGGACGCGCTGACGCCGGTGATCCGGGATGCGTTCAGCGGCGCGCTGGTGCTCAGCGAAGGCTATGACCCGGATTCCGCGCTGCGCGCCGTCCAGGCAGGGCAGGGCGAAGCGGTCGCTTTTGGCCGGG
Source organism: Castellaniella sp. (assembly GCF_034007085.1). Lineage (GTDB taxonomy): Bacteria > Pseudomonadota > Gammaproteobacteria > Burkholderiales > Burkholderiaceae_B > Castellaniella. Next base: position 2,356 of record NZ_JAVERO010000092.1, on the reverse strand, counting down.
CGTTCGCGCGCAACCCCGACCTGGTGCGGCGCATCAGGGCCGGGCAGGCCCTGGCGCCGGGGTCAACTATTTAGTTTTGCACGGACCTGGGCGGATACCGCCGCCATGTCAGCACGGCCAGCCAGGGCTTTTTTCAGCTGGCCCATGATGGTCCCCATGGCGGCGCCGCCTTGCAGGCCCTGGCTTGCAGCCTGGGCGCATGCGGCATCGATGGCGGCGGAAATTTCCTGGGGCGTGGCCCCCTGGGGCAGGAAAGCCTGCAAGATGTCCAGTTCGGCGCGTTCCTGATTGGCGCTGTCGGTGCGGCCCGCCGATTCAAAAGCCGCGATCGATTCGCGGCGCTGCTTGACCTGTTTTTCGATGATGGCCAGGATGGCGGCGTCGTCGGGCTCGGTGCGTTCGTCCACGGCTTTCTGTTTGATGGCGGCCTGCAGCAGTCGCAGGGTGCCCAGGCGGATGCTGTCGCGCGCGCGCATGGCGGCCTTGACGGCGTCGGAAATCTGGCTGGCGAGCTCGGTGCTCATGGATGTGTCCTGTAGGGCGTGCAAAGCGGTATTCTACAACCGCCAATCATGGCGTTCGAACGGTCTGCCCGCCGCATCGTAGCCTTGCTCGCAGAACAGAAACCGGCCGTTGGCGGCCCTGGTCAGCACGGTCGAACAACGAGTGCCGTAGTCCGGGCTGATGATGAAGGGGCTGCTCAGCAGGCGTTCTCGTTCCAGGGAAAGGCCGGTGGCGGGCAGTCGGGCGTCTGCTGCCGGGGTGGTGTCGCGCAGCCGTTCCAGGACGATTTCGGGCGTCGCTGCCCAGGCCGGTGGCGGCAGGGCGTCCAGCGCGGCACGCAGCCGCGCAGCCTTGGGCCAGGGGGTATCGAGCAGATGGTTCGACAGCACGTAGCGGCCGGGTTCCAGGCGGCGGGGCGTGCGGGCGGGATCGCGGTTGCCCAGGTACCAGGCCTGGTGTGTGTCGCCGACGATCAGGTTGAAACCCGCCCAGTCATCTGCTCGGGCGGCGATCGAGGCGATCCAGGCGGCCGGGTCGTCTTGGCTGAGCAGGAAATCGCGGACCAGCAGCCCGCGTGAAGGCGCGCCGGGCGGTGCGGGCCGTCCGGGTTCGCGGTAGTTGGTCAACAGGGCGTAGCGGCCATCCTCGGTCATCCCCATCCAGGTGCCGCCGCCCAGCAGGTCGCGGCCGGCGATGAGGTGCGGGGCCAGGGGCCAGGGGCCTGCCGCCTGGGTGGGCCGGGTGTGGAATTCGTCGCGGTTGGCGGCGATCAGCAGGGGCCATTCGGGGGCCCCCAGGGACAGGTAGGCAATGCACATGACTGTGGTCCGGCGTGACAAGAGTCGCGGAATATGGCCGTTCTTTGACCGCTTGGCGCAACCCCCCCAATCGTATACTGATTTCACATCCATTACGCTGTGACCCGCCATCGGCCAGCCAGAAATCAGGCTGCCGGCAAGGTCCGGGACGCGGGCAATCAAAGGGGGAATCACCATGTCACGGTCATTACGGGCCTGGATGCGCACGACAGAATTCAAATTCGCCTTGTTCACGCTGGTGGCGATTGTCGGCATCGCCGTGCTGACGGCTTCCCTGTTGTGGATGGAACGCAATGCCTTGCTGCAGGAACGCCAGACCGGCGCACGCCAGGCCGTCGAGACGGCCTACGGGGTGATCACTTACTACCACCGGCTGGCCGAAACCGGCACCCTGACCGAAGAACAGGCCAGGCAGCAGGCCATGGATGCCATTCGCGGCATGCGCTACAGCGGCGAGGAATATTTCTGGATCAATGACAGGGTGCCGCGCATGGTGATGCACCCGATCAAGCCCGAACTCGATGGCCAGGAACTGGGGGGCATGCAGGACCCCAATGGGTTCAGGCTGTTCATCGCCTTTGTGGACACCGTCAAGGCCAGCCCGACGCACGATGGCTATGTCTACTACCTGTGGCCCAAGCCGGGGGTCGACAAGCCGGTCGAAAAAGTTTCCTATGTCAAGGAATTCGCGCCCTGGGGCTGGATTCTGGGTTCGGGCGTGTACCTGGACACGGTCGATGCCGTCGTGTGGGGGCAGGCGGGCGGTTTCGCGCTGGCGTCCGCCACCCTGGCGCTCATCCTGCTGGCCCTGGGCTGGTTCCTGTCGCGCCGCCTGGTGCGCCAGCTGGGCGGCGAGCCCGATACGGTCATCCAGATCGCCGCTCGCATGTCGCAGGGCGATCTGCGGGTGGACATTCCGGTGCGCCCCGGGGATGAAACCAGCCTGATGCATGCCATGCGGACCATGCGCGACGGCATCGCCCAGGCGGTGGCCCAGGTTCGCCAGGGCGCCGAATGGATCGGCCAGTCCGTCA
>NZ_JAVERO010000091.1:0-8899 GCF_034007085.1 Castellaniella sp. | reverse complement strand
GCCCCCAGCGCCATCCAGCCCACCGGCACCGTCAGCCTGGTGCGCCCCAAAAAAGCGTATGTCACCCCCCGCGCCCTGGACACCGCAGAAATTCCCGGCATCATCGCAGCCTACCGTCAGGGCGCTGCAAACGCCCAGGCAGCAGGCTTTGATGGCGTAGAGATCCACGCCGCCAACGGCTACTTGATCGATCAGTTCCTGCAAAGCCGCACCAACCAACGCACGGATGCCTACGGCGGCCCCGTCGAAAACCGAGCCCGCCTGCTGCTGGAAATCACCGATGCAATCCTGGAGATCTGGGCGCCTGGCCGGGTCGGTGTCCACCTGTCCCCCCGAGGCGACAGCCATGACATGGGCGATGATCACCCCGCCAAGACCTTCGGCTACGTTGCCGAGGCCCTGGGTCAACGCGGCATCGCCTTTCTGTGCCTGCGCGAATACGAAGGCCCGGACAGCCTGGCGCCCATGATGCGCGACAAATTCCCAGGCTGCCTGATTGCCAACGAAGCACTCGATCAGGACAAGGCGGCCCGCTGGCTGGCGCAGGGGCGTGCCGACGCCGCTGCCTTTGGCCGGTTGTTCATCGCCAATCCCGACCTGCCCGCCCGCTTCGCGCAGGGGGCACCACTGAACACCCCCCGGCCTGAAACCTTCTATGCCCCGGGCCCCGCAGGCTACACGGACTACCCGGCGCTGGAAGACTGCGGGGCAAACGCCTGAGGCCATGATCGCGGCAACACAGCCGCCCGCCGAAATAAAAAAGCCACCCGGATCCGAGCGGCTGCAAAAGCACTACGGAGATTCTCAGTCGTCCTGGGGCAGCAAGGCGCGATAGACCAACGCGCCGGGAAACGACCGCCCGCCACCAGACCAAAGGTCACGGCCGGGTTGATGTGACAGCCTGAAATATGACCGATCGCATAGCACATGGTCAGCAGCGTCAGGCCGAACGCCAGTGCAACGCCCGCAAACCCGATGCCCAGTTCAGGAAACGCGGCTGCCAGCACCGTTGCAAAGATTGTCATGCACCGGCCCAAGCTACAGTCGAGTCGATGTAGGGCCAAAAAACAAAACCCGCCGATTCATTAAATGAAATCAACGGGTTATGCGCAATAGCTGGCGGAGAGGGTGGGATTCGAACCCACGGTACGGGGTTACCGTACGCCTGATTTCGAGTCAGGTACATTCGACCACTCTGCCACCTCTCCGGGTCCGACGCATTGCGAGTCGAGCCACGCATCATAGCATGAATCCAAACAAACCGCCTTGCCCCGGATGCCCTGACCCGGAGGCCTGAGCCGCATCAATCGGCTGGCATCCAGCACATTCCATCGCATTGCCCACCCCGGTCTTCTGGCCTATAGTGAATTCAGGCATAAACGCAGTCGGAGGTCCGCCATGAACATCCAAGCCCTGCATTTCGTGCTCGATATCGACGGCAATGGCTCGGTCGCCGGATGGGAAATCATCGAAGCCCTGAAATGGGCCTTTTCCCTGCCTGGCCGCCTGATGATCGAAGGCCTGGGCAACATCCCATTCGTCGCCGATGCTTTCCATATTCAGGCCTCGGCCGCAACCGGCTATGCCAGCTTTCACAGCCTGCCGGCCACCGTCCTGAACCTGACGTTCTGGGTTGGATGCCTGGTCCTGATCACACGCATCGGCGCCCACCGGAAAACAACCGACCCAGCCGCTTCGGGCACGGAAACAGCCCCGGCAGACGTGCCCGGGATGCCGCATTATCGCGGTCCGAAAACCCGCAAGACTTGACGACGGCCCGGGCCGCTCAGGCCCGGATGGCTTCCAGGCCGCCCATATAGGGACGCAACACAGGCGGGATCACAATGCTGCCGTCGGCCTGCTGATAGTTTTCCAGCACCGCCACCAAAGCACGGCCCACGGCCACCCCCGATCCATTCAGCGTGTGCAGGTATTCGGGCTTGGCCTTGGGGCCTTCGGGGCGGAAACGCCCCTGCAGGCGCCGTGCCTGGAAATCCAGGCAGTTCGAGACAGACGAGATTTCCCGCCAAGTGTTCTGCGCTGGCAGCCAGACCTCCAGGTCGTAGGTCTTGGCCGAACCAAAACCCATGTCGCCAGCGCACAGCAGCACCACCCGATACGGCAATCCCAACGCCTGCAACACGTGCTCGGCATGGCCGACCATTTCGTCCAGTGCCTGCCAGGACTGCTCGGGATGCACGATCTGCACCATCTCGACCTTGTCGAACTGGTGCTGGCGGATCAGGCCGCGCAGATCGCGGCCGCCGCTGCCGGCCTCAGACCGGAAGCACGGCGTATGCGCCGTCAGCCGGACCGGCAGGTCCTGGGCATCCAGAATGCGGTCGCGCACCGTACCGGTCAGCGGGATTTCAGCAGTGGAAATCAAGTACAGATCCTCGGCCGGCCCGTCATCGTCCGGGGTGCTGCCCTGACCGCCCTTGGTGACCCAGAACATGTCGTCCTTGAACTTGGGCAACTGGCCAGTGCCGTACAGGGTAGAACTGTTGACGATATACGGGGTATAGCATTCCTGGTAGCCGTGCTCGCCGGTCTGCAGGTCCAGCATGAACTGCGCCAGGGCGCGGTGCAGGCGGGCAATCGGGCCGCGCAGCATCATGAACCGGGCCCCCACCAGGGACCGAGCGGCCTCGAAATCCAATCCAAAGGGCTCGGCCAGGGCGACATGGTCGCGCGGCTCGAACCCCAGGCCGGCCGGGTTGCCATCCGCCCCCGCTGCCCCCGGCAGCCAGCGTCGGACTTCGACGTTGTCGGCCTCGGATATGCCATCCGGCACGCTGTCATCGGGCAGATTGGGCAGGGTCATCAGCCAGGCGGACAGTTCCTGCTGCACGGCGCCCAGGTCCTGCTCCAGGGCCTTGAGCTGATCGGGGATGGCCTGGGATTCGGCCAAGGCGGCCGAAGCGTCCTCGCCACGCGACTTCAGCTGGCCGATCTGCTTGGCCAGCGCGTTGCGCCGCGCCTGCAATTCCTCGGTCTGGACCTGCACGGCCTTGCGGCGGGCTTCCAGGGCATGGTAGCGATCGGTATCAAAGGCCAGACCGCGCCGGGCCAGGGCCCGAACGACGCGATCCAGGTCCTTGCGCAGCAGATTGGTGTCAAGCATGGCGGGGTGACGAAGATCATGAAAGGGACTATTGTATTCAATCCCGCCACGGCCTTGCCGCAAACGTGCCGTGCAGAGGCCAGAATGACGGGTGTCTCTCAGGAAAGGAGTCTCTTCATGTCAAAAGTGCTGGTCCTCTACCACTCAACCTACGGTCACATCGAAACCCTGGCCCAGGCCGTCGCCGAAGGCGCCCGATCAACAGGCGCCACCGTCGATATCAAGCGCGTGCCGGAACTGGTCCCCGAAGCCATCGCCCGCAAATCCGGCTACAAGCTCGACCAGGCTGCGCCGGTGGCCCAGATCGGGGACCTGGCCGACTATGACGCCATCCTGATCGGCTGCGGCACCCGCTTCGGGCGCATGTGCTCGCAGATGGCGAATTTCCTGGACCAGGCGGGCGGCCTGTGGGCCAGCGGCCAACTCAACGGCAAGGTCGGCGGCGCGTTCACCAGCACGGCCACCCAGCACGGCGGCCAGGAAATGACGCTGTTCTCCATCATCACCAACCTGCTGCACTTCGGCCTCGTCGTCGTGGGCCTGCCCTATAGTTTCCAGGGCCAGATGCGTCTGGACGAAGTCACTGGCGGCGCACCCTACGGGGCGTCCACCATCGCCGGGGGCGACGGTTCGCGCAAGCCGTCGGCCAACGAACTGGACGGTGCCCGATTCCAAGGCAAACACGCGGCGGAAGTCGCCAACAAACTGTTCGGATGACCCCAGCTTCGTTCTGAAACGACCTTGTGACGGCCAAAGGGGGCACCCAGTCCCTTTGGCTATTTCTGCCCTGCTTCCTCGTCCCAGCGCTTCAACTGCGCCAGTTTCTCGCCGATCTTCAGTTCCAGTCCTCGGGGCACGGGCCGGTACCAGCCGGGTTCGGCCATGCCATCAGGCAGGTAGGTTTCCCCCGCCGCGTAGGCATTGGGTTCATCATGAGCGTAGCGGTAGGCATGCCCGTAGCCCAATTCCTTCATCAGCTTCGTGGGCGCGTTCCTCAGGTGCACAGGCACCTCGCGGCTGCGATCCTGCTTTACGAAAGCGCGCGCCTGCTTGTAGGCCATGTAGCCTGCGTTGCTCTTGGCGGCAACTGCCAGGTAGATGACGGCCTGCCCCAGGGCCAGCTCGCCTTCCGGACTGCCGAGCCGCTCAAAGGTCAAGGCAGCATCATTGGCGATCTGCAGTGCCCGGGGATCGGCCAGGCCGATGTCCTCCCAGGCCATGCGTACGATGCGCCGCGCCAAGTAACGCGGGTCGGCCCCGCCGTCCAGCATGCGCGTCAACCAGTACAGGGCGGCGTCGGGGTGCGAGCCGCGCACGGATTTGTGCAGGGCCGAGATCTGGTCGTAGAAGTTGTCCCCGCCCTTGTCGAAGCGGCGGCTGTTGAGCGTCAGAGCGTTTTCAATGAAGGCCGCATCGATCCGCGCAACGCCGCTGGCACCCGCCGCCGTCTGGCATTGTTCCAGCAGGTTCAACAGGCGCCGGGCATCACCATCGGCATACCCCACCAGGGTGTCGATGGCCAGTTCGTCGAACATCAGGCCGTCCAGGACCTGGGATTGGGCACGCTGCACCAGTTGACGCAATTCGTCTTCGCTCAGGGGCTTGAGCACGTAGACCTGGGCACGCGACAACAGGGCGGAATTGACTTCGAACGAGGGGTTTTCCGTGGTAGCGCCGATGAAAGTCACCAGACCGCTTTCGACAAAGGGCAGCAAGGCATCCTGCTGGGATTTGTTGAAGCGATGGATTTCATCCACGAACAGGATGGTGGACTGGCCTCGGGTCTGGTTCTGTTCGGCCTGCGCCATGGCGGCGCGGATGTCCTTGACGCCGGAAAACACGGCGGACAAGGCAATGAAGGCGCAATCGAACGCAGTGGCCGTCAGCCGCGCCAGGGTGGTCTTGCCCACCCCAGGCGGCCCCCAGAAAATCATGGAATGCGGCTTGCCCGACTGGAAGGCCAGCCGCAGAGGCTTGCCTGCGCCCAGCAAGTGCGTCTGCCCGATGACTTCGGTCAGGCTGCGCGGGCGCAGCACCTCGGCCAAAGGGGCATGCGCCGGCTTGACGTCGGCACGCACTGGCGCAGCAGCGCCTGCAAAGTCGGGATCATCGCCCAGCAGATCACCCTGATTCGCCATTGCCATCGTCAACCTAGTCCATCTTCACAAGATCGGCGTCCTGGGGGACCGCAAACTGGAACTGTCCGGCCGGGATGACGGGGTTGGCTTTCAGACCGGTAAAGACGATGCGCGAGACCTGGCCGAACGCATCCAGCAGTTCCAGCCGCCGGGGCAAACCATCGGCAAAACCAATGTCTGCGTGGACGAAGCCCGCATCCGGCGTCTTGGGCACGGCGCGCAGCCACTGCAATCCATCATGGTCGGGCCGGGACTGAAGATCGAAGGCCTGGTCCAGCGAACCCGAACCGAACAGCAGCGCAGCCGGCGAAGCACCGACCGCCTGGTTGGCACGGCGTTCGGTGACCTGTTGCAGGTCGGGATCGTACTGATAGACATGCTGGCCGTCGGATACGATCAACTGCGCATAAGGCACACGGACTTCCCAGCGGAATTTCCCGGGCCGCTGAAAGGCAAAGAAGCCGCCTTGCGGTTTCTGGGCCGCCCCCTGGGCATCGGTACGTTCCTGGCTGAACTGGCCGGTGGCGGACTTGACCTGATCGACGAAGGACTGCAGCTGCACCCGGGCCGGTTCGGCCGCGCGGGCAAGACCAGACAGCCCCGCCAGGCCGCATAGCATGATGGCCGCCACCTGCGCCCGGCAGCGCGTGGAAAAATGCATGTTCATCGATCAGTCGTCCTCGCCGGATTTGGCCGGCACCAGGATGTCACGATTGCCGTTGGGCTGCTGGGGACTGACCAGCCCCGCACGTTCCATTTGTTCCAGAATCCGCGCCGACCGGTTGTAGCCAATCCGCAGATTGCGCTGCACAAAGGAAATGGAGGCACGGCGGCTGCGCATCACGACCTCGACGGCCTGGTCGTACAGAGGGTCGCTTTCTGGATCTGAGAAACCCGTGACAGAACTGAGGCCATCGCCGGTCTCGCCCTCGCTCGTGCCTTCCAGAAGCCCCTCGACATAATCGGGCTCGCCTTCGGCTTTCAGGGCCTCGACCACACGGTGGACCTCGTCATCGTGCACGAAGGCGCCATGGACCCGTGTGGGTACGCTGGTGCCCGGTGGCTGATAGAGCATGTCGCCCTGGCCCAGCAAGGTTTCCGCGCCCATCTGGTCAAGAATGGTACGGGAATCGACCTTGGACGAGACCTGGAACGCAATGCGCGTGGGGATATTGGCCTTGATCAGCCCTGTGATGACGTCCACGCTGGGGCGCTGGGTGGCCAGGATCAGGTGGATGCCGGCAGCGCGGGCCTTCTGGGCCAGCCGGGCGATCAGTTCCTCGACCTTTTTGCCCACCACCATCATCAAGTCGGCCAGTTCATCGATCACCACCACGATCATGGGCAGGGTGCCCAGGGGTTCGGGCGCATCGGGCGTCAGAGAAAATGGGTTGGGAATCGGTTCCTCGCGCTTTTGCGCATCGCGGATCTTGGTGTTGTAGCCCGCCAGATTACGCACCCCGAGCTTGCTCATGAGCTTGTAGCGCTTTTCCATTTCGGCCACGCACCAGTTCAGGGCATTGGCCGCATGGCGCATGTCGGTGACCACAGGCGCCAGCAGATGCGGGATGCCTTCGTAGACGGACATTTCCAGCATCTTGGGATCGATCAGGATCAGGCGCACCTGGCTGGCATCCGCCTTGTAAAGCAAGGACAGGATCATGGCATTGATGCCGACCGACTTGCCCGAACCGGTGGTGCCGGCCACCAACAGGTGTGGCATTTTCGCCAAATCAACCACCACGGGATTGCCGGCAATGTCCTTGCCCAGCGCCATCGTCAATAGAGAAGCGCTGGCGTGGTAGACCTGGGATCCCAGGATTTCCGACAGGCGCACCATCTGACGGCGGGGATTGGGCAGTTCCAGCCCCATCAGGTTTTTGCCTGGAATGGTCTCCACGACCCGAATGCGCACCAGGCTGAGTGCGCGGGCGAGATCCTTGGCCAGATTGACGATCTGGCTGCCCTTGACGCCGGTGGCCGGTTCGATCTCGTAACGCGTGATGACTGGCCCGGCCTGGGCGGCCACAACCGTGACGTTGACGCCGAAATCGGACAGTTTCTTTTCGATCAGGCGCGAGGTGTATTCGATGGTTTCCGGGGAAACGGTTTCCTGGGACTGCTCGACCGGGTCCAGCAGCGACAGGGCCGGCAGGCTGCCTGCCATCGCCGGGTCTTCGCGCGCGGTGAACAGCGTCTGCTGCTTTTCCTGCTGGACACGCGGGGACTTCGGCACCGTGGTGACGGTGGGTTCGATGCGCACTGGTTGTTCATGCACCAGCTGGGTCTGGCGAGTCTCGACGATTTCCTGGCGTTCGGCCTGGGCCGTAACCCCCACGCGGCGGTCCTGCCAGGCGTTTTTCAGTTCCCACAGGCGGCGCCAGGCGAGTTCGATGGCGTAGCCGACACGTTCGGAGACATTGAGCCATGAAAAGCCGAAAAACAGGCTGGAACCCATGACGATGAAGGCCAGCAGCAGCAAGGTGCTGCCCGCCCCGCCCATCAGCTGGGCCAGGCCACCCGCCAGCAACTGCCCCAGTTGACCGCCTGCCCCGGCCGGCAGCGCCGCCCCCCAGGCCTGCAGCCGCAAGGCCTCGACGCCCATGCAGCCCAGGAACAACAGGGTGTAGCCGATGCCGACTTCCCAGCGCACCCTGGGCAGCAGTTCTGGCACCCGGCTGGGCAACACGGCCCGGGACAGGCGATAGAACCCCGCCGCCACCCGACGCAGCAGCAGCAGCACCCACAGCCAGGCCGAAGCACCGCACAGATACAGCAGCAGATCGGCGACGTAGGCACCAAAGGTACCGCCCCAATTGCGGACCGTGTTGCCATGAACGGAATGGGACCAGCCCGGGTCCGTGCGGGTCCAGGTGGCCAGCACCAGAACCAGCCAGCAGGCCAGGGCAGCCAGCAGCACCCAGCGGGCCTCGCGGAACAGGCCCGAGAGGCGCGTCTGCAGGGGCGAGGGGCCATTGCGCACGTTGCGGGAGGAGCGTGTGGGGGTCGCCGGAATTCTTGCCATCGCATCATTATAATTGCGGGGTCAATATCGAATGGATTTTCAGTGATGTCCAGCGCAAAACACGCCAAACTCATGATCCTCGGGTCCGGCCCTGCGGGCTACACCGCAGCCGTCTATGCCGCACGCGCCAATCTGGCCCCGGTCCTGGTCACTGGCCTGGAACAGGGGGGCCAGCTGATGACCACGACCGAGGTCGACAATTGGCCGGCCGACGTTGCCGGCGTCCAGGGCCCGGACCTGATGCAGCGCTTCATGGAACACGCCCAGCGCTTCAACACGGAAATGGTGTTCGATCACATCGCAAGCGTAGACCTGTCCCGGCGCCCCTTCACGCTGACCGGTGACACGGGTGCCGTCTACACCTGCGACGCCCTGATCATCGCCACAGGGGCCTCGGCGCAGTACCTGGGCCTGCCGTCCGAGCAGGCCTTCATGGGCCGCGGCGTATCGGCCTGCGCCACCTGCGACGGTTTCTTCTACAAGAACCAGGACGTGGTCGTGGTCGGCGGCGGCAACACGGCAGTCGAAGAAGCCCTGTACCTGTCCAATATCTGCCGCACGGTCACCCTGGTGCACCGCCGCGACAAGTTCCGCGCCGAACCCATCCTGATC
>NZ_JAVERO010000090.1:0-8913 GCF_034007085.1 Castellaniella sp. | reverse complement strand
CCTGCGACTCCACGGCGCCTCGAAAAGGCGCGCGAGGAAGGCCAGGTTGCGCGTTCGCGTGAACTGGGGACGTTCATGGCCCTGATCGGCGGCATCGGTGCCCTGTGGCTCGGCGGCGAATCGATCTTTCGCACCCTGCGCGGCATTTTGCGCAATGGCCTGTGGTTCGACCCCAGGATTACGCGCGATCCTCAGGTCATGCTCAACGTCGCGGGGGATTCCGCCTGGCACGGCCTGTTGATCGTATTGCCGTTCATGGCCCTGTTGCTGGTGATCGGCATCTTTTCCTCGGTGGCGCTGGGGGGGTTCCTGCTGTCTTCCAAGGCCCTGGAACCCAAGTTCGAACGGCTCAATCCGCTGGCGGGGATCAAGCGCCTGTTTGCCGCGCAGACGCTGATCGAACTGCTCAAGACGCTGGCCAAGGCAGGGCTGGTCGGCTTCGTCGGCGTCAAGGTCATCTGGGCCTATCGGGACGAGATGCTGGCCTTGTCCCGCATGGCGCCCACCGAGGCCCTGGCGCGCGGTCTGGACCTGGCCGCGCTGTGCTGCCTGCTGATCGCCTCGTCACTGATCATCATCGTGTTGATCGATGTCCCCTGGCAGATCTGGAATCATGCCAAGCAACTGCGCATGTCCAAGGAAGACGTCAAGCAGGAACACAAGGACAGCGATGGCGACCCCCACGTCAAGGGCCGCATCCGCCAGCAGCAGCGCGCCATGGCGCGGCGGCGCATGATGAGCGCCGTGCCCGAAGCCGATGTGGTCATCACCAACCCGACCCACTATGCCGTGGCCTTGCGCTATCGCGAAGGGCAGGGTGGGGCGCCCGTGGTCGTGGCCAAAGGCACCCGCCTGATTGCTGCGCAGATCCGCGAACTGGCCGCCCGGCACGGCGTTGCCCTGCTGGAGGCACCGCCGCTGGCGCGCGCGCTCTATCATCATGTCGAGATCGACCGGGAAATCCCCGTCGCACTGTACGCTGCCGTGGCCGAGGTCCTGGCCTGGGTCTACCAGCTGCGCAATTGGCAGCAGGGCTCGGGTACACTGCCGCAGGTGCCGCAGAACCTGCGCGTGCCCCCCGAACTCGACCCGCAACAGGGCCTGCCACAAGGCCCTGAACAGGCCTTGAATCCCGCCTCATGAACAGTTTCCTGGATTTTCTCAAAGCCCACAGTTCCGGGCATGCCCGCCTGATGGCCGGCCCCGTGCTGATCCTCATGGTTCTGGCCATGATGATCCTGCCGCTGCCGCCGTTCATCCTGGACCTGTTGTTCTCCTTCAATATCTCCCTGTCGGTGATGATCCTGCTGGTGGCCATGTTCACGCGCAAGCCGCTGGACTTTGCAGCCTTTCCTTCGGTGCTGCTGTTTGCCACCCTGCTGCGCCTGTCCCTGAACGTGGCCTCCACCCGGGTGGTGCTGCTCAATGGTCACAAGGGCCCGGACGCCGCCGGCCAGGTCATCGAGGCCTTTGGCCATTTCCTGGTGGGCGGCAATTTTGCCGTCGGCATCGTGGTGTTCATCATCCTGGTGATCATCAACTTCACCGTCATCACCAAGGGCGCGGGCCGGATTGCCGAGGTCGGCGCGCGCTTCACCCTGGATGCCATGCCCGGCAAGCAGATGGCCATCGATGCCGACCTGAATGCCGGCCTGATCGGCGAGGACGAGGCCCGCAAGCGCCGCGCCGAAGTCTCCCAGGAAGCCGAATTCTACGGAGCCATGGATGGCGCCAGCAAGTTCGTGCGCGGGGATGCCGTGGCGGGCCTGCTGATCATGGTGATCAACATCATCGGCGGCTTGATCGTCGGCATGGCGCAGCACGGCATGTCGGCTTCGGATGCTGGCAGCGTCTATACCCTGCTGACCATCGGCGATGGGTTGGTGGCGCAGATTCCGGCACTGGTGATTTCCACAGCGGCGGGCGTGGTGGTCTCGCGCGTGGCAGACGATCAGGACGTCGGCCAGCAGGTGATCGGGCAGTTGTTTTCCAATCCCAACGTGATGTTCATCACGGCCGGCATCCTGGCGCTGATGGGGCTGATTCCCAATATGCCGCATGTGGCGTTCCTGCTGTTCGCGGCCATTCTGGGCGGCGGCGGCTGGCTGCTGCTCCAGCGCCAGCAGCGCGAATTGCAGGCGGCGGCAGCCGACCCGGGGCGGGAACAGGCCGCCGTGGCCGCTGCCGCCGAGGCCAGCTGGGATGACGTCGCGCCTGTCGATCCGCTTGGCCTGGAAGTCGGCTACCGCTTGATTTCCCTGGTGGATCATCAGCAGAATGGCGAATTGCTGCATCGCATCCGCAGCCTGCGCAAGAAATTCGCCCAGGAAATGGGCTTCCTGCCCCCGGTCGTGCATATCCGTGACAATCTTGAAATCAAGCCCACGGACTATCGCATTCTGCTGTTTGGCGTCGAAATCGGCTTTGGTGTGGCCCAGGTCGGGCAGTGGCTGGCCATCGATCCAGGTGGGGTGACGGGGCCCATCCAGGGCACGCCGACCAAGGACCCGGCCTTTGGCCTGCCAGCGTTCTGGATCGACCCGGCATTGCGAGAGCAGGCGCAGATCGCGGGCTACACTGTGGTTGATACCGCCACCGTCGTGGCGACTCACTTGAACCACCTGATGCATCGCTACGGATCGCGCCTGCTGGGCCGTCAGGAAACCCAGCAGCTGCTGGATCACATCGCTCGCGATGTGCCCAAGCTGGTCGAGGACCTGATCCCCAAGACCATCACGCTGCCCCAGTTGCAGAGCCTGCTGCGCAGCCTCCTGGACGAGGACGTGCCCATCCGCGACATGCGCAGCATCCTCGAAACCGTCACCGAACATGCGCCGCGCCTGGCCGCGCTCAATCCGGCCAGCACCGGGCCGAACCTGGACGAACTGCTGGCCCAGGTGCGCGTGGCGCTGGGTCGGGCCATTGTCCAGCATTGGTTTGCAGGCGAAACGGAACTGCGTGTCATCGGCCTGGACGCTCGCCTGGAGCGGGTGCTGATGCAGGCTTTGGGCAGCAGCGGCGCTCTTGAACCCGGTCTGGCGGAAAATCTGCTGGGCGATGTCCAGCGCACCGTTCAGGACCAGGAGGACCGGGGCGATGCGCCCGTGCTGGTGGTGCCGCCGGTACTGCGGGCCTCGCTGTCGCGTTTCCTGCGCCATCACTTGCCGCACATGGCGGTGCTCTCCAGTGCCGAGATTCCCGAAGAACGGATCATTCGGGTCACGGCAGTCGTCGGCGGGAGTCCTGAGTGAACATCAGTCGTTTTTTCGGCGCCACCAACCGCGAGGCCATGCGGCAGGTGCGTCTCGCGCTGGGGCCCGATGCCCTCATCATCTCCAACAAGCGGGTCAACGGTGGGGTGGAAATCCTGGCCACCGACCAGACCTCGCTGCCCGATGGCGATGCGCCTGCAGCGGCCTCCCGGCCCGTGCAGACCAGGCCAGCCGCGCCCACCCCGCATGCGTCCACCGGATATGCCGCCGCCGCGCCGGGCGCGGATCTGCTGGGCGCAATCGGTGAACTCAAGGGGTCCCTGGAGACGCGCATCGATGAACTGCTGTGGGGCGGCCAACTGCGCCGCTCTCCGCATACCGTCACGCTGTTCCAGAACCTGCTGCGCTTTGGCTTCAGCACGGCGCTGCTGCGGGCGATGCTCAAGCACATGCCCGAGCAGGCCAGCGCCCGGGCGGCGCTTCAATGGGCCCGCAAAGAACTGATCAGCCATCTGCCGGTGCTGTCATCCGAGGACGCGCTCTGGCAGCCGGGCCTGGCCTTGGCCCTGGTCGGCCCGACTGGCGTGGGCAAGACCACGACAGTGGCCAAACTGGCCGCCCGTTGCGTGCGCCGCAGCGGACCGGGCAGCCTGGTCCTGGTGACGACCGATACCTATCGGATTGGCGCGCATGAGCAGCTCAAGATCTATGGTCAGATGTTGCGCGTGCCGGTGCATGTCGTGCAAGACGTCCATGAAATGCGCCGCGTCGTGCAGTCTGTGCGACCGGACCAGACCTTGCTGATCGACAATGTCGGCATCAGCCAGCGCGATCGCTACATTCATGAACAGGCTGCCCTGCTGGCGGGCGCCGGGCGCACGGTCGAACGCCTGCTGGTGCTCAATGCCGCCAGCCATGGCGATACGCTGGACGAGGTCGCGCGGTCCTATGCCGGTGATGGCGGCACACCGCTGCGTGGCTGCATCGTGTCCAAGATCGACGAAGCCTCGCGCCTGGGCGCGGCGCTGGACACGGCGATCCGCTACAAACTGCCGATTCATTATGTGTCCAATGGCCAGAAAGTGCCGGAAAACCTGTTGTTTCTGTCGGCAGCTGAACTGGTGGACCGGGCACTGGCGCCGGCCCAGGCCAGCCGGACCCTGTACGCGCCTTCCGAGGCCGATCTGGCGGCGTTGCTGTCCATGACGCAGCCAGCCGACAGTCCGGATGCCGCCGCCGAACGGCGGCGCCAACAGATTCTGCTGCCGCAGTTGCTGACGGGTTCGGCGCGCGGGGATGCGCTGGATATGGATCAGCTGCGTTGCGCCGTGGCCCAACAGGACGAGGACCCGGTCCTGTCCGAGGCCTACGATTTGTGGCGCAGCCGGGTGGCGGGCACCTTGCCGCCAGCCGCCGAGGCCATCGAACACCTGCGCCGGGTTGCCTACGGCAGCCTGGACGACGCTCAGCCTGCCCTGGTCGTGCATGCGCGCCAGTCACTGGACTGGCAGGGCCGGCGAGGCGCCTGGTCGGGGGCGGCCTGGTTCGATGGCCAGGGGCGGCCGCTGGCCGCAGCTTCGCAGCAGGCCGGCCTGGCCGATGGCTGGCATACGCCCCGAGGCGCTCGGCTGACCGCGCCTTCGGCAGCCGACGTCCTGCTGGCGCAGATCGATACCGAAACCGAAGATGCCCCCACTGCCGTTCTGCATGTGTTCGATGGCGGCAGCCAGACGCTGCTGCGCGCCTTGAACGTCCGTGGCAACCGCTGGCTGTCGGCCAGCAGTCCCCGGACCCGGGTCTGGTTGGATGACGAGCCCAGTGTCCTGTCGGCGGCGGTTCAGCCCCTGATGTATCAGCCCCTGGATGTGCAGGCGTTCTGGCCGCTGCTGTCGGCGGCAGGCCTGGTCGATGCCCGGCCGGCCTGGTGGGCGGCCTTCGGTCTGGCCGAACTGCGCGCTCGGGGTGAACCTGCTCTGCCGGTCCGGATCTTCAGTCTGCGGGCCTTGGACCCGCGGGACGGACGCCTGCTGAAAGTCTGGTATGCCGTGGCTGGGATGGCGGTGCAGCCCGATCCCGTCCGCATTGCGCACGCCCTGATCCTGCGCCAGGAATGCCACGCAGCCTGGCGCCAGGCCACGCCGTTGTTGGCGGATGCCGGGCGTGAGCCCCTGGTCGACCGGGCCGTGTTCGCAGCCCAGATGGGCCTGGCTGCCTGGCGGCTGGCTCAGGATCCGGCCCTGCAGCCCGCCGCGCGTGTCGCGGCTCGCATGCTGGGCGCCGACCGGCTGGCGCCGCGCCAGTCCCATGCGGGGCTGCTCAAACTGTACGCGCTGAAAGAACTGCTGGGAAACGCCTGAGCCAGCCGAGCAGCAAACGGGCGCGACAAGACCGCCCGCATGTGCAGACAAAGGCAGGATGAGACCTGGTGTCAGTGGTTTTCAGGGGCGGCGCAGCCGTCCGCGCGCGTCGTACAGATCCTGATTGATCAGGGCGTGCAGGGTATCCAGTGCCCGTTGATTGTGTTCCATGAAGGTGCGCAGCACCTGGCCGTTGTCCTGGTTCAGCCGGTGGGCACGGTCGGCGCGTTCGAACAGCGCATCAAAACTTGCGCGCAGTTCGGGATAGACGGCACAGACAGCGTCGATGCCGTCGGCATCGTCGGCCTGGTCCAGATCGTTCAGGATGCGCGCGCGTTCCTGATCCAGCTGTGCCAGGCGTTGCGCATAGTCGTTCTTGCGCAGGGTCAGTTCGGCCAGCGCAAGGTTCGTGGGGTTGTCCAGCAAGGCGGCGGATTCTGCCTCCAGTGCCTGGATGAATTCATCCAGCAGGCCAGATTGGGCCTGAATGCATTGCAGCAGCGTGTCGCCCGGATTCATTTCAGCAAATCGCGTACGCTGGCCAGCAGACCATCGGCAATCTTGCTGGGGTCGATTTTCAGTTGTCCAGAGGCCAGCGCATCGCGGATCTGCTGGACGCGTTCGGCCTGGATGTCTGCGCTGCCATCGTTCAGGGCTGCCAGATGGCGGGCAGCGGGGCTGAGGTCAACTGCCGCGCGATTGCTGGTGGCCGAGCCGGACGCGGCGTGGGATGCCGTATCGCCGCGCGTTCCCCCGGCCACCCCGCTCAGCAGGGGGTTGGACGAAGTGGAATTGATTTTCAAGGCTCGTCTCCGGGTTGGGTGGGAAGGATCATGGGTGCATCGCTTGTAACGGCGACCCGGGCGGATTCTTTAGGACCAGTTCACACGAGTGCGGCGCCAGGCGCCTTGTGCAGAGATCCCCTGGGCCTCCACCCGACACGCCTACATCATAACCTGGACGGTATGGGCATCGATCACCGTGCCGGTGATGATCTGCCCGCCTGGGGTGCGGACCTGGATCTGGGTACCTGGCGTACCGGATTCCAGGGCCTGGCCTTCGCTGGTGGCAACGAAGCCGGTGCCGCGCGCGATCGTGCGCACGTGCTGGCCGCGTTCGATGGCGTTCGGGTCGCGCAGGGCGTTCGATTCGATCGGACTGCCGGCGCGGATGCGGCGCGTGGCAATCCAGCCGACGATGTGGGCGGGGTCACTGATCAGCCGGCGGTTGCGCAACAGGTCGCCTTCGCGGGTATCCAGATCGTCCAGGCCAAGGACTTCGTCGCGCCGGATGAGGCGGTTGGCCACGAAATAGTCGCCCAGGATCTGGACGCTGGCCTGCACGTAGAGGGTCCAGGGCTGTGGCGCCAGGCAACGCACTCCGACGGGCGTGCGCGGCTGCAGGCCCGAGCCGGCAAGAAAGACCTCCATCTGCGCGCAGGCGGACTGGTTCACGATGCGGGGAGGGTCCACGTGAATGATGGCCCGCCCCGGCCAGGCGGCGGTCCGTTTCCTGAGCAGGGCCTCGGCCTGGGTGACGATGGCTGCCGGGTCCTGCGGCGCGGGGCGAGCCGCCTGGGCGCGTGCCGGTTCGGGCAGGACGGCCGGCAGCAACAGGAACAGAAGCGGCAGGAAGCGGGATGTGCGCATGGCGTCATTGTAAACAGCACCGCAATGGCCGAATAGGGCTTCAATCCCCGCTTTGTTTTGGCGTTTGTTCCCCTGCTGGGGACCGTACTATGGTGGCGTGCGAAAAGCCGCGAATGGTCGGGGGATCATTGGGTGCGCGGCGGCGCGCTTTCCGCCCACTTGTTTCAGTGCAAAGCCATGATCGATCGTATCGGCAAGGACTTCGAGTTCTACCAGAAAGCCCTGGCCCTGCGCCAGCAGCGGCAAGAAATCCTGGCGTCCAATATCGCCAATGCCGACACGCCCAACTACAAGGCGCGCGACATTGATTTCAACGCTACCTTGCGCGAAGCCATGGGCGAGGGCGGCCTGCCGCGCCTGCCCGATACATCCCTGACCCTGACTTCGGCGCGCCACATCCCGGCCCGCGCCCAGACCAGCGGCCCCGCCCAGGAACTGTACCGCGTCCCGACCCAGCCCAGCCTGGACGGCAATACGGTTGAAATGGATACCGAACGCGTGCAGTTCGCGGACAATACCTTGCGTTACCAGACGGATCTGCAAGTCCTGAACGGGCGCATCAAATCCCTGCTGGCCGCAATCCAGCAATAACCGGCCGCGCCACGGAAACCGCCATGTCCACCTTCAGTATCTTTCAGATTGCCGGTTCCGCGCTGTCGGCCCAGTCCCAGCGCATGAACGTTTCAGCCAGCAATATTGCCAACGCCGACAGCGCCGTCGGCCCCGACGACCAGCCCTACAAGGCCCGCCAGGTCGTGTTCCAGATGGCGCCTTCGGCCCGTTCCGAAGCGGTCGGCGGCGTGCGGGTGGCTTCGGTCCTGGAAAGCAATGCCCCCCCGCGCATCCAGTACGATCCCGGCAATCCCCTGGCTGATGCCCAGGGCTATGTCACGCTGCCCAACGTCGACGTCGTCGCCGAGACCGTCAACATGATTTCCGCTTCGCGGTCCTATCAGGCCAATGTGGAAGTGATCAATACGGCCAAATCACTGATGGCCAAGACCCTGACGCTGGGTCAATAAGGAGCCCCGCCATGTCTACCGTCAATGACGTCTATGGTTCGCACGCCGCCTCGGCGCTGGTCAATGCGCAGGCCCAGAACCTGATGGGCGACACCCAGGATCGGTTTCTGACCCTGCTGGTCACGCAGTTGCAGAACCAGGATCCCCTGAACCCCATGGACAATGCCCAGGTCACTTCGCAGATCGCGCAGCTGTCCATGGTCAACGGCATCCAGGGGTTGAACAACACCCTGCTGGCGCTGTCGGGCCAGATGGACATGTCCCAGTCCCTGCAGGCCGCCGGCCTGATCGGCAAGGACATCCTGTATCCGGGGGAAAAGATCTCGCTGGGCAGCGATCCGGACGACCCGACTGTCAAGACGGCCACGCCCTTCGGCGTCGACCTGATGTCCGGCGCAGCCAAGACCACGGTCACCATCCTGGATGCCACCGGCAAGGCTGTGCGCACGATCGAACTCGATGCCCAGAAGGCCGGCGTCTATCCCCTGACCTGGGACGGCCTGGATGACGCCGGGGCCGCCGTGCCGGATGGGGCCTATACCGTCCAGGTGGCCGCTTCGGATGCCAAGGGGCAGCCGGTTCCCGTCGAGGCGCTGACCTCGGGCCACATCAACAGCATCGCCTATACCTCCGAAGGCCTGAAACTGAACCTGGCCATGGGACAGAAGATTTC
>NZ_JAVERO010000089.1:0-8933 GCF_034007085.1 Castellaniella sp. | reverse complement strand
TGGTCCGCCCAGTGCTGCAACCAGCGCGGCCGTTCCATGCCAGTGCGTTCCAGTGCGATCGCCGCCCGCAGACTCTGGCGCAGCGGACCTGCCGGAGCATGATCCGCCACCTGCTGCAGCGCAGCCGGCAGACTCAGGCCAGCCTCGACACACAAGGTCAGCAAGTCCATCATGAAAGGCAGTTCGCGCACCATCCGTGCCTGCCTGACGGCAGCGCGGCGGCGCAGCATCTGATCGGGCCAGACAAATCCCAGAACCGCGCCCACCAGCGCCGCCAGTATGCCGATCCGGATCGACGCAGTCCCCAGCAGAGCCCCCACCCCGGCCAGCAGGGCACCGCAGCCAGCAGCCAGCACACAGGCCGCCAGCCAGTGCTCTGCTCGCCAATGCGCGGCCAGGCCGGCGCGCGGCCCCCAGCGCCGCAGTTCCCGCCGCATGCGCCAGGTCACGAAGGGCCCGCACCAGGGCGCCAGCGCCAGTATCCAGGGCCACCAGAACACAGCGGTGCGGATCTGACCATCATCCCGCGCCGCCGCAGCCCAGGGACCACCCAGCGTCCAGATGCCCAGCCACACCGCCACGGCGGCCAGACACAGGCCGACCCAGAACCACGTCATGCCGTCTCTCCTGCATTCATGCCGAACCACCTCAGATCTCGATCGCCACCACCCGGCGAATCCAGAAAATGCCCACGATTTCCAGCACCAGAATCGCCACCAGAACGAGCCAGCCATACCAGGTCTGCCACAACAACGCCATGGCTTCGGGTTCCAGGCGGCTCAACACCAGGGCCAATACCGCTGGCAGACCGGCCATGATGCGGCTCTGCATTCGGCCCTGGGCCGTCATCGCCTCGACCCGGCCCAACCAGTGTTGCCGCGCCCTCAGCGTCTGGGCAATACGTTCAAGCGTATCGGCCAGTCCGCCGCCCGTACGGGCGGCGATACCCAGCGCCGACACCACCAGGCCACAGGATTCGGTTGGCATCCGGACACGCAGCTGTTCCAGGGCGTCCTGAAAGTTCAAGCCCAGGCGCTGTTCACGCAGCAACAGACCAAATTCCTGGGACAAGGGCGGGCTGGCCTGTGCCACCAAATGCCGCAAGGCAGGCTGGACCCCGGCGCCGGCACGCAGCGCGCCGGCCAGCGCCTGCAGCAGATCGGGCAGCTGGGCATCGAAGCGCTGCGCACGGCGACGCCGTACATGGCGCAGAATCAAGGGGGGCGCGCACAGCAGGCCGATCAACACGGGCAGCACGCCCCACCAGCGCCCCGCCAGCCAGGCCACTCCCAGCATCAGCACCAGGCCCAGCCCCGCAACGACCGGTCGCAACTGGGCCATATCCAGAAACAGGAAAGACGCATCCAGCGTGCGACGGGTGTCATCCCGCAGGCGCTCTTCGTAGCGCATCCAGGCACGCTCCACCTGGCCCAGCAGCCACCAGACAGCCAGCGCGATACTGACCACCAGCAGCGTAAACATCAGGATCGACATGACATGCTCTCTGGGCCGGTTGCCACGTCCAGCGCCGCCCGTCCCTGAACGACTGTGCGGCCGGAAAACAGTTCGATATCCAGTGCCGCCGCATCCCCGAAACCGTCGGGCAGCAGGCCACAACCAGCAAACACGGCAGGTGGTCCTGCCTGTCCCCGGAACAAGTCCTGCAACTGTATGCGGCCGCTTTCCTGACCGGTCACCTGGACAATCGCACTGACCAGACGCCGGCCATCGGCGGCGCGCATCAACTGCACGATGAAATCGACGCTGGCGGCAATATGTTCGCGGATCGCAGCCAGCGGCAGATCCATGCCCGCCATGAGAATCATGGTCTCCAGCCGGCCCAGCGCATCGCGGGGGCTGTTCGCATGCAGCGTGGTCAGCGACCCCTCGTGTCCGGTGTTCATGGCCGCCAGCATGTCGAAGGCTTCTCCGCCCCGGCATTCCCCGACCACGATCCTGTCCGGACGCATGCGCAACGCATTGCGCACCAGGTCACGGATCTCGATCCGGCCCCGCCCTTCCGCATTGGGCGGGCGAGCTTCCAGACTGACCAGATGGGCATGATTCAGACGCAACTCTGCCGCATCCTCGATCGTGATGATGCGCTCACCGGCCGGAATGGCATTGGACAGCACATTGAGCAGGCTGGTCTTGCCCGACCCCGTACCGCCTGAAACGATGAGATTCTTGCGATGGCGCACGCAATGCGTCAGAAACCGTGCCATGGCCTCGTCCAGCGCGCCGACCGCCAGCAGATCAGCCATGTCCAGCCGCCGGACAGGGAATTTGCGGATCGTCAGGCTGGCCCCCCGCAAGGCAATGGGTGCAATCACGGCATTGACCCGGGAGCCATCACGCAAGCGCGCATCGACCATGGGCGCACTTTCATCGATCCGCCGTCCCAGCGGCGCCACGATCCGATCAATGATGCCCAGCACAGCCTGCTCGCTGCTGAAACGGGCGGCAGTACGTATCAACCGCCCACCCCGCTCGACGAAGATCTCATCGTAGCGATTGACCATGATTTCGGTGACGCCAGGATCAGCCAGCAACGGTTCGAGCGGCCCCAGGCCCACGGCCTCGTCCACCAATTCCTGGACCAGCGCTTCACGGTCCAACGCCGGCGGAAAAGTTTCGTCCGCCTCGATCAGACCTGCCAGCACGGCGGCCGCCTCGGCCCGCAACGCACTATCGCTCATGCTGCCGATATCGCGGCGCCGCAACTGCAGGGCAGCGATCAGTTCATTGTGCAATCGCCGCCGATGGGCCTGTCCGCCAGGCCCGTCCTCGGGGCGGAGCGGATTTTCTGCTTTGTCGGAATGCGTGCCATCCGTCACAGCATCTGGATCAGCAGGATCCGGCAGGCCGGCACATGGGGATTCGTCTGAAGAGTCCGCGACTGCCACACTGTCATCCCACGACCTGGCGTTTACCGCCCCCGACTGTGCAGACACGGGCGGCGGTGCCGATGCTTGCCCTGCCGGCAGGACATGGAACAGGCAGGGCCCGACGACCACCTCGTCATGCGCCAGAAGAGGACCATATGCGGCAATCCGTTCCCCATTGACGGTGGTGCCGAACAAAGACCCCAGGTCCTCGATCCAGATTTCGTCCTGGCGCCGCAGCAGGCGGGCATGCTGCCGCCCCACTCGCCAGGCACGCAATGCCAGCCCGCACCCTGCATCACGGCCAATCAACAGGGGCAAGGCATGCTGTTCTCGCAGGCGGCGGCCATCCTCGAAATGCAGATCAAGTTCGATTGAATTCATGATGCCTCTCTGGACGCCCATTCAGCGCCGACGGCCGGCCCTTGCCACTGGGAACCGGGGCCACCCGCGCGCGGATTCCAGCCTGGCCGGGATTCCCGCCCTGGGGCGGCGGACACGGGGCGAACGGGCGCCAGCAGCGTAGGCTCGGCCGGAAATGTCTGTTCCAGAATCGTGTCCGCCCGCCGGACACGCAAGCGCAGATCGGGATGATCCGCCGTGACCAATTGAGGGGTCACCAGAATGGCCAGTTCCGTTTCGTTTCTCTGGAAGCGCGTGGAACGGAACAGTGCCCCCAGGATCGGCAAATCCCCCAATCCCGGCAGGCGATCCACGTTGCGGGCCGTATCCCGGGAAAGAAAACCGGCCAGCACCAGGGTCTGTCCGGAACGCACATTGAATTCGGTGGCCGTGCGCCGGGTCTTCAAAGAAGGGCCACCCGGAACAGACAGCGACGGATCGATGGCGCTGACCTCGACTTCGAGGCGCGAGCGCACGGCGCCGCTGCGTTCGATGGACGGAGTAATGCGCAACGACACCCCATAGGGCTTGAAAGCTGTCTGGGTATTGCCATTGCCGTCCACCGTGCTGTAGGGAACTTCGCCCCCTGCCAGGAATTCAGCGGTCGCGCCGCTGCGGGCCAGCAGCTGCGGCTGAGCCAGCACCACCGCCTGTCCGGTCCGGGCCAGCAGGTCGATGCGGGCTGACAGCAGCGCATTGACGCCAAAATAACCTGCTGCCCGGGGCGCGGGAAATGCCAAGGGCAGCACCGTTTCACCGGGACGGTCCGCATGACGCCGAGAGCCTCCATCCCAACCCAGGCCGGCGGTCACGCCTCCGGTACTCTGGCCTTCCCAGCGCAAACCGACCTCGCGCAGCAGCGAACGAGGCACCTCGACCACACGCACGTCCAGCAGCACCATCTGATCCCAGCCGACCGTGCCGGTGAAATCCAGAAGCTGCGGATAGCGGCGCCCCAGTTCAGCCAGGCGCTGGCGGTCGCTGTCGGACAGTTCGTCACCTTCGACCAGCAGTTTGTCGCCCAGGGATGTCACCCGAATGCCCGGAATGCGTTCCAGCAGGCCACGCAATTCGTCCTGCAACTGGCGGGCGCCTTCGGGTGCGACTTCGACCGCATAGCGATAGGCCTGGCCATCCGCCGTCCAGGCATGCAAGGTGCTGAAACCCGGCTTGCGCGCAAACACGATGACTTCCCGGTCATCAGTACTGACGGCATTCAGAATCTTGCCATCGCCCACAGCCACGCGCGCAACGCCGGGGATGCCCAGCACCCGGACCTCGCCCGCCTGAAGCGCCAGCGGGGTCTCGGCAACGGTCGTCGTCGTGTTCCCCAGGGCGGGCGACATCATGCCCCAGATCAGACATCCTGCTGGAAACAGGCCCCGGAAAAAGCACAGACGCCTCATGGCTGTGCCCCTGCATCGAGCCAGCCTGGCCCCTCGATCATTGCCGGGTCATGCGTCTCGTCTTCCAGGTATTGCGTACCGTCCACCAAGACGGAACCGCCAGTCTGCGCAAATGGAAGATCGACCGACATGACTGGAGAAGATTCGGCGACCAGCGCCGTTGGCGCCACCTGCCCAGCCAGGGCATGCATCCAGGCACTGGCCAGCGCCTGCCCTTCGGGCAAGTCGAACCAACCATTGCCTGGCCGTGCGGCCTGCCCTTCGGGACGAGCCCAGGCAGGCAAGGCGCGGGCGCCCGCTGTCCCATACAGAATCACGGCGCGCCGGGCCGGGGCGCGTGGTGGGTCGCCCACCCCCAGCAAAGTCGCCAGATCGCCCCGAGCGGCCCGGCGATCCGCTCGGGCATCTCCGGGATGACGCAGAATCGCAGTCAGTGTCCCTGCCTGTCGGGCAGCGACCAGTTTCACCACATCCTCGGGCGCCGCATCGAGGGTCACTGTGGAATACATGGCATCCTCGGTTTCTGGGCCGCTGGCCCGGGTCTCGCGCCCGGTTGCCAGCACCAGCACGCCCTGAAGCAATGGCGCCGTCAAGCGCTTGCGCCGATGCTCGAACGATACATACAGGTCGATCAGATCGCCGGGCTGCAACAGGCCGGACAAAGAATTGAGCTGATCCACTGGCAAGGTGATGGCGCGCCGACCAGGCGCCAGATGTTCGGAAAAAGCCGGCTGAGGGCGCACGGTGTGCGCAGGAAGCAGCGCATCGCCCGCCCGCACGGCAGTGCTCAGGATCCGCCCTTCGAGTTCACCAAGGCGGGCCAGGGGCAAGGTGTCGCTACCCACCCAGCGAACGGGAAAGCCACGGACAGCCAGATCGTCCGGCGTCAGCCGGGTCCCGGCGGCAAGATCCCTTGCAGCCACGATGCGCTCGACCATGTCCAGGCGGGCACGGTCTTCGATCTGCCGCTCGCGTTCGCGCACATGCAAGGCCAGGATACTGGCCGCCAGCAGACCAGCCCCCAGGGCCAGCGCCCCCAGGACGGCAGATCGAGGAATGCGTGGAAACGGAATCATCATGGAGTCTCCTTCGAGCGATGCCAGAGCGTCAGAACCACAGCGTCAGCCCGTGGGTGCAGATGAACCGTCAGGCGGGAGCCATCCGGCTGCATCCATTCACCGGCCACTGGCGCTGCCACGTCCTTTGCAAGCCCGGATACACCCAGCGGCCGCCAGCGCTGATCCCACAGTGCGCGCCGCACAGCAGCAGCCACACGGGGATACGAGCCCGGACAAAGGTAGCTGGCCAACACGCCGGGGCCGCCTGCCAAACGACTGGAAGCCCGCAACACAGGACGCGCGCCAGCGGGGGCCAGTGTCCCTGGGTCGAAGCCGCGTGTACGTCGTTCGGCCGGCTCCAGGCTGGACAGCAGACCGATCGTGCCCGAGGTGCCGTCATTGGCTGGCCGCAGTTGCGCCAGCCAATGCCGCCCTTCGTGCAGGCCCGACAAGGACAGCATGACGCCGGAAAACTGCAGTCGGTCGAGCCGGGATTTCCCGGCATGCGTCAGCCGCTGGGCCGCATCCAGCGGTGCCATCGGCGCACGGAAACGCCACAGCTGCACATGAGCGCCCGGCAGTTCAAAACGCTGGGGCGGCACCCAGCCCCATTCCGCAAGGGCCTCGGAACGTGCCGGATCCCAGGTGCCGGAAACGGCGCAGGCCGAACCTGCACACAGCATCAGCGCCGCCACCATGGCCGCAGGCGCGCACACGCCGGACAAGCATGGATTCATGGCTGGCTCCAGATTCGCAGATGCGGACGCGGCACACTGCCCGTCCAGGAACTGAGCCAATCCCAATCGGGCAAAGCGCGGCCCCAGGCACTGTCCACCGCCCGCAGACGGCCCAGCACCGCCTGGCCTGCGTTCCGGGACGTCTGTGCAGCCGTGCCCCAAGCATGCGGACTGCCCGCGAGGATCGATTGGGCATCGCCATCACCAGCCGCCGCACCATCACCAACCAGAATCGCGGTATGGCGGCGCAGATCGAGTCCCAGCCGATCGAAATCGAACAAAGCCCCCGACACGGATGACAACCCGGCGGTCTTAGCCTGGGCTTCGGCGCGCCAGACGTTCCGATCCCCCAGCCGAAATTCCCGGCGCAGATCCGCCGCCTCGGCCACTGAATCGCCAATCGACCCAGTGGCGGCCGCCATCAGCGGATGGACATCCAGGCCTGATTCGCCCTCCAGGAGACTCTGGCCCTGCCGGGTGTGCCAGCGATGGCCGGGCGCATCCAGGTAACCATCCCCGCCTGGCACCAGGGCTTGCAACGGCAGGCCCTGGTGTGCATGGGCGAAGGCTGCGCGGCGGCTGGCGTGGGCCAGTTGCAGGGCGGAGTCCTGCAAGCGCCCGAGCCAGGCCACACCCAGCCACAGACTGCCAAGAACGAGCAGTACTGCCAGGGATTCGGCCAGCGCCTGGCCGGCCTGCTGCATCGGCATGGACATGTCAATCTCCTGCCACATCCGACAGCCCGGCGGCCAGACGCGCATGCCAATAGGGATGAAACAGGTTGGGCGTTTCATCCAGGCCGTCTGGACGGCGCCCGGGACGAGAAAACAAGGTTTCCGCTGCGCTGCGGGCGTGGATCAGCCTGCCCGATGCATCCGGAAGTTCCATATGGACGACAAAACCCGACACAGCGTCCTGCCCCGCCCCGGCGGCAACATCCAGATAGTTCCCGAGGCCGCGCGACATCCAGTCCTGACGGTCGCGCAGCGCATAGGAATTGGCCAGCGGATTGTCCCGGCCACCGACCAGATCCCATGGTGTCGCCGCCTGCACCCAGCGCCAGAAATCCTGATCTGAAAAATCTTCTGGTGGCGTATCGACATGGTCGGCATCCATTGCTTGGCCGGGCCGGGCCGGCATCCAGGCCCAGCCCATGGCGTATTCGCGGTAGTAACAGCCGATCCAGCGGTTCGAGCGCACCGCGTGGAAAGACTGCGTATCCCCTGCTCGCCAGCGACCGGAGTCATCCAATGCGGTATCACCGCGCCGCCGCAATTCATGCCGCAAATGCGGGCAGCGACCGCTGACGGGCCAGGGATTGCGCGCCGTCTGATTCCGAGGGCCAAGAAAGGGGTACAGGCCTGCCAGATGGCGTGTCCAGTCAAACAGGGACGCATCCGGCGCATGGCGGCGCAGCAGGCCAGGCCAGGCATCATCCAGCACCACAGGATGCAGTTCGCCAGGCAGACGTTCTGGATAGTGAGCGGTCAATACAGCCCGCATGGCTGCCTGACGAGCCTGGGGCAGATCCCGGACCAGGGCATGGGACAGGTCCGCCGAAAGATCATGCACGAAGCGTTCGTGCGCCGCATAGGCGCGCCCCAGAGCCCCATCGGCCCGCGCCTGGGCTTCCAGCCCGACGGCCGAGGCGGCCGCCAGGTAGGCGCGGCCATGATCGGCACCGAACATCATCCCGATCAGGTGAGCCGGCGGATTACCCTGGGCCAGGCGCCGTGATTCCATGCCGGCGTAGTGCGCCCAACTGCCCAGCGTGACTAGATGCGCCATGGCCACCTGGTGCGCCATCCGGGCGCGATTCAGATAGGCCAGAAAATTCAGGGTGCGCGCCTGAACCAGGGCGCCACTGTAGGCTGCGGCATCCAGGCCATGAACCAGCCGTGTCTTGGCCGCCAGAACCTGGCCGACACCGAAATACCGCATCCAGGCCAGGCCCAGCGCAGCCGCCAGCAGCATACCCAGCACCAGCACCTGCCCCTGCTGGCTGGGGAAAGAACGACCAGCGACCATGTCACTGCCCCGCAGCGGCATTGCCAGTGAAAGATTTCAGCGATTTGGCGGCCGCCTGCGCGGCGGCGGATTCGGCTGCCGACTGAGCCATGCGGGACTGTTCGGAGCCATCCTCGCCAGCGATTTCCCGTGCCATGGCCGCCGTCTGGGCACGAATCACCTGGCCGAACAGTTGGTAGACCGCAATCGCGGCCACAGCCACCAGGGCGACGACGATCACGTATTCGACCATGGCCTGCCCGCGCTGCGCGGCAGGCCGATTGGCCCGATCAGGCCTGGCCGTCAATAATGCGGGCACATCCGTGACGCCTGGCCGGCGCGGCGCACGCACGGGGCCTGCGAACGGCGCGCCAGGCAGCACACGGCGAGCACGACGAAAAGATGGGTGAACGCGGCGCGACAGGCGAAGAAAGGCGG
>NZ_JAVERO010000088.1:0-9004 GCF_034007085.1 Castellaniella sp. | reverse complement strand
CAGGGATACGCGACGGCCGTCGATCTCGACGAAGGTGCGCCGCATCGGCACCCCATCCTGCACCAGTGACCTGGGCACATCGGCCAGGTCAACGGAAAATTCCGTTTCGATCCAGCGCGTATGCACACCGAAGCCTTGCTGACCGATGAAGTCATCCTGATCGACCACAGCACGGTGAAAGGGCAGCACGGACGCAACGCCTTCGATCTCGAATTCCCGCAAGGCGCGGCGTGCGCGGGCCAGGGCCTGTTCCCGCGTCGCACCGCTCACGATCAGTTTGGCCAGCAGAGAGTCAAACACGCCTGGCACCCGCGAACCGGACACGACACCGCTGTCAATCCGCACGCCCGGCCCCGAAGGGGGCGCAAAAACCGAGACGAGCCCCGGCGTCGGCAGATAACCGCGCCCCGGATCCTCGGCATTGATGCGGAACTCCAGGCTATGCCCGCGCGGCGCGGGCGTGGACTCGATCGACAGCGGCAGACCATCGGCGATGCGCAATTGCTCCACCACCAGATCCAAGCCGGACGTTTCTTCGGTCACGGGATGCTCAACCTGCAGGCGGGTATTGACCTCCAGAAAGGAAATACGGCCATCGCGCGCCAGCAGAAATTCAACCGTGCCCGCGCCAACGTAGCCAGCCCGAGCGCAAATGTCGCGGGCGGCCTGGTGGATGCGGGCACGCTGTTCATCGGAAAGAAAGGGGGCGGGGGCCTCTTCGACCAGTTTCTGGTTACGCCGTTGCAGCGAGCAATCCCGATCACCCAGCACCACCACCCGCCCATGCGTATCGGCGATCACCTGCGCCTCGATATGGCGCGGCCGATCGAGGAACTGTTCAATGAAGCATTCTCCCCGGCCGAAGGCCGCCGTGGCTTCACGCACGGCGGATTCATACAGTTCGGCCACCTCATCCAGCCGCCAGGCCACTTTCAGGCCACGTCCGCCACCACCGAATGCCGCCTTGATGGCGATGGGCAGGCCGTGCGCCTCGGCAAAGGCCACGGCCTCGGCACCGCTGGCCACAGGGCCTTCCGTGCCCACCACCAGTGGTGCGCCCACGGCCTGGGCGATCCGCCGCGCCGCCACTTTGTCACCGAGCGCTTCGATGGCCTCGGGCGGGGGGCCGATCCAGGCCAGGCCGGCATCGATCACGGCGCGCGCGAAATCCGCGCGCTCGGAAAGAAACCCATAGCCCGGATGAACGGCGTCGGCCCCGGAACGCCTGGCGACGTCCAGGAGCTTGTCGATGTCCAGGTAGGTTTCGGCAGGCCGGCGGCCTTCCAGCGCCCAGGCCTCATCGGCCTGACGCACATGCAGCGCATCGGCATCGTCATCGGCATATACGGCAATCGAGCGCACACCATAATCGGCGCAGGCGCGCGCAATGCGCACGGCGATCTCTCCCCGGTTGGCAATCAGGACTTTACGGATCATGGCAGGATTTCCTTGAAAGGCCCGATGGGCCGGAAGCGCAGGCGGGCGCCCACGGGAATCTGGGCGGCGCGATCCAGGTCGCGGCCGACGACCGCGCCAATCACCGGGTAGCCGCCAGTCAGCGGATGGTCGGCCAGGAACAGAACTGGCTGACCGCCGGCCGGCACCTGGATGGCGCCAGCCACAGTGCCCTCACTGGGCAGTTCTCCCTGGCGGCTGCGCATCAGCGGTTCGGTCCCGGCCAAACGCATGCCGACCCGATCCGATTGGGGCGTAACCAGCCATTCCTGGTGGGCGAGCAGATCGATCGCAGACGGGGAAAACCAGTCCGTGCGCGGCCCCAGGACCACATCCAGGAAGACGAGATCCCCCCGCCGGGGCAGAGGCGGCGGTGAATCGTCGGCGATCAGGACGGCGCCGGGACGCACGCCGCCCAGGACCACCCCTACCCGCAGCCGGTCACCCGCACGCAACGGCGCCGGCCCGATGCTCGCCAGCGTGTCGGTGGCGCAACTGCCCAGCACCGGCGCCACGTCCCAGCCTCCCCGGACGGCCACGTAGCAGCGCACACCGGCGCCCGGTACGCCAATCCGCAGTTCGTCACCGTCATCGAGCGCCAGCGGCTGACCCAAAGCTGCGGGAAGATGAACCCCTCCCGCCGTCGTCAGGCGAATTTCTGCCTGAGCGCCGGTGACAGCGACAACAGCCCGCCCCCGGCATATCAGGCGCAATCCGCCCAGAGCATTTTCCAGTACGGGCGCATCGACCGGATTGCCGACGATCCGGTTGGCGGCGCGCAGCGCGCCCCGATCCAGCGCCCCGGACAACGACACGCCCATGCCAGTCAGCCCGGGCCGGCCCAGATCCTGCACCAGGGTTTGCGGCCCGGCGGACAGCACGTCGAAGCAGGCCGATGGCGTGGCGGCCGCAGAGCCCATTGACGCGGCCGTGGCGAGCGAGGGGCGGGAATTTTCACCGGACAGTCCACCGGGCAGGCTATAAGTGACACCGGCGGCCCCCAGGTCGCGGAAGCGCACACGAAAGCCGGGCCGCACCAAGGCCGGTTCGGCCCGCTCCATGTCCCACATGCGCCAGGGCGTCACGCCCAGCAATTGCCAGCCGCCAGGGCTGTCAGACGGATACACGGCGCTGAAATCGCCCGCCACGGCTACCGATCCGGCAGGAACGCGCACACGCGGGGCAGACCGTCTGGGTATGCCGTGAAAACAGGGATCGCCACCTGCCAGATAGATGAAACCCGGGGCAAACCCCGCGAACGCCGCCCAATAGTCGCTGCCCGTGTGACGCTCGATCAATTCGGTGCGCTTCATCCCGAGCAGTGCGGCGACCTCGTCCAGATCTTCACCCTCATAGCGCACAGGAATTTCCACCAGCCGCGCAGCAGATGCGGCAGGCGCAGCATCCGATACGCCCCCAGGGGCATCCCCCAAGGCGGCTGCGGTTCGCCACAACCAGTCGGCCACATCCCGCGCCGACAGCGCGGACGGGCGAAACAGCACCAGCAGCGTGCGTGCGGCGGGCACGATGTCCTCAACCCCCGCCGGCCACTGGCCAAGCGCCCGGAACAAGGCCAGCGTCTCATCCAGAGAACGGAATTCCGCCAGTACGGCGCCATCGCCGGCAGGCAGGCAGCGCGGCATGATCATGGAATCTGCGCCCCGGCAAACGGTGCCAGCGCCACACCAGCGGCTTGCAGCCGCTGGCGCACCGCGCGCGCCATGGCCACGGCCCCCGGGCTGTCGCCATGCACGCAGATGGAATCCGCCTGCAGGCGCACGCGGCTGCCGTCGATGGCCGTGATTTCGCCCGTGCGGACCAGGTCGAGCATGCGCTCGGCGACCTGGTCGGGATCGTGCAGCATGGCCCCGGCCTCGCGGCGCGACACCAGGGCGCCATCGGGCGCATAGGCACGATCCGCA
Organism: Castellaniella sp.; assembly: GCF_034007085.1. GTDB lineage: Bacteria > Pseudomonadota > Gammaproteobacteria > Burkholderiales > Burkholderiaceae_B > Castellaniella. Next base: position 5,627 of record NZ_JAVERO010000088.1, on the reverse strand, counting down.
AACGCTTCGGCCACTACACGCAGGCCACGGGCTCGCGCCCAGTCCAACAAGGGTGAACCGGCAAGCCCCATCAGGATCAGGCCAGGATCGAGTGCCAGCAGCGCAGCGATGACGTCCGCCGCCTGGCGTTCGTCATGGGCAATGGTGTTGTACAAGGCGCCATGCGGCTTGACATACGTGACACGAGTGCCCGCCGCCGCAGCCAGCCCTTGCAGGGCACCGATCTGATAGATGACATCGGCCACCAGTTCACGGCTGGATGGATCCATATTGCGCCGGCCAAAACCGGCCAGATCGGGATAGGCCACGTGCGCCCCGATCGCCACGCCGCGCTCGGCGGCCGCGCGCAGGGTGTCCAGCATGCCGGCCGGATCCCCGGCATGAAAACCGCACGCCACATTGGCACTGGTGACAATGTCCAGCATGGCGGCATCGTCACCCATGCGCCAGGCGCCAAAGCTTTCACCCAGATCGCTGTTCAAGTCCATGTGCGTTCCTTATCATTGCAAAATCCAGCACGGATCGTTGAACGATCCGGTCCGCGAAAATCATTCCGAGGGCGACCATGCATTCCCGCCATTATCCCAGCCCCGGCGCCACGCCGAGCCTGACCGACACCGTGGCAGAAACCATCCGCCAGCAACTCATCCACGGCCAGTTGCGTGCCGGACAGCGCCTGTCCGAAGCGGGCCTGAGCGAACAGCTGGAAGTCTCGCGCAACACCTTGCGCGAGGCTTTCCGGATCCTGTCCAAGGAAGGGCTGCTGCGCCACGAACCCAATCGCGGCGTCTCGGTGGTGGTGCCATCGATTGCCGACATCATCGACATCTACCGGGTGCGTCGCCTGATCGAATGCCAGGCGCTGGCCCAGGCCTGGCCCCGCCACCCTGCCCACAAACGGATGGAACAGGCCATCGCACATGCGCGCCACATGCGCGATGCCGGCGACTGGCTCGAAGTCGGATCGGCCAACATGATGTTCCATGCCGCCATCGTGGCGCTGGCCGACAGCGCCCGCCTGTCGGCCATGTTCGCGGACATCTCCGCTGAACTGCGACTGGCTTTCGGCCTGCTGGATGATCCCGAATATCTGCATGCTCCCTTCGTCGATCTGAATGCCCGCCTGCTGGAACTGTTCGACCAGGGCGATACGGCAACGGCCGCCCGGGATCTGGAAGGCTATCTGATCCAGTCCGAACGCATGGTGCTGTCGGTCTATTCCGCCCACGTCGATTGACGGGCGATCGCACCGAACCACCCCAGCGCGCCGCTCTCGCGAACCTGCGCCTTGGAAAGCCTGCCGATCCCTCTCCATGATTGTTCAACAATCTTTTGAATAAAGCGAACAATTAAACACTACATTAACCACAAAAACAGTATTATTGTTGAAAACCCTGATCGACTGCTGATCATGGATGCACTATCTTTGTCGCACACCATTGCCCGTGGCCGATCCGAGGCCGCACCGTCGCTGACCTGCCAGGCAATGTTCCACGATCGTTTTCCAGGAGTCCTCGATGAAGCGTCGCACTCTCTTTGCCACCGCCCTGATCGCCGGTCTCGGCCTCTCCTTCCAGGCACAGGCCGCCACACAGTGGGATCTGGCCTCGGCCTATCCAGCCTTCAATTTCCATTCGCAGAATCTGACCCAGTTCGCCAAGGATGTGGACGCCGCCACCCAGGGCGACCTGAAAATCACGGTCCATTCCGGCGCATCCCTGTTCAAGATGCCGGAAATCAAGCGTGCCGTGCAGGGCAACCAGGCCCAGGCAGGCGAATTCTTCATGGTCAGCTTCCAGAATGAATGGCCACTGTTCGGCCTGGACGGCCTGCCTTTCCTCGTCAGCAGCTACGACGAAGCCTGGAAGCTGTATCAGGCTCAGCGCCCGCTGCTGGAAAAGAAACTGGCTCAGCAAGGCATGGTGCTGCTCTATGCCGTGGCCTGGCCGCCGCAAGGTATCTACACCAACAAGCCCATCCAATCGGCCGCCGACCTCAAGGGCCTGAAATGGCGCGTGTACAGCCCCACCACGGCACGCATCGGCGAACTGATTGGTGCGCAGCCGGTCACAGTCCAGGAAGCCGAACTGTCCCAGGCTCTGGCCACAGGCGCGATCAACGGCCTCATCACCTCCAGCGCCACCGGCGCAGACAACAAGCTCTACGAAAACCTGAAGTACTACACCAACGTCCAGGCCTGGATCCCCAAGAATGCCGTGGTCGCCAATAAAAAGGCTATCGAGGCCCTGTCGCCAGCCACGCGCGAGGCCCTGCTGAAAGCAGCAGCAGCCGCTGAAAAACGCGGATGGGATGAATCCCGCAAGGTCGATGCCGACTCCATCGCCAAGCTGAAGGCCGGTGGCATGGAAGTCGCTGAACCTTCCGCCCAGCTGAAGGCCGACCTGATCGAAATCGGCCAGACGGTCATCCGCGAATGGCTGAAGACAGCCGGTGCCGAAGGCAAGGAAGTCCTGGATGCCTCGGGCCGGATGCGCGCCCTCGGGCAAGGGGCCAACGCCCGCATGATCCAGCAAGCCACGACCTCCAACTGATCCCCCGGAGCCCGCCATGCGCAAATTCCTCGATGGCCTGTATACCGGCAGCAGCTGGCTCGCCGGCCTGGGCATGATTGGCGTACTGCTGATGGTCAGTTATTCCATCGTAGGCCGCCTGGCGGGCATCCCTGTGGGCGGCATTGATGCCTACGCCGGCTACGCCATGGCCGGTGCGGGCTTCCTGGCTCTGGCCAGTACCCTGAAAAAAGGCGAGCACATTCGCGTCACGCTGGTCCTGGGCATGCTGCAGGGGCGGGCGCGCCGGGCATTGGAACTGACCGCCCTGCTGATTGCCGTCGCGCTGTCGGGATTCCTGGCCCTGTATTCCGCTCGCCTGGTCTGGCAATCCTGGTCCTTCCAGGACATCTCCACCGGCATCGACGCCACGCCGATGTGGATCCCCCAGATCTCCATGGCCGTGGGCACGCTGATCTTCTTCATTGCCTTCCTGGACGAGTTCTGCCTGGAACTGCTGGGCAAGCGCCTGCCCCCCAACTCCGAGGAACTCCACCATGAATGAAATCTCGGCCAGCATCCTCCTGATCGTGGTCCTGTTCGCGCTGCTGGGCGGCGGGGTCTGGGTGGGCCTGACCCTGGCCGGCGTAGCCTGGTTCGGCATGGAGTTCTTCTCCAACCGCGCGGCGGGCGACGCCATGGCCCTTACCATCTGGGGCAGTTCCAGCAGTTGGACCCTGACCGCCCTGCCCCTGTTCGTCTGGATGGGCGAAATCCTCTATCGCACCAATCTGTCCGAAAACCTGTTCCGCGGCCTGGCGCCCTGGGTCAACCGCCTGCCGGGGCGACTGCTGCATACCAACGTGCTGGGCTGCACGATCTTCGCCTCGGTCAGCGGATCCTCGGCCGCCACCTGCGTCACCGTGGGCCGCATGAACCTGCCCGAACTGCGGCAACGCGGCTACCCCGATGCGCAGATCATTGGTTCGCTGGGCGGCCCTGCCACCCTGGGCCTGCTGATCCCGCCCTCCATCATCCTGATCGTCTATGGGGTAGCGGCAGAAACCTCGATCGCCAAACTCTTCATCGCCGGCATCGTGCCCGGCCTGCTGCTGGCGCTGCTGTTCAGCGGCTGGATCGCCGGATGGGCGCTGCTGCACCCGGACCGCGTCCCCGTCTCGGCCGAAGGCCGCCTGCCACTGCGACAAAAGCTGCGCGAATCGCGCCAACTGATCCCCGTGGTCCTGCTGATCCTGGGGGTGGTCGCCAGCATCTACAGCGGCGTGGCCACCGCCACTGAATCAGCCGCCATCGGCGTGCTGGGTGCCTTTCTGCTGTCGGCCTGGCAAAAGACCCTGACCTGGCAGTCGTTCCGCGATTCACTGCTGGGGGCCACCCGCCTGTACTGCATGATCGCCCTGATCCTGGCGGGCGCTGCCTTCATGACGCTATCCATGGGCTACATCGGCCTGCCCCGCCAGCTGGCGGAATTCGTCGGCAGCCTGCACCTGTCCCCTGGCATGCTGATCATTGCGCTGGCGCTGTTCTACATCGTACTGGGCTGCTTTCTGGACGGGATCTCCACCATCGTCCTTACCATGGGTGTGGTGCTGCCCATCATCCAGGTGGCCGGCATCGACCCGATCTGGTTCGGCATCTTCCTGGTCATCACCGTGGAAACCGCCCAGATCACCCCGCCGGTGGGCTTCAACCTGTTCGTGCTGCAGAGCATGACCGGCAAGGAAGTCACCTACCTGGCCCGGGTCTGCGCGCCCTATTTCGGCCTGATGGCGCTCACGCTGATCATCCTCTGGTATTTTCCGGCACTGGCCACCTGGCTGCCCGGACATATGTAGCGCACGCGGATCGGGGCCGGCCACGCCGGCTCCGGGACGCCGGTCTACCCAGACCGGCTCCTGCGGCGGCGCATGAATTCAATGAATTTCGGGTGCGCCACATAGGCGATGTTCAGCCGCATGGCGGGACGCATACTGGTCCGATCCGGCATGAAGATCCGGCCTGGAGCGATGAAGATGCTGCGCTCGGATGCTTCTTGCACCAATCGTTCCTCGTGATCCCCAGGGTGCAGATACGCCCACAGATAGAAGCAAGCCGATGGTTCGCAAAAGGTCTCCAACCCCAGATCCTGCAGGATCTGGAGCGACCGCTCGGTGGCCTGGGCCACCTGGGTGCGCAGCCTGCGCAAATGCTTCAGGTAATGGCCGCAGGCGATGAAGTCGTAGAGCATCCGTTCGGCGATATCACCCGAGCTGGCGATGGTGAGCATTTTCAGATCGCACAGGGAACGCGCCAGCGTCGAATGGCAGGCCAGATACCCTACTCGCAGCCCAGCCGACAGCGTCTTGGAAAACGTCCCGACGTAGATGACGCGCTCGAGCTGATCGAGACTGGCCAGCCGGGGCGCATCGGCTGGCAGGATATCGGCAAAGGGGTCTTCTTCGACCACCTGGAACCGATGCTGGGCTGCCGCGAGCAGGACGCGATGGCCTGTCGGCAAGGACAACGAACTGCCCGTCGGGTTGTGGGCCTGGGACTGCGTAAAGAACAGTTTGGGCCGATACCTCGTGGCCTTGGCATTCAGATCCTCGATATCGGGGCCATCAACCAGGCGCCGCACCCCGATGATCTGCACGCCGATCAGATGCAGCTTGGCAAACAGCGGGTAGTAGCCCGGACTGTCCACCAGCACCGTATCCCCGGGTTCGAGCAACTGCCGGGCGATGAGATCCAGGGCATGGTTGGCCCCCATGGTCGTCAGAATCTGTTCGGGGTCCGCCTGGATGTGCAAATCGGCCAGATGCCGCGCCAGATATTCACGCAGTGGTGCAAAGCCCCAGGGATTGCCATAGCCATGGACCTCGTTGTCCCCGCGCTGGCGACGAGCCCCCGACGGCAGGCGAAATTCTGGCGTGCCGGACCAATCATGCGGCGGTCGGCCCTCGCCGACCCGGACCTCGTACTGCCGCACCAACTGTTCCCTGAGCAAGGATGCCGCATCCACGGCCTGGGCCACGGACAGCGCCTTGGGCAGGCGTTCCCGGCGCGTTGCAATCGGTACGTAATAGCCCGATCCCAGGCGGGCTTCGAGCTGCCCCA
>NZ_JAVERO010000087.1:0-9081 GCF_034007085.1 Castellaniella sp. | reverse complement strand
ATGCTTCGTAAATGACATGGCCTCTGACACATCGCCACCCCGCCTGCAGAGTGGTCCAGGTCAGGGCACCGCCACACACTCCACAGCAGGCGCTCAGCGATACGCCATGCCGAGGGCATGTGCTTGCCAGCGGTAGAGTCCAAAATTCACGATGAAAAGGAGCCTCCTGCATGCAGACTGGACACAGCCACGGCCTATCGGCCCGCAATTTCGGAAAACTGAGACCCGCAGGGTTCCCGGCCGAGTACTGCATGCGCAGGCGCTCTTTCCAGAATGGGTCGTCCTGGTATGAGGGCTCACCAATGAAATCGGCCAGGCGCTCCAGGATTTCACTGGATTGCGTCAAGCCCCCACGATATAGCTGCTGCACCGCCCGATAGTGGCCCCCTACGGAAGTCGCATGACCGTTCGCGGACATCAGCCGATATATGTACCCGACGAGACTTTCGCCATTCTGGCGCTGAGGTCTACAGGGAAAATCGCGGTAAGTGATGGAACTGCTCTCCCTCATGCTGTACGATCCCCCGCAAATGGCTCTCCGCTGCGATCCAGCCGCCTATAGACGAAATCCCTGCTGAAGGGATTGAGTGCGCCCACACCATTACGCCAAATTTGGGTAAATGCATCCTCTAACGTGTCGATATTGATCTCGTTATCATCGTTCTCCCACGCAGCTTGAAGAGCAATGGATAACAGGCGTTTGAGATACCCGACTCGTCCGTCCGTTGCAAAATAAATTCGCCGTGTTAAATCTGCAGTGGTAATTTTTCTCAGAGAGAGAGGAATTGGCAGCGCTGGTGCTAAAGCGTTAATAACATCGAAATTAGCATCCAGGAATCCAAGATCGTCTGGACTGCCTATAGACAATTCCATGGGTGCAGCAAATCGCCGCCGTAGCTGGACATTCACTTCCAAAAGATTTTCGAGGCGCGGAATTCCAAATAAAACCACAGGAATTTCTATTGCATTGACGAGTGTTTTTAGCCAATCGGCAGTGGCATACTGAGTTTTGCGCTGGCCTCTATCGTAAATATGCTGCGCCTCATCCAAAATCAGCATCTCCGTTTTACAGTTCCGTATCAAAATCTCGATTCTGGCAGTCTGATCCGCCACTCTTCCTTTCTCCGGGTAGGGATCACCCAGCGCCCGGAGAATGGCTTGTGCTACTGCCCCCACGGTGCCTAGGGAGGGCACCTCCACCAGCAATACCGGCGTGATCGTTTGTTCCGCGAGTTGCGCTTTGGGATAGCGCAGTTGAAATGCCCGAGCGAGACTGGTTTTGCCGCAACCACTTTCGCCAGTGACGAGCAGATTTCTGACCATGCCCGTATTTCGGGATAGGTCGAGTATCTGCTCCATCTCTGTGATTATTTTTCCGAATGACGAAAAATTTACATACTCGTTATCAAATGCCCGAAGGGCGTTATAGAACTCACCCTTGTCCATTACATCACCCCCGGGTTGCGCATTTTGAACGTAGCGATTCTTGGCCGGTTTTCAGCTTCAATAACCGATTTTTTGAGTGAGGGGGATGTTTTGGGGTTGGGCTTTTCAATGACGGATCTGGCTATTCGAGGCTTAGCTGATTCAACTTGTTTTTGCGCCCCACGCAGTCGTGCTGCCAGACGCCGCTTGGAATGTTTTTTGCTGGCGGCAAGTTCTGTGATTTTTTCCCGGAGTGCCTGCTTTTCCTGCTCCAGCTCAACTGGGTCTTCAGCGGATCGTCCTTGGCGCATAAGTTCCTGGCGAATCAGCCGATGCTGATCGAGCGAGAGTCCGTTGGCGTAATCAAAATTTCTCGCGTAAGCGGTGTGCGTAATTTCGTGCGAGTTGGGATCAAAAACCCGAATCGACCCGAGATCACTGGGGTCGTAGGAGAGGGTGAGTTCTGTACCAGGCCCAAATTTACGCAAAATAGGGGCTAAATCCTCGCCGCTGTAATAAATGCCGTGCAACCGGAGACCGTCATGTCGTAAATGTCGCGTGCAGGGTATACCCATTTCACTAATCAGCTTCTGAGCGGATTGAGGCAGCCTGGGGGTGTAGTTTTTTGCGCTAGAGGCCCATTTTTCCAGGGGTGTCGTGCCTAGTGTGCCGTGAACGGTTTTTGCATATACATCAATTAGCCATTTTTCCAGCAGTTCCTGAAATTCATCTAGTGTCAGAACGGCATGTTCCTGCGGGTCGTAATCTCCTCGCTCATAGTATTTAGAAAATGAAGTCCCTGGAATTAGATGTACGCATGAATAGTTGATCGTTTTTAGATAGCGTTCAATGCAGCCCTTAAATTGAGGCTGCCTTTTGGGACAATATTGAATTCGCATCCCGAGATTGAACGCCAGATGTTCCAGGGCCTGGCTATGAAATTCCAGGCCGTTATCGACGACGAGTGTTTCTGGGATACCGTGACACGGCCAGACCCCTTTTATCTCTAACCCAATCCTCGACTGTCTTTTTTTTTGGGCAGAATGGCGTGGCGCAAGGCGGCTAGAACGGCCTCCGTAGATGGTGCATTGAATCCTAAATGATAACCAAGAGGCATGCGGCTATAGTGATCCAGCAGCATAGTCAGCGTAGGCCTGCCCAATGGCAATTGGGTTTTTTCGTCGATCAAAAACAGGTCGATGGGAGTGTGGTCCACCTCCACCCGCTCGATAATTCGAGAGGTTTCGGCTCCTTTTCCAGAAAGTTTGAATTTCCGCATGGCTATCCTTTTTCCTTCGCGCAAAACAGACACTTGATATTGATCTAATTGTGAAAAAAGACGATAACAAGTTGATTTTCCTGGGATTTTGTATTGCTGATTTTTCGGGCGTAGAGAGTTTTCGCGGCTGATCAGCGTGAATAATTCCTCCCGCACTCTTTTCACGGTGGCCTGAGGGCTACTGCCAAAGGCTCGTTCGGCAGCTTCCTCAAAAAGCTCCACAATTCGTGGGGGTTGTCGAACGCATTTCGGCCCTCGGCGGTCGTAGCGCGGTATCAGTGCCCTGAAGTCACTCTGCAGCGCGGCACTGCCGACCCACCGATAGAGACTGGTAAAGCTCGGCGGTTGCTCATCACCAATTTTTTTAGCAACGGCATCCCGTATTGGCATGATGAATTCCGGCGTAATGCTGTATGGAGAGGCATCCCGTATTGCCGCCACATAAGCGAGCCTCCTATCCAGCTCGGCTCGTGTCAGGCCGTTTAGCTCGGAGATGGGCCTCTGACATAGCGGAAGCTCATCACCATTTGATGCAGCGTTCAGAAATCGGAGATTTCCATCACCGAATGCGTTTAGAAGGTCGTTGATGTTTAGACAGAAAATCTGTCCATCAATGATGCGCTCTGCCACGATACTGGCCTGGTCGGGGTTAATTCGCTGCACCAGATACTCCACGCCATGGTGCTCAAAGCGATAGTTCTTTTGAAAGCTGAACCCAGTCATGTTCGCGCTCCTCGCTAATGGAAACCAGTGTTGAAGAATTCAATGGCTGTGTTAAATCACAGGTCATATATCCACCTGCCAAGAGGTCAAAGGCGGATATCTTGTGAGGCCTCAGTATTGAGTTGACCAAGTGAATGCTCGGGTTCTGTAGAGCAATAAGCTGAGGTAGGATGCTCTCCAGGCGTGCTTGTGAGGGACTGTGTGCGGCCAGTGCTCTATAAGCAAGGTGTAGATTGCTGAGGCGCGGCTCCCTCCGTATGCATTTGTCAGTCAGGATGCTGAATGGCTGGTCGTCGCGCTGCATGTGGCTAGTGATCAGGTCATATTTCTGGCGAATTTCTGGACGATCCAGAATGGCTTTGGGTTTGACCTCGACGAGTACGGTATTGCCGTCGTCGAGAAGCAGTTCAAAGTCCGGGGTGTAGACGCGTAGGCGGTTATTGTCCGCGTACTGGATTTTCGGTGGCTGCTCTTGGTACGAGATGACACGCGGCGAGAGTTCGAAAAATAGACATGCCCCAAGCTCCAAGAGACCTTCGTGATGAACCATACGAGCGGCTTTGCGGCTTGGGAATTTTCCCCGCACGATTCCGCCCGATGGCGTGATCACCGTGCGTGACCGTGGGTTTTTTTTGGATGGGTTGACCATGCGACTGCTCCAGTTTTTAAGTAAAAGGGTCCCCAGTGCCTAGGCCGACCATGCAGGTGGGAGGCGCAACAACACCCGCTCTGCACCTAGGCGCAGAGAAACAATGCGTTACTTTTGGGGGGTTTTGGCTTGACTTAAGCCCTAGGAAGCAGCAATACTGTATGTACCAGATGCAGTATTCCCCCTTCCAAGGGGCAAAAGCCGAGCGACGAAAGTTGTTCGGCTTTTATTTTTCTGGCTGGCATTCCTCCTTCGAGTCAGGGCGTGTGCCCACGTGGCGAGGTTGTGGACGGTCTTTATAACGATCCGGCCAGAGTTGGTCTACATCAACCCCGACCACGGCGGCGATATGGGAGGCGACTCGCAAGGACGCGCCTCTGTCATGAATGACGTCGTTCACGACGCCGCGGCTGACGCCCAGCTCTTGGGCTAGGCTCACTTGGGTATGCCCGGCACGCTTCAGTCGATAGATCAGTTCGATAACGTCCATATGCATGCCGGGTTCAGGCAGTTTGTAAAGGGTTTCAGTCTATGCAATCCGATCTAGCAGGACAAGTCCTGAGCTATCAATTTTCTATTTTCGATAGCCAGCATGAATTAAACTAACTCATGCACCGAAATACCATGACTGAATATTTATCAAAAAAATCAATAACATAGATTTTATTGACCAGAGCTACTCCCAAAAAAAAGCATTTGCTGCTTTTGTTCGCTTCTATATTTATTTTGAAACTATATGTTTCTTATCAATATAGCGAGACAGAACTTCCGAACACGAGTCTCTTAAAAGACGCTTCGATTGACTTCTTGGCCTGGCCGAGCGACTGCCTCGATATACGCGGCCAAAAAGAAACGGGCTCCGCTGTAAGTATCGGAGCCCGCTTGCAAATCTGCACTGCTACAGATTTTTCACTAATTATGGGAATCGGTTTTCAATAATTGTGGGAAATTTTCACTAATTATGGGAATCGACATGATCACACGTCGATGTTCCCCGCCTGCAAGGCGTGTGTTTCGATGAAGGCGCGGCGCGGTTCGACGTTGTCGCCCATCAGGGTGACAAAGATCTCGTCGGCGGCGATGGCGTCCTCGATCTGCACACGCAGCAGGCGGCGCACGGCCGGGTTCATGGTGGTTTCCCAGAGCTGTTCCGGGTTCATTTCACCCAGACCCTTGTAGCGCTGTTTGCTGATGCCGCGTTCGGCTTCGGTGCGCAGCCATTGCATGACTTCGCGGAAGTCGGAGACGGACTTTTCCTTGATTTTGTCGCCCGTGCCCCGGCGCACGACGGCGCCTTCGCCCATCAGGCCCAGGAAGGTCTTGGCCGTGCGAGCCAGGATGGCGTAATCGCCGCCGCGCACGAAATGGCGGTCAAACACGCTGACGCGCAGATTGCCGAAGTGCGGACGGATGACTGCCAGACGCCAGGATTCATCGGTATCGTCGAATTGGACTTCCACATGGACACCCTGGGGATCGTTCGGGTCGTGCAGGGCCTGTTCCAGCGCGGCGGCGCTGGCGCGGGCGGCGGCCTCGTCCACCAGGCTGATCTGCACGCCTTCGGCCATGGCGGTCAGCGCCTCGGTGTCCAGTGTGCGCGACAGGCGGGCGATGACCGAATCGGCGGTGACGTACTGGCGTGCCAGATCCATCAGGGCATCGCCGGTGATCGGCGCGGCGCCAGCGGCGGGTGTGAGTTCCGTGTCCTTGAGCGCCAGCTGCAGCATGAACTGGGCTTCTTCTGCGTCGTCCTTCAGGTAGCGTTCCTCGCGGCCGACCTTGACCTTGTAGAGCGGTGGCTGGGCAATATAGACGTAGCCGCGTTCGATCAGTGCCGGCATCTGGCGGTAGAGCAGGGTCAGCAGCAGGGTGCGGATGTGGGCGCCATCCACGTCCGCGTCGGTCATGATGATGATGCGGTGATAGCGCAGTTTGTCGATATTGAAATCAGGCCCGATACTGGTGCCCAGGGCGGTGATCAGGGTGGTGATCTGTTCGCTGGACAGCAGCCGGTCGAAGCGTGCCTTTTCGACGTTCAGGACCTTGCCGCGCAGCGGCAGGATGGCCTGGAATTTGCGGTCGCGGCCCTGTTTGGCAGAACCGCCGGCCGAGTCGCCCTCGACGATGTAGAGTTCGCACAGGGCGGGGTCTTTTTCCTGGCAGTCGGCCAGTTTTCCAGGCAGGCCGGCGCCTTCCAGGACGCTCTTGCGGCGGGTCATTTCGCGGGCCTTGCGAGCGGCCTCGCGGGCGCGGGCGGCCTCGACGATCTTGGCGCACAGCGCACGGGCGTCATTGGGGTTTTCGAGCAGCCAGGTTTCCAGCGTGCGGCTGACGGCTTCTTCGACCGCAGGGCGGACTTCGCTGGAAACGAGCTTGTCCTTGGTCTGGCTGCTGAATTTGGGTTCGGGGACTTTGACCGACAGCACGCAGGCCAGGCCTTCGCGCATATCGTCGCCGGTGGTATCGACCTTGGCTTTCTTGGCCAGTTCGTTGTCGGTGATGTATTTGTTCAGTACCCGGGTCATGGCGGCGCGCAGGCCGGTCAGATGGGTGCCGCCGTCGCGCTGCGGGATGTTGTTGGTGAAGCACAGCACGGTTTCGGCGTAGCTGTCGTTCCATTGCATGGCGACTTCGACGCCGACGCGCACGCCGCCGGCCTCGGATTCGGTCGATACGGCGAAGATATTGTCGTGCAGGACGGTCTTGGCGCGATTGATGTACTGGACAAAGCCTTTGACCCCGCCCAGGAAGGCCAGGTTTTCGTCCTGGCCGGTGCGCTCGTCCACGAGGCGGATTTTCACCCCGTTGTTCAGGAAGGACAGTTCGCGCAGGCGGCGTGCCAGGATTTCGTAGGTGTAGTCGATGTTGGTGAAGATCTGGGCATCGGCCAGATAGTGGACCCGGGTGCCCGTGCGTTCGGCCGGACCGGTCACGGCCAGCGGTGCGACCCGTTCGCCGCGCCGGAATTCCATATGGTGTTCTTCGCCGTTGCGCCAGATCGTCAGGCGCAGCCATTCGGACAAGGCGTTGACGCAGGACACGCCCACGCCGTGCAGGCCGCCGGATACCTTGTAGGAATTCTGGTCGAACTTGCCACCAGCGTGCAGTTCGGTCATGACGATTTCTGCCGCGCTGCGGTGGTGTTCGTCGTCCTTGTGGATGGCGGTGGGGATGCCGCGGCCATTGTCCGTGACCGAGATGCTGTTGTCGGCATGAATGGTGACGACGATATCGTCGCAATAGCCGGCCAGTGCTTCGTCGATGGCGTTGTCCACGACCTCGAAGACCATATGGTGCAGGCCGGTGCCGTCGGATGTGTCACCGATGTACATGCCCGGCCGTTTGCGCACGGCCTCCAGGCCCTTGAGCATCTTGATCGAATCGGCGCCGTAGCCGGTGGCCGGGGTGTTTTGGGTGGTGGAATCTGACATGAATATCCTGTGATTGAATCCGTCGGCGTCGTGGGGGTCGATGGCTGGGCCGATCAGATGCGCATCGGCATGACGACGTATTTGAATTCTTCGTCGTTGGGCAGCGTGATCAGCACGGAGGCATTGGCGTCGGGCTGCACGGACCAGCGCACGGAGTCGGTCTTGATATTGGACAGCACGTCGAGCAGATAACTGACGTTGAAGGCGACGTCCAGCGGTTCCTGGGCGTATTCGACTTCGAGTTCTTCGCGGGCTTCTTCCTGTTCGGCGTTGGACGAGGACAGGCGCAGCAGGTTGTCGCCCAGTTGCAGGCGCACACCCTTGAGTTTGTCGGTGGTCAGGATGGCGGTGCGTTGCAGGGCGGCCTGGAGGGCTTCGCGGGCAATGTCGAAATGCCGTGTATAGCCGGTGGGGATGACGCGGCGGTAGTCGGGGAATTTGCCTTCGACCAGTTTGGAGACGACCTCGATGTCGTCGAAGCGGAATCGGATCTGGCTGGCGGCGACATCGATCTGGACGCTGGCCTGTTCATCATCGGACAGCAGGCGCTGCATTTCGTGGATGGTCTTGCGCGGGATGATCACATCCAGCGTGGCGGCTTGATCCTGGACGGTCAGGCCGCTGTGGGCCAGCCGGTGACCGTCGGTGGCCACGGCCCGCACGAGGCCGGGTTCGAGCACCAGCAGCAGGCCGTTCAGGTAGTAGCGGATGTCCTGCTGGGCCATGGCGAAATGTACCTGGTTGAACAGGTTTTTCAGGGCCTTCTGGGACATGGAAAAAGTGGCGGACCATTGTTCGGCCTGCGTGACCGTGGGATAGTCGGCAGCGTCCAGCGTTTGCAGGGCAAAACGGCTGCGGCCGGCCTGGACGGTGAGTTTGGCTTCGTCGAGCGACAGCCGGACGTCGCCCGTTTCGGGCAGGGCGCGCAGAATATCGAGCAGTTTGCGGGCCGCCACGGTGGTGGATTGGGTTTCATCGCCCACGCCAAAGTCCGCGCGCGTGGTGATCTGGACTTCCAGGTCGTTGGCCAGGAATTCAAGCTGGTTGGCCTGTTTGCGGATCAGCACGTTGGCGAGGATCGGCAGCGTGTTGCGCCGTTCGACGATCCCCACCACCATCGTCAGGGGCTTGAGCACGGCATCGCGGGTCGCTTGAATGATGAGAGGCATCTTCCTATCCTTTGAGAGTTTGCTCGAGTACGTGGAGGGCGTGGTTCAGTTCGGTCTGCTTGGCACGCAGGTCGGTGATCTTGCGGACTGCGTGCAGCACGGTGGTGTGGTCGCGTCCGCCGAACAGATCGCCGATTTCCGGCAGGCTTTTCTGGGTGAGTTCCTTGGCCAGATACATGGCGATCTGCCGGGGCAGCGCGATGTTCGCGGGCCGGCGCTTGGAATACATGTCGGCGACCTTGATTTTATAGAAATCGGCCACGGTCTTCTGGATGTTTTCCACGGTGATCTGGCTGTTGGAGACCGACAGCAGGTCTTTCAGGGCTTCCTTGCAGACTTCGACGGTCAGCACGTCGCGGCCGTGGAAGTTGGCGTAGGCGGAAACCTTGCGCAGAGCGCCTTCGA
>NZ_JAVERO010000086.1:0-9082 GCF_034007085.1 Castellaniella sp. | reverse complement strand
CCCGACTGCCCTGCGCCCGCCCCGCCCCGACCGCCGGAAAATCAGCGGCCAGCCGACGCCAGACGGTCTCGTAGCGATCGACCATGGCCTGCAGGCTGTAGCGCTGCTCGACACAAGCCCGGGCCGCATCGCGGCGTGCCGGCCAGTGCGGATCACGCACGGCATCCATCGCCTGAGTCAGGGCGCCCGCCAGGGCGGACGCGTCCCCGGGCGGTACGACCCAGCCGTGCTCGCCTACGATGTCCGCCGCATCGCCCACGTCGGTCACCACGCAGGCCACGCCGGATGCCATGGCCTCGGATACGACATTGGGAAACCCTTCGGCCTTGCTCGACAGCACGTGGATGTCCAGCGCTCGCATCAGTACCGGCACGTCGTCGCGCCGCCCCAAAAAGATCAGGTGGTCCAGCAGACCGTAGTGCCGCGCCAGCGCGATCAGGTCAGCGTTGTCACGCGACATGCCCTGCCCGATCAGCACACAGCGCAGATCCGGATGCGCGCGTACGGACAAGGCCAGCGCTGCCAGCAGGTTTTCGTGGTCCTTCAGGGGATTCCAGCGGGCCACGCTGCCCAGCAGCGGTGCGCCGTCCGGCACGCCCCAACGGGCGCGCAGGTCGGCGGTCCCTGCGGAGTCCGGATGCCAGACATCCAGGTCGTAGCCATTGGGCACCACCAGCATCCGGTCGGCGCGATAGCCCCAGGCCCGATGGACTTCGGCCGCCTTGCGGGCGCAGGTCACGATCACCCCAGGCACCCAGCCGGACACCCGGGCGCAGGCCCAGGCCGCGATGCGGGAAGACCGGCTGCTTTCCCCCAGGCTGACCCCCGAATTGCGCACACCCCAGGCCACGGCGCGAATGCCGGCCAGCCGTGCCACAAGACCGGCGATCAGGTCGGCGTGATACATCCAGGTCTGCACCACGTCGGGCCGACGCGCGCGCAGCAGCCGGAACAAACGCCACAGGCCGCGCACGTTGCCCGCCCAGCCCTGCATGTCCAGGCAGATCACCTCGATGCCGGCCTCGCGCAGCCGCGCGCCCATGACGCCTTCGCCGCGCATGGACACCACCGTATGCCGGGCCGTGCCGCCAGGGGCCGTGGCCAGGCGCAACAGCACAGTCTCGGCACCCCCATGCAGCAGGCCCGAAATCACGTGCATGACTTGCAGAGGATCCTGCGCTACAGCAGGCCCTGAGTCCCGGTCCGGTTGGCGAGCGGCAGACCCGCCTGCATCGTTTCCATTCATGAGCGTTCCTTGGAATTCAGGGTCACCATCACGATGCCGGACGGGAACCGTCGTCATCGATGCCAATCGCCCCGTCCGCATCCATCCAGGCATCATCCCAGGCTCGCAGGACGGCGTCCAGCCCATAGCGGGCCCGCACCGATTCGGCCGCAACCCGCCCCCGGGCTTCGCGCTCGGCAGGGCTGGCATGCATCACCTGCAACAGGGCCTGACGCAGCGCCGCCTCATCGTCCAAAGGCACCAGTTCCGCCAGACGCCCGTCCAGCGTCAGTTCCGATGGCCCAGAAGGGCAGTCGGTCGCCACGCAGGGCAATCCCAGGGCCATGGCTTCAAGCAGCGCATTCGGAAAACCCTCGACACGGGAATTCAGCACGAAGGCATGGGCAGCGGCCAGGTCTGCCCAGGGTGCCCGGCTGAAGCCTGGCAAGCGGATGCGGGATTCCAGCCCCAGTTCGCGGACGCGCTGCTGACAGGCCGCCCGCTGGACGCCATCCCCCAGATGCACAGATCCCACTGCGGACAATCTGATGCAATCACCGCAAAATTTTCGATCAGGCGGTCGAACTGTTTGACGGGATTGAAACGCCCCAGAGCGGCCAACGTGCGGCGGGGCCCGGCCGGCTCATGCGGCCGGATGCCGGGCAGTCCATCGGGCAGCGGGTTGGGGATCACCGCGATGCGCCGCGCACCCGGCACGACAGCGCGCAGATGGCGCGCGGCGCGCCAGGTCTGCACGGCCACACGGCGGGCCCAGGGATAGGTCCAGCGCCGCAACCAACGCAGACTGGGTTCCAGATTGACGCTGTGGGCCGGGTCGGTGCGTTCGCCCACGACGATCGGCAGGTCCAGGCCGCGCAAGGCCAGCAGCGCCGTCACATTGACGTTGGTCAGGAAGGACAGCACCCGGTCCGGCCGGCATTCCCGCGCCAGACGCCGCAGGGCGGCGAGCTTGGCGACGGGCCGCAGCCAGGCCGGGCCGCGCACGCGATCGGCCAGCCACACCAGGCGCACGCCCGGGTCCAGGGCCTGGTCGCAGCGCCCGCGTCCGGAATAGCAGCACACCAGGGTGACGTCGTCGCCGCGCCGCGCCCAGGCATTGGCCAGGGTGGCGGCCACGCGCTCGGCGCCGCCGCCATGCATGGAACTGACGAGAAACAGGATGCGCATCCGGCGTCCTGTTCAGGGGAGTCGCGTATTCGGCATCAATTGACCCTCCGGCCCTGGAACACCTGTTCCCACAGGGCCATGATGCGCGCCGCGCCGAACCGATCGCGCGCATCGGCAGCCCGACTGCCCAGCCGCGCCCGCAAATCGGCATCGGCCATCGGCCCGGCCAGTCCGGCCGCGAGTGCATCCGGATCATCGATCGGCCGGACCAGCACCCCATCCAGGCCCTCGCGGATGACCTCCCGGGGACCGGTGTCGCAATCCGTGGCGACGCATGGCAGACCGCAGGCCATGGCCTCGATCAGCGTATTGGACAGGCCCTCGGCCTGGGAACTGAGCACATACAGGTCCGCCGCGCCATACCAGTCCGCCATGTTGCCGACGCGCCCCGGCAGGCTGACACGGTCGCCCAGCCCCAGTTCGTCGCGCAGGGCTTCCAGCGCGCTGCGCTGATCGCCTTCGCCCAGAATGACCAGATCCCAGTCGGGAAACGGTGCCGCCAGTTGGGCAAAGGCCCGCAACAGGCCATCGAATCCCTTGACCGGATGCAAGCGGCCCACGGCCAGCAGCCGGCGGCGACCCGGCGGGCGCGAAGGATCGAGCACCGGCTCGCCAGCAACCAGCGGCCAGCGCACGGCATTGGGAATGACCTGGGCCCGCACGCCGGGCAAGTGTTCGTCCAGCCACTGGGCCGTCCCTCGCGTCAGGGCGATGACGGCATCGGCACGCGGATAGGTCCAGCGGCGCAAGCGTTCCCAGAAGGCCGGCAGGGGCTGGCTGGGCGGATGGGCATGTTCGGTGGCGATCACCCGCGCGCGGCCGCGCGCGGCCAGTACCGCCAGCACAGAACCACGGGTCATCATGCCCAGTACGACCGCCGGACGATGGCGCCGCACCAGCCGGCGCAACGCCCAGATCCGCAGCAGATTGCCCCACAGGGCGCCTACGGGATTTGCGCTGTCACCCGCCAGCCCCAGGGCGTGGCGCCGCACGCCATCCGGCAACGGATAGGCATCGTGACGATCGTCTGTCTGGGTCACGATCATCACCCGGCAGCCCCGTTCCTGCCAGCCGGCAGCCAGGTCCACGGCCACGCGCTCGGCACCGCCGCCGCGCAGCGAATGAATGACGATCATCAGATCGACCCGATCATCGGTCATGCAGACTCCTTGCCCGGCCGTGCACGCCAGGCCAGGCACAGATAACAGACATAGGACAGGGCATACATGAGGGCCGTCGCCAGCATGATCCCCGCCGTACCCATGGCCGGTGCCAGCACGGCATTCATCCAGGCCTTGAGACAGAAATTCAGGACGGCGATCGCAGCCATCCAGCCATAGCGGTTCTGGCTGGCCAGCAACTGCACCAGAATCAGCACACCGAAGTAAAACGGCAACTGCAGCATGCCCCAACGCAGCACCTGCGCCACCGCAACCGTGTCCTGGGCCGTGAAGGCGCCGCGTTCGAACAGCAATGACACCAGTCCAGGCACCAGCCACCAGCCGACCAGCACTACGACAGCACCGATGCCCAGCAGGGCGAACGACCATTTCAATGCCATGGCGCGGGCATGCGCGGCATCACCCCGCGCCTGGATATCCGCCAGCACCGGCAGGGCCGCACGGCCGACCGAGGCCGCCCCCAGCCCGATCATCAGGGACAGCAGCCGCGCCGCATAGCCCAGCGTGGCGTTGGCATTGGCACCCAGCTGCGCCGCCGTGTACTGATCAATGGGCCCGACAAAGCTCATGGCCAGCTGGCCGACCAGCATGATCCCGGCAGCCGCCGCCAGGCTGGACCACTGGGGCGCATGCCGGCTCAGGCGCGGGCGCATCGGTACGCCATCGGCACGACGCGCCAGGGCATTCTGCCACACGGCCTGGATCGCATAGCCCAGCAGAGTACCCCAGAGCAACGGCAGGATCCCTGCGCCAGCGGGCGCGGCCAGCACACAAATCAGGATCGCCAGGGCCGGCACACTGTCGAGCAGGGTGTTGATGTGGCGTTCATGCGCCCGCAGGCGCGCCGCACCCAGGCCCGTCCAGATCGTGAAGAAAGCGGCGGGCGCAAACCCCAGGATCAGCAGCAGGCTCATGTCCCGCACGGCGGGCGACAAGCCCTGCCCGGCCACATCCAGGACCATGGGCCAGACCAGCCCCAGCAGCACGGCAGCCCCGACGCCCAGCGCCCAGGCCCAGGCCTGTAATTCGCCCAGGAAGCGCCCATGCCTCGCGGGATCCCCCTGGCGGCTGCGCACCAACGCCGGGATCAGCACCACGGAGCAGGCGCCGACCAGCGTGACCGGCAGCCAGTTGGCGATCGTCAGGGTGAACTGGTAGGCATCCACGGCGTCACTGACGCCATAGCGATACGCCACGGCCATTTCCTTGAGCGCGCCCACGGCCTTGCCCAGTAACAGGAAAAACGC
The DNA here is from genome assembly GCF_034007085.1 of Castellaniella sp. Lineage (GTDB taxonomy): Bacteria > Pseudomonadota > Gammaproteobacteria > Burkholderiales > Burkholderiaceae_B > Castellaniella. The sequence continues at coordinate 4,241 of NZ_JAVERO010000086.1, read as the reverse complement.
CACCCGGGCCGCCCCCAGGGCGATGCGGCGATGATCGGCGTGCAGGGTCGCCAGCCGGCGCTTCAGCGGCGCGATCATCTCAACCAGCCCTCACGCGTCGGCCCCACACGCCACGATCAACTCAGGAACCGGACGTACCAGGGCATGGCGATCTCCAGGCCCCGCAGAATGTCGAACTGCGGTTCATAGCCCAGCAGGCCGCGCGCCTTGGCAATGTCGGCCTGGGAATGACGCACGTCGCCGGCGCGGAAATCGGCGTGACGTGGCTCGAGCGCATAGTCCACGCCATTGCGCCCCAGAATGTCACGCAGATGCCCGAACAGTTCGTTCAGCGAAGTGCGCGCATTGAAAGCCACGTTGTAGACCTGGTTGACCCCGTCGGGCCCGGCCAGGGACGCCAGCACATTGGCCTGGACCACATTGTCGATGTAGCAGAAATCGCGGCTGGTTTCGCCGTCGCCGTTGATCACGACCTCTTGGCCGCGGATCATCGACGAGACCCATTTCGGGATCACGGCCGCATAGGCACCATCCGGGTCCTGGCGCTGGCCAAAGACGTTGAAATAACGCAAGCCAACGGCCTGGAAACCATACGCACGCGCGAAGACATCGGCATACAGTTCGTTGACGTACTTGGTGACTGCGTAGGGCGACAGCGGCTTGCCGATCCGGTCCTCGACCTTGGGCAGGCCGGGGTGATCGCCATAGGTCGAACTGGAAGCTGCATAGACAAAGGATGCCACCTGGGCATCACGCGCGGCCACCAGCATGTTGAGCTGCCCACCGACATTGACTGCGTTGGTGGTGATCGGGTCGTTCAGCGAACGCGGCACCGAACCCAGTGCCGCCTGGTGCAGCACATGGCGCACGCCCTTGACGGCCTGGCGGCAGGTATCCAGGTCACGGATATCGCCTTCGATGAAACGGAAGCGCGCCCATTGCGCGGGGCTGACGCGGGATTCGACCTCGTCCAGATTACGCTGGTAGCCGGTGGCAAAATTATCCAGGCCCACGACCGTCTGGTCCAGGCCCAGCAGGGTTTCCAGCAAGTTGGAGCCGATGAAGCCGGCGCAGCCTGTGACCAGCCAGGTCCGGGGTTGCGCCTGCAAGTCAGCCCGGACGGATTCATAGCGGGAAGTCATGCCGGAACCTCAGAGACGCAGGTCGGACTCGTCGGCGGCGAGCACGTATTTCAGGTCGTACAGCACGTGTTCCGGCTTGCCCAGCGCGCGCAGCGCGGCGGCCCCCATGGCGGCGAACTGCTCGTGCGCCACGGCCAGGATGATGCCGTCGTAGGCACCCACCGCCGGCTTGGCGACGGGCGTCAAACCGTATTCGTGCTGCGCCTCGGCCGCATCGACCCAGGGGTCGTAGACATCCACATCGATGCTGTATTCGCCCAGTTCGCGCACGATATCCACGACGCGGGTATTGCGCAGGTCGGGGCAGTTTTCCTTGAAGGTCAGGCCCATCACCAGTACGCGCGAGCCCTGTACCTGGATGCGGCGCTTGGTCATGGCCTTGACCAGCTGGGATACGACATAACTGCCCATGGAATCGTTCAGGCGGCGGCCGGCGAGGATGATTTCCGGGTGATAGCCGATGGACTGCGCCTTGTGGGTCAGGTAGTACGGATCGACGCCGATGCAGTGCCCACCCACCAGACCGGGCCGGAACGGCAGGAAATTCCATTTGGTACCAGCGGCCTGCAACACGTCCAGCGTGTCGATGCCCAGGCGGTTGAAGATCAGCGCCAGTTCGTTGATCAGTGCGATGTTCACATCGCGTTGAGTGTTTTCGATGACCTTGGCGGCCTCGGCGACCTTGATCGAGGGCGCTTTGTGCGTACCCGCCGTGATGATCTGGCGATAGAGTTCGTCGACCAGGTCGGCGACCTCGGGCGTAGAGCCCGAGGTGACCTTGCGGATGGTGGAAACCCGGTGCTGCTTGTCGCCCGGGTTGATGCGTTCCGGGCTGTAGCCTGCATAGAAATCGACGTTGAACTTCAGGCCTGAAACCCGTTCCAGCACCGGCACGCAGACCTCTTCGGTGGCGCCAGGATAGACCGTGGATTCGTAGATGACGATGTCGCCGCGCTTGAGGATACGGCCGATGGTCTCGCTGGCGCGCTCCAGGGGCGTCAGGTCCGGCTGCTTGTATTCGTCGATGGGCGTGGGGACGGTAACGATGAACACATTGGCGGCGGCCAGTTCGGCGGGATCGGCCGAATAGCGCAGATGCGTGGCCTGGGCCAGTTCCGGCCCATCGACCTCCAGCGTGTGATCGCGGCCAGCGCGCAGTTCCTCGATGCGCCGCGTATTGATGTCGAAGCCCAGCACATCGCGGTGCTTGCCGAATTCGACCGCCAGCGGCAGGCCCACATATCCCAGGCCGACGACGGCCAGACGGACGTCCTGAATGTTCATTTGGTTCTCCCCGGCATCAGCGCCGATTGACAGGATGGAATTTTAATCTCGCCGCACGCCACGGCCCAGAGAAGGCAGCAACAACCAGCGCGGCCGCCGCCAGGTGACCAGGCGGATGTACAGCCAGATGTAGACGCCGGCAAAGACCCCCATGCTCAGGCACAGCACCCAGGCGTTGTCCCACCAGAGCGTGGCAGGCACCAGCCCGATCAGGGCCAGCACCCACAGATAGGGGGAAGTCATGGCATTGCACAGCGCCGGCAGCGCATGCCGACGGTCGCGGCTGAACGTGATGCGCACCAGGCGGCGAAACACCAGCTGATGCAGATGCAACGCATCGGGCTGATCAACCGGCACACCGCGCTTGAACTTGCGCCGCCAAATGGAAAACAGGGTCTCGAAGACCGGGTAGAACAGCACGGCCAGCGCATAGAAGGGAGACACGCCGGGATTGCGCACGACCAGCTGCACCGCCAGTTCCGCCAGCATGAAACCAACGAAATACGCCCCGCCATCCCCCAGGAAGACACGCCCGAAGGGAAAATTCCAGACCAGAAAACCCAGGGTGGCCGAAGCCAGGGCCGTGGCAATGAGAAAGATGGGGATGTCCTGGACCTGCCAGGCCACCAGGGCAAGCGACACGGCCATCAAGGTGGCGATCATGCCCGCCAGGCCGTTCATGCCGTCGATGATGTTCAAGGCGTGCGTGCAGCCACCGACCGCCACCATGGTAAACAGCAGAGAAATGATGGGCCAGCTCGACAGCAGCGTGTCGGCCCACGACAGCCCCACGCGCGAGACGCCGCCCAGCAGCCACCAGGCGATGGCGGCCGACACAAAGGCCGCCAACAGGCGTTTGCCGGAACCGATGTCCTTGGTGATGTCTTCCAGGAGCCCGGCGACGAACACCGGCAGCGCCGACACGAACAGCGCCGGCCACAGCCAGGTCAGGGTCATGTTGCTGGGCCCCAGCACCAGCAGGCCCGCCAGACTGCCCGCCACGACCGCCAGCCCCCCGACCCGGGGCGCCGCGCGGGCGTGCATGGCTTGTGGCTTGTGCATGTCCGTATCGCCCGTCAGGCGACCATGCCAGCGTTCCGACACGACGATCAGGCCACCCACCATGAAGGCCACGATCCCAATGATCGGCCAACCGAGCGTCGCGGACAGATGTGAGGCGTTCAATTAAACCCCGTCTAGGCAAAACGAGATTATCGGCCAAATTTGTAACTCGTGGCGCGGCGCAGCAGATACAGATGCAACAAAAGAGCCGCGCGCGGCGATCCACCGGCGCGGCCCTGGCCAGTCAGACCATCACAGACCGCCCATGCACAGGTACTTGACCACCAGATAGTCGTCCAGCCCATAGTGCGAACCTTCTCGACCCAATCCGGATTGCTTGACCCCGCCAAAGGGCACGGCTTCGTTGGAGAGCAGCCCGGTATTGATGCCCACCATGCCGTATTCCAGCGCCTCGGCCACGCGCCACACCCGACCGATGTCGCGGCTGTAGAAATAGGCCGCCAGGCCATATTCCGTATCGTTGGCCATGCGGATGACATCGGCATCGTCACGGAAACGGAACAGTGGCGCCAGCGGGCCGAAGGTTTCCTCGCGGGCGAGTTTCATCGTGGGCAGGGCATCGGCCAGCACAGTCGGCTCGAAGAACGTATGCCCCAGGGCATGGGGATGCCCCCCGGCCAGGATCCGCCCGCCCTGGGCGACCGCATCCGCGATATGTTCCCGCACCTTGGCCACGGCCGCCTCGTCGATGAGAGGCCCCTGAGTCACGCCGTCTTCCTGGCCATTGCCGAC
>NZ_JAVERO010000085.1:0-9088 GCF_034007085.1 Castellaniella sp. | reverse complement strand
ACAGCCCCAGCACGGCCGACACCCGGGCGATGCGTTCGCGCAACTGCGCGGCATCCTCGCCCAGGATATTCACATGACCCATCTTCCGGGCTCGACGCGCATCGGATTTGGCGTACAGGTGCAGGCGGGTGCCGGGCACGGCCAGCACGCCCGCCCAGTCCGGCTCGCGCTGCTGTCCCTGCGCATCGAACCACAGATCCCCCAGCAGATTGAGCATGGCGGCTGGCCGCAGCGTGCCAGTATCCCCCAGCGGCAACCCGGCCATGATGCGCGCCTGCTGCTCGAACTGGCTGACCAGGCATGCGTCCTGGGTGTAGTGACCGCTGTTATGGGGGCGCGGCGCCATTTCGTTGGCCAGCACGCGGCCATCGCGCAACACAAAAAATTCCACACACAGCACGCCGTGGTAATCCAGGTGATCGGCCAGGGACGATGCGTAGGCACGCGCCTGGTCGGCGACCGGGGCCGGCACGGAACCATCGGCGACCGACAGCGCCAGAATGCCGTCCCGGTGGACATTGCGCGCCGGTGGATAGCTGACGGCATGGCCGCGCAGATCGCGCGCCAGTACCACCGAGATCTCGTAGTCCAGGGGCTGCAGGGCTTCGAGGACGCACGGCACCCCGCGCAAGCCGTCGAATGCCTGTCGGGCATCGTCACGCGATGCCACGCGGACCTGGCCTTTGCCATCGTAGCCAAGGCGGGCCGTCTTGAGGATGCCCGGGAACAGCGCGTCGGGACAGGTATCCACATCATCCGGAGAGCGGATGGCCGCATGGGCGGCCACCGGCACACCGGCTGCCTGGATATAGGATTTTTCCGCCAGCCGGTCCTGGGCCACCGCGACGGCATCGCCCGAGGGCGCGACAACCCGTGATCGCGCCAGATGGCGCAGGCTGTCGGCCGGAACGTTCTCGAATTCCATGGTCACGGCAGCGCAGCGCTGCGCCAGCTGGTCAAGCCCATTCATATCGTCATAGGCCGCGCGGATATGCGCATCCGCCACCATGCCCGCCGGACAGGATTCATCCGGGTCGAGCACCATCACCCGATAGCCCAGTGCCTGGGCGGACTGGCAGAACATGCGCCCCAGCTGGCCGCCGCCCAGCACGCCCAGCCAGGCGCCCGGGGGCAAGAACGCGCCTGCGTCCGTCGGATTCATGACGCCTCCGGCGGCACGGCCATGGCACGCGCGGCCGCCGTCTGGCGCGCTCGGAAATCCTGGAGTTGCCGCAGCAACGCTGGATCGGTCATGGCCAGGTTGGCCACGACGTGCAGGGCCGCATTGGCCGCACCTGCCTCGCCAATGGCGAAAGTCCCTACCGGCACGCCGCGCGGCATCTGCACAATGGACAGCAGGGAATCTTCGCCGCGCAGGTGGCGCGAAGGCACGGGCACGCCGAACACCGGCACCGGCGTCAGCGCCGCCATCATGCCGGGCAGGTGGGCCGCGCCCCCCGCCCCCGCCACAATGGCGCGCAGCCCGCGTTCCACGGCCTGCGCGCCGTATTCGACCATGTCCAGCGGCATGCGATGCGCGGACACGACCCGGGATTCGAACGCGATCCCGAATTCATCGAATACCGCCGCCGCGTGGCGCATGACGTCCCAGTCGCTGGACGAGCCCATGATCAGGCCGACCACGGGGCGCCGGCTCATTTCGCCCCCTGCGTCAGACGATCCAGGGCCTCGCGGTATTTGGCCGCCGTGCGTTCGAGCACGTCGGCGGGCAGGCGCGGCGCCGGTGCGGTCTTGTCCCAGTCCTGGGTTTCGAGCCAATCACGCACGAACTGCTTGTCGAAGGACGGCGGACTGATGCCCACCGCGTAGCCATCCGCTGGCCAGAAGCGCGAAGAATCCGGCGTCAGGACTTCGTCCATCAAGTGCAGCGTGCCGCGCACGTCCAGGCCGAATTCGAACTTGGTGTCGGCGATCAGGATGCCCCGGCCGCGCGCGTATTCGGCTGCCTCGGCATACAGGGCCAAGGTGACACGGCGCAGTTCGGCGGCCAGATCGGCCCCCACCTGCGCGACGACATAGTTGAAATCGACATTTTCGTCGTGCTGGCCGAATTCGGCCTTGGCCGCAGGCGTGAAGATCGGTTCGGGCAGGCGTTCGGCCTGGCGCAGTCCGGGCGGCAAGGCAATGCCGCAGACCGCGCCACTGGCCTGGTAGTCCTTCCAACCTGAACCGATCAGGTAGCCGCGTGCGACGGCTTCGACCAGGATGGGTTCCAGGCGTTTGACCACCATGGCCCGCCCGGCCACCTGTTCGCGTTCGCCCGGAGCAACCACGTCTTCCGGTGCAATGCCGGTAGCGTGCGTGGGGATCAGATGCCCCAGGCGCCCCAGCCAGAATTCAGTCAGCGCCGTCAGGACCTGGCCCTTGCCGGGGATGGGGTCGTCGAGAATCACGTCGAAGGCCGAGATCCGGTCAGTGGCGACGATGAGCAGCTTGTCTTCGCCCACGGCATACATGTCGCGGACCTTGCCGCGCCCCAGCAGGGGCAGCGACTCGATGGAGGATTGGAGCAGGGCCTTCATGCGGATTTATTTCACCATTTGCTGGAGTTCGCCGGAGGCATAGCGCGCGGCCATGTCGGACAGCGGGATGGCCTTGATCTTGGACGCATGGCCAGCCGCGCCAAACTGCTCGTAGCGGGCCAGGCAGATTTTCTTTGCAGCTTCGCGCGCCGGTTTCAGGTATTCGCGCGGGTCGAATTTGCTGGGGTTTTCGGCCAGGAAACGACGGATCGCGCCGGTCATGGCGAGACGGATGTCGGTGTCGATGTTGACCTTGCGCACGCCGAACTTGATGGCTTCCTGGAGTTCTTCCACAGGCACGCCATAGGTTTCCTTCATGTCGCCGCCGAACTGGCGGATTTCCGCCAGCAGTTCCTGGGGCACGCTGGAACTGCCGTGCATCACCAGGTGCGTGTTGGGCAAGCGCGCGTGGATTTCCTTGATCCGCTGCACCGACAGGATGTCGCCCGTGGGCTTGCGGGTGAATTTGTAGGCGCCGTGGCTGGTGCCCACTGCAATAGCCAGGGCATCCAGCTGGGACCGCTTGACGAAATCCGCCGCCTGTTCGGGGTCGGTCAGCAACTGTTCGCGGGTCATGGTGCCTTCGGCGCCATGGCCGTCTTCCTTGTCGCCCTTCATGGTTTCCAGGGATCCCAGGCAACCCAGTTCGCCTTCCACGGTGACGCCCAGCTTATGAGCCATGGCAACGACCTGCTGGGTCACGTCCAGGTTGTATTCGTAGGAAGCGATCGTCTTGCCATCGGCCATCAGCGAGCCATCCATCATGACGCTGGAAAAGCCCAATTCGATGGCGCCGCGGCACACATCGGGCGACTGGCCGTGATCCTGGTGCATGACCACGGGGATGTGCGGATAGGATTCGACCGCTGCCTGGATCAGGTATTTCAGGAAACCTTCGCCCGCATATTTGCGCGCGCCCGCAGAGGCCTGCATGATCACGGGGCTGTCGGTCTGGTCGGCGGCCTCCATGATGGCCTGGACCTGTTCCAGGTTATTGACGTTGAAGGCAGGAATCCCGTAGCCGTGCTCGGCTGCGTGATCGAGGAGCTGACGCATGGAAACCAGGGCCATGGCTGGACCTCCAGAAGAAAATGGAATGGTGGAAAAAGCAGATTCAGGGATTTTAAGGCGGAACGTGAATCAATGCTGGACACCGCGCCGCGCGGATTTGGGCCGGAACGCCCGCACGACATCGTCGCGCGTTTCGACGTAAGGCCCGCCGATCAGATCCAGACAATAGGGCACCGCCGCGAAAATCCCCGGCACCAGGACGGCGCCGTCTTCGCCACGCAGCCCCTCCAGTGTTTCCCGGATGGCCTTGGGCTGGCCGGGCAGGTTCACGATCAGGGCCGCATGATCCGGCAATTCGCGAATCACCGCCACCTGGCGCGACAGAATGGCCGTCGGCACGAACTTGAGACTGACCTGGCGCATCTGTTCGCCAAAACCGGGCATCTCGCGGGTTGCCACATCCAGCGTGGCCTCGGGGGTCACGTCGCGCCTGGCCGGCCCGGTCCCCCCCGTCGTCAGCACCAGGTCGCAGCGCGCATCGTCCACCAGTTCGCGCAAGACGGCCGCAATGCCGGCCCGCTCGTCGGGAACCAGCCGGGCGAGCACTTGCGGGGGCCGCGTCAGCGCGGCATCCAGCCAGTCCCGCAGGGCGGGTATGCCCTGATCCTGGTAGACGCCGGACGAGGCCCGATCGGATACGGACACCAGACCCACGATCAGTTCATCGGGATGGCTGCGACGCAGGGGAAAAGAATCGCTCATGGGATAGACTGTACTGACATGGAAAAGGACATTCTATTCGGTAAGGCTGCGCAGGGGCTTCAAGCACGGGGGCTGCGATGACGGCGCGCACCCTGCTGCTCGTCGGCGGCGATCTATGCGTGCGCACCGCTGGCGCACTGGACCCGCAGGCCTGGTTCTGCGCCGGCCTGCGCCGGCGGCGCATGGACGCCCGGCCAGGCGACCGCATCCACTGGCTGCAAGCCGACCTGGGCAAGCCCGCCGCCCTGAACGCCGTCCCGGTCGGCGCCCCCGGCCCCATCACCCACATTCTGTACGCCCCCGCGCCAGATACCCGCACGCCCGCGTCCTACGCCCAGGCCTACCCCCTGGGCCTGCGGGCATTGCTGGACGCCCTGCCCCACCCTGACCAGTTGCAGCGCTGCGTACTGGTCGATTCCACCGCCGTCTGGGGGCCAGGGCCGGACGCCGTGGTGGACGAGCGCACCCCTCCCGCCCCTACCGACTTTCGTGGCGCAGCGATGCTGGACGCCGAAACCCTGCTGCAGGATCGACTGCCCGGACGCGGCATCGCCCTGCGCCTGTCGGGCCTGTATGGCCCCGGACGACTGCGCCTGGCCGACGGCCTGCGCGCAGGACGCATCATCGCCCCGGACGGACCCGGGCACTGGGCCAATCGGATCCACATCGACGATGCGGTCCGGGCCTGCGTCCATCTGCTGGCCCTGGCCGACCCCCAGCCTTGCTACATCGGCACGGACGACCACCCGATGCCCACGGCAGCCTTCTACGACGCCCTGGCGCAGATGGCCGGCGGGCCAGCGCCGGCCCGGGAAAGCCGCCCGCCCAGCGGCAAGCGCCTGTCCAATGCGCGACTACGGGCCAGCGGCTGGCAGCCCGCCTGGCCCGACATGCTGCATGGCTACGCCGCCAGCCTGGCCGCCCGGCACGCTTGAGTCGCCTCTGATCGCCGCGTACACTGCTTTCATGACGCATACCCAATCTCTCGAACTGAGCACCACACTGAGCCTGCGCAGCGGCGACCAGAGCTGGGGGACGGAACGCCGCATGGCCTTGCTGGCCGCCATCGGCACCGAAGGCTCCATCAGCGCGGCGGCACGCAAAGTCGGGCTCAGCTACAAAGCGGCCTGGGACGCCGTGGACATGATGAACAACCTGGCCGGCGGCCTGCTGGTCGAACGCGTCACCGGCGGCAAGCGCGGCGGCGGGGCGCACCTGACCCAGCGGGCGCGGGAACTCATCGCCTGGTACCAGGCGGCCCAGGCCGAACACCAGCGCTTCATGGAAGCCCTGTCGCGCTTCGGCCCCGACGGCACCCGGCATCTGGATCTGCTGCACAGCATGGCGCTGCAGACTTCGGCGCGCAACCGCTACGAAGGCATCATCGGCGCCATCGAATCCGGCCGCATCAACGACCGCATCCGGCTGGACCTGGGCCAGGACACCTGCCTGATCGCCACGCTGACCCACGCCAGCACCGAAAGGCTGGGCCTGTCCAAAGGCCGGCGCGCGCTGGCGTTTCTGAAGGCCCAGGCAGTCCGCATCCTACCGGAAGATTCCGGCGAACCGGACACGGTTCCCGAAGGCCTCAATCGCTGGACCGGCCGCATCGGCCACCGCGCAGACGACGGCACCCTGACGGAAATCACCCTGGACGTCAGCCCGACAGTACGCATCACCGGGCTGGCCGACCCCAATGCACCGGATGGCAAGCTGCCCCCTGGCGCCATGGCAGTGGCCTGCTTCCAGGCCACCGACGTGCTGATCGGCACAATAGACTGAGCCCCTGCGCCGGCCCCGGCCGACCCGGCCTGAATCTGAACGACTGGGGTTGCGGTGTCAGACGTCTTGCGTCAGGCCTGAACGACCTGTTCGGCCTGGCCCTGGATTTCACCGTGGGCGATGTGAAAGACCTCGTCCGCCAGGACCCGGACATCGGCCAGGTCGTGCGTGATCAGCACCGTCGGGATATCGATGTCACGCTGTAGTTGCGCGAGTTCGTCGCGCATCCGTGCCTTGAGCCCCGCGTCCAGGGCCGACAGCGGTTCGTCCAGCAGCAACAGCCCTGGGTCCGTGGACAGCGCCCGTGCCAGAGCCACGCGCTGACGCTGGCCACCGGACAATTCGGCAGGATAGCGATCCAGCAAGGTGACCAGGCCAAAGGCCTGGACCCAGCGCTGCGCCTGTTCCGGCAGGTCGCGGCGGCCATGCAGGTTCAGCCATCCGCGCCGCAAGCCGAAACCGATGTTCTGGCGCACCGTCAAATGGGGAAACAGCGCGTAGTCCTGGAACAGATAGGCCAGCCGCCGGTCGCGGGGCGGCACATCCACATCGGTTTCGCTGTCGAACAGCACCCGCCCGGCGACCTCGATGCGCCCTCGGTCGGGGCGCAACAGGCCGGCGATCGCCTGCATCGTCAGGCTCTTGCCCGAACCCGATGGGCCAAACAGCGCGACACGCCGGGCATCGGTGCGCCAGCGCGGCCGCAACAGGAAACCATCATCATCGCCCCCCAAGCGGCATTCGATATCGACCAACAGGCTCATGACGCGCTCCGGCGCGAGGAACGCCCTCTGCGGCCACTGCGGCCGCTGGGCACCAGCCAGGATGCCAGGCACAGAATCGCAACACAGGTCGCCGAGGTGACCAGCACCAGGGTATTGGCCGTGTCGTCGTTGCCGGCCTGGACGGCCTCGTAGATGGCGATCGACAGGGTCTGCGTGCGGCCTGGAATGTTGCCGGCCACCATCAGCGTGGCGCCGAATTCCCCCAGCGCCCGCGCGAACGCCAGCAGGATCCCGGCCAGAATGCCGCGCATCGCCAGCGGCAGGCTGACGCGAAAGAACACGGCAGTCGGCGGCACGCCCAGCACGGCAGCCGCCTGTTCAAGACGATGATCGACATCCAGGAAGGCGGCACGGGCGGCTTTCAGGACCATGGGAAACGCAACCACTGCAGCCGCCACCACCGCGCCTTGCCAGGTGAAGACCAGTTCGATCCCATGGGACTGGAGCCATTCGCCCAGCCACCCGCGCCGGCCAAACAGCACCAGCAGGTAATAGCCGGTGACCGTGGGCGGCAGCACCATGGGCAAGGTCAGGAACGCATCGACCACATCGCACCAGCGCGAGGACCAGCGCGACAGCCCCCAGGCAATGGCGATGCCGCTGACCGTCGCCAGCACGGTCGCCCAGCCGGCGACCTTGAGCGACAGCCACAGCGGGACCCAGATGCCGTTCATGGGAACCGGATCAGGGCTTGGCGAAGCCGTAGCGCGCCAGCACAGCCTGACCGTCGTCGGACATCAGGAATTTCAGGAAGTCGGCGGCTTCCGGCGCACGGCCATCACGCTGCACCAGCGCGATCGGATAGACCACCGGCGTCGGGGTATCGACCGTCTGGATGACTTTGACCTTGTCTTTCATGATTGCGGCATCGGTCGCGAAGACGAAACCGGCGTCGACCTCGCCGCGTTCCACGTAGCTGAGCACCTGGCGCACGTTCTGGCCCAGGATTTCACGTGCCTTGACCGCATCCCAGGCACCGGCCTTTTCCAGGGCAGCCTGCGTGTAGCGGCCCACCGGCACCGAGGCCGGGTTGCCCAGGGCGATGCGCGTCACGTCCGATTTTTTCAGATCATCCAGAGAGGCAATTCCACGGGGATTGTCGGCCGGCACCACCAGCACGACCTCGTTGCGCACGAAATTCACCCGGGTCGCGGGGTCCACGGCCTTGGCTTCGACCGCCTTGTCCATGGCCTTCTGGTCGGCCGAGGCGAATATGTCAGCCGGGGCGCCTTCGGTGATCTGGCGCAGCACCACGTCCGATGCGCCAAAAGTCGTCAGCACCTTGGTGCCCGGATGGGCAGATTCGTACTGCGTTGCCAGTTCTTTGAATGCATTGGTCAGGCTGGCAGCCGCCGACACCAGGATTTCTCCGGCGAAGGCCGGCAGCGCCACAAAAGTCAGGGCGCACGCAGCCACCCAGGTACGGATTTTCATGCAGGACTCCTTGTTGTCATGACAGACCGCCCGACCCCCATGGCATCCGGCGGATAGACCACCATCGTAATATATATGTCTATATTTCGCTATTCGGTCTGGCTGATGATTGATATTGGACAAGCGGGCGCCAGGCGGCGCGCGGCCCGCATTCAGCCGCCCTGTCCCGGTCCGGGCGAGTAGAATTCAGGCATGCCCACGACGGACGCCCCAGTGGATCGCGCGCAGCCCACTCCCTTTCCCTCGATCGATGCTTTTCTGGACAGCCTGTGGCTGGAAGATGGCCTGGCGGACAATACCCTGGCCGCGTATCGCCGTGACCTGCGTGCCTTCGGCGACTGGCTGCACGATCAACATGGCCGTCCCCCCGAATCCGCACAGCGCGAAGACATCCAGTCCTGGCTGGCCGCCCAGCACCAGCAGACCAAAGCCAGCACGGCCAACCGCCGCCTGGCCGCCCTGCGGCGCTTTTTCCTGTGGGCGCTGCGACGCGGCCTGTGCGCCGAAGACCCTTGCCTGGGCCTGCGCGGGGCACGCCAGCCCGCCCGGTTTCCCAAAACCCTGTCCGAGACTCAGGTCGAGGCCCTGCTGGCTGCGCCGGATATCGGTTCCCCCCTGGGCCTGCGCGACCGCGCCATGCTGGAAACCCTGTACGCGACCGGCCTGCGGGTCAGCGAACTGGTCAACCTGAATGTTCAGGACCTGAGCCTGAGCGACGGCGTGGTGCGCGTCGTCATGGGCAAGGGCGGCAAGGACCGCCTGGTGCCCCTG
>NZ_JAVERO010000083.1:0-9439 GCF_034007085.1 Castellaniella sp. | reverse complement strand
CCCAGCGAGGCCGCACCGCAAACGCCGCATCACCGCGCAGGGACGACAAATCGACCAGACCAGCACGCACCCGCAGGACAGCCGCCCAGGCGATCATCGCGCCATTGTCGGTGCACAGCGGCAACGGCGGGAAATACACCCGCCCGCCCAGATCGTCCAGCGCCTCGCGCAAGCGCGCGCGCAAATGCCGGTTGGCGCCCACGCCGCCAGCCACCACCAACGTCTTCAGTCCCGTGCGGCGCAAGGCCTGCTGGGATTTGGCCGCCAGCACATCGACGATTGCCGCCTCGGTCGAGGCCGCCAGATCGGCACGGGCAATCCGGTCATCGGCACGGCCTTCGTCCTGAAGCGCACGCATGCGGGTCAGCACGGCCGTCTTCAAGCCGCTGAAACTGAAATCCAGGTCACCGCTGTGCAGCATGGGACGCGGCAACGCATGTGCGTGCGGATCGCCAGTTTCGGCCAGGCGCGACAGTTCCGGTCCCCCGGGATAGCCCAGGCCCAGCAGCTTGGCGCTCTTGTCGAAGGCCTCGCCCGCCGCATCGTCCAGGGTCTCGCCCAGCAATTCGTAGCGCCCCACACCGTCGACTCGCATCAGTTGCGTATGCCCGCCCGACACCAGCAAGGCCACGAACGGGAAATCCGGCGTTTCATCAGCCAGCAGGGGCGAAAGCAGATGGCCTTCGAGATGATGGATGGGGATGGCGGGCAGGTTCCGGGCCCAGGCAAAGGCCCGGGCAAAGCCCGCCCCGACCAGCAAGGCCCCAGCCAGGCCGGGGCCTGCGGTATAGGCCACTGCATCGAGATCGTCCGGCCGGATTCCCGCCTCGTCCAGGACCTGCCGCGTGAGCGGCACGATGCGGCGGATGTGGTCCCGCGAGGCCAGTTCCGGCACCACGCCGCCGTAGTCGCGATGCATGGCGACCTGGCTGTGCAGGGCATGCGCCAGCAGACCGTGTTCCGTGCTCGCCACGGCCACCCCGGTCTCGTCGCAGGAACTCTCGAATCCGATGATCAGCATAGGGCGCCAGTGTACAACTGTTCACGAAAGGGATTTAGAATGGCGTGGTCATAAAAAACAGAGGCCCACCCGGGGGGGAAGCACCATGCTGGAACAGCTCTTCAAGCTCAAAGAACATGACACGTCGGCCCGGACCGAATTGCTCGCCGGTCTGACCACATTCCTGACGATGTCCTACATCATCTTCGTCAATCCGGACATCCTGTCGAGCACCGGCATGGACCGGGGCGCGGTCTTCGTCGCCACCTGCCTGGCCGCCGCCCTGGGGTCGCTCATCATGGCCTTCCTGGCCAACTGGCCCATCGGCATGGCCCCAGGCATGGGCCTGAACGCCTTTTTCGCCTTCACCGTGGTGGCGCAGATGGGCTACACCTGGCAGCAGGCACTGGGCGCGGTGTTCATCTCCGGCGTGGTGTTCGTGATCCTGACCGTGACCGGCGCCCGCGAATGGCTGGTCGCTGGCATCCCGCCATCACTGCGTTCAGCCATTGCGGCGGGCATCGGCCTGTTCCTGGGCATCATCGCCCTGGGTTCGGCGGGCATCGTGGTCGCCAATCCGGCCACCAAGGTCGGCCTGGGCGACCTGACCCACACCACGACCCTGTTTGCCATCCTGGGCTTTTTCATCATCACCGCCCTGGGCGCCATGAAAGTCCGCGGCGCCATCCTGATCGGCATCCTGGCCATCACCGTCCTGTCGATCGTGACCGGACACACCCAATTCCAGGGCATCTTCTCGGCGCCTCCCAGCCTGGCCCCCACGTTTTTCCAACTGGATATCCTGGGGACACTGAACACCGGCTTTTTCCACGTGATCCTGGTCTTCGTGCTGGTCGAGGTGTTCGACGCCACCGGCACCATGATCGGCGTGGCCACCCGCGCCGGCCTGATCCGTCCGGGCAACCCTGGCCGCCTGGGCCGCGCCCTGCTGTCGGACAGCTGCGCCATCGTCGCCGGGTCCGTGCTGGGCACCAGCAGCACCACCGCCTATGTCGAAAGCGCCTCGGGTGTGCAAGCAGGCGGTCGTACCGGCCTGACGGCCCTGACCGTCACGGTACTGTTCCTGCTGGCGCTGTTCCTGTCGCCGCTGGCCGCCATTGTTCCGGCCTACGCCACAGCCCCCGCCCTGCTGTACGTGGCCTGCCTGATGCTGCGCGAACTGGTCGATGTGCAATGGGACGACGTGACGGAATCCGTCCCCGCCGCCATCGCTGCCATCGCGATGCCTCTCACCTACTCCATCGCCAACGGCCTGGCCTTCGGTTTCATCAGCTACGTCGCCATCAAGGCGCTGGCCGGCCGTTTCCGCGACATCCACCCGGCCACTCTGCTGGTCGCCGTCCTGTTCATCATCAAATACGCCCTGTTCCCGGGATGAGACAGGACTGCGAATGGTCCTCTGCGGACCATTCGCAGCCTGTCGAATCGGAGCGGCTTGCAGGCCGCGACGTGGGGGAGATGCCACAACCCGAATGGTCCTCTGCGGACCATTCGCAGCCTGTCGAATCGGAGCGGCTTGCAGGCCGCGACGTGGGGGAGATGCCACAACCCGAATGGTCCTCTGCAGACCATTCGCAGCCTGTCGAATCGGAGCGGCTTGCAAGCCGCGACGTGGGGGAGATGCCACACAAACACGGGGCGGCTTGCAAACCAGTATCCTGTCCCCATATAACAGGAACCTCGGGCAGCATCCTGCCGCCCCTCCCGACCCGGAGCCCCCATGAGCGTCATCGAACTTACCCAAGACACCTTCCAGGCTGCCACCCAGGCCGACCAACCCCTGATCATCGACTTCTGGGCCCCCTGGTGCGGCCCTTGCCGTCAGTTCGGCCCCACCTTCGAGGCCGCTGCAGCAAAACACCCGGACATCACCTTCGCCAAGGTCAACACCGAAGAACAACAGGAACTGGCGGCTGCCTTGCGCATCCGTTCCATCCCGACCCTGATGGTCTTCCGCGAAAACGTGTTGCTGTTCCAGCAGGCCGGCGCGCTGTCTGCCCCCCAGCTCGATGAGCTCCTGACCCAGGTCAAGGCGGTGGACATGGCCCAGGTCCACGCGGAAATTGCCGCACAACAGAACAAGGCCTCGCCTACGGCCCATTGACCACCACTGCCGTTTCCCACACGCACCAAGCCCATCGGCCGGATCCCGGCCGATGGCGCATTCTGGCCGTCCTGCTGACCACCATCTTCATGTCCCTGATGGGGGTCAGCATCGTCAACGTCGCCCTGCCCTCCATCCATACTGCGCTCGATGCCACGCAATCCGACATCCAATGGGTGCTGTCGGGCTATGCGCTGACTTTCGGCGTCGTGCTGGTGGCCGCTGGACGGGCCGGCGACCTGATGGGCCGCAGCGGCCTGTTCCTGATCGGCGTGACCCTGTTCACGCTTGCGTCCATTGCGGCGGGGCTGGCGCCGGACGCCACGTGGCTCAACGGCGCGCGCTTCGTGCAAGGCGTGGGTTCGGGCCTGCTCAATCCACAAAGCCTGGGCATGATCCAGCATTATTTCCGTGGTCCAGAACGAGGCCGGGCCTTTGGCTATTTCGGCACTGTGGTGGGGTTTTCCGTCGCCATCGGCCCGGTGCTCGGTGGTCTGTTGATCGAACTGGGTGGCCTGCAGATCGGCTGGCGGCTGACGTTCCTGGTGAATGTTCCGATCGGCATCGCCGTCATCATCCTGAGCCTGCGGTGGTTTCCCCGCCCGCTGATCCGCTGGCCTGGCATTCCTGGGCAAAACGTTGATGACGACACGCGGGAACAGGCCGCAGCCCAGGCTGCACGCCGCCTGGGCTGGCGTTCCCTGGATCCCCTGGGCTCACTGCTGTTGGGGCTGGCCGTGCTGTCCTTTCTGTACCCGTTCGTTGAATCCCGCACCGCGTCCCAGGCCTGGCTGCTGCTGCCGCTGAGTCTGGTCCTGACGGCCGCCTGGATCCAATGGGAACGTCACGCAGCACGCCAGGGGCTCAGCCCCATGGTCGATCTGCGGATTTTTTCCACGGCCAGTTTCAGCAACGGCGTGCTGGTCATGACACTGTATTTTCTGGGCATGACCAGCATCTGGGTGCTGGTCGCCCTGTACGTCCAGGAAGGCCTGGGCATGTCGGCCCTGCAGTCGGGCCTGTTCGGCATCCCTGCCGCCCTGCTGTCGTCCTGGGCATCCGACTGGGCTGGCCGCAGAGTCCTGCCGCATGGCCGCAAGATCGTCATGATCGGACTGTTGCTTGCCCTGGCCGGACTGGTCACCAGCGGGGTGGTGATCCTGCTGCAGGCGCTCGGCCTGGCCAGCGCCTGGTGGCTGCTGCTGACGCTGTCGTTCATCGGCCTGGCCCAGGGCCTGGTGATCAGCCCCAACCAGGCCCTGACACTGATGGACGTACCGCTGGACTATGCGGGCAGTTCAGGGGCTGTCATGCAGACAGGGCAACGCATCGGCACATCCGTCGGGATCGCCCTGATCACGGCCGTCGTCTTCTGGATCCTGAACATGACATCTTGGCCGACGGCCATGCTGGCCGGGTTCGGTGTCATTGCCGCCGTCATCCTGGCCGCACTGCTGGTGGCGATCAAGGACTACCGGGATCGCCAGCGCCCCGGCAGCGCCTGACGGGGGCTCATCCGGCCACCCCGCCCTGCGCAGCAGAGTCATCGGATTCCAGAATGCGCCAGCATCCCTGCCCCCGGGTCTGATCGGTATACAGCGCCTCGATGTCCGCTGCATCGGCACGGGCACAGCGCAACTGCCAGACGACGCCCTGGCCGTCGAATTGCGCATGTTCAATGCGCGCGCCCGCTGCCAGCAGGCGCGCCTGAACGCGGTCCATGTCCGCATAAGGGCACGCGCACGACACAAGGCATTCCTCGCGCAATGCCACCCGATCCGCCTGGCGCAGGCATTCGGCGGCCGTGCCGCCATAGGCTCGCACCAGCCCGCCCGTGCCCAGTTTGATGCCGCCAAACCAGCGGATCACCAGCACCACGATGCGGTCATAGCCCTGGGATTCAATCGCCTGCAGGATCGGTCGGCCCGCCGTGCCGCCAGGTTCACCATCATCACTGAAACGATACTGCGCCCCGAAACGCCAGGCCCAGCAGTTATGGGTGGCCTGGGGATCGCGGGATGCGTCCAGAAAGGCCTGCGCGGCCTCGGGCGATTCGATGGGCGCCGCCAAGGCCAGGAAACGGCTCTTGCGGACATCGGCCTCGTGACGGACCGAAGTGGTCAGGGTATGCAGCATGGTTCGCCTGCGCCCGGCACGCCGTCATGGCTCAGATTTCGATGCCCTGGGACGCCAGGTATTCATCGTAAGTGCCCGGATAATCGTTCAGGCGGCCATCAGGCAGGATCTCGATCACCCGCGTGGCCACGCCCGACACGAACTGCCGGTCGTGCGAAACGAATACCAGTGTGCCTTGGTATTGTTCCAGCGCATATTGCAGGGATTCGATGGATTCCATGTCCAGGTGGTTGGTGGGCTCGTCCATCAGCATGACGTTGTGGCGCCCCAGCATCAGGCGACCGAAACTCATGCGGTTTTTTTCCCCGCCCGACAGCACGCGC
Source organism: Castellaniella sp. (assembly GCF_034007085.1). Taxonomy (GTDB): domain Bacteria; phylum Pseudomonadota; class Gammaproteobacteria; order Burkholderiales; family Burkholderiaceae_B; genus Castellaniella. The sequence continues at coordinate 3,855 of NZ_JAVERO010000083.1, read as the reverse complement.
ACGGGCTTGGTGATCTCGTCGCCCGAGAACAGCAGCCGGCCCAGCACGGATCGGATCGACTGATCCTCGTCACCCGGCTGGCGATAATCGGTCATCCAATCGAACAGATCGCGGTCGGAATCGAATTGATCGGATACGTCCTGGGCCATATAGCCGAGGTCCGCGTTTTCCGACCAGCGCACTGTCCCCTCGTCAGGCGGCAGATCACCGGCCAGCAGGCGCAGCAAAGTCGTCTTGCCCACCCCGTTGGCGCCGATGATGGCGACCTTCTGGCCCGCCTCGATCATGATGCTCAGGCCCCAGATGATGGGCCGATCGTAGGACTTGGACAGATCCTCGATGTGCGCGGCCTGGCGGTGCAGGACCTTGTTGACTTCGAAGCGGATGTAGGGGTTCTGGCGCGAGGATGGCTTGACCTGGACAGTCTCGGCCTTGATGCGATCGATCTGCTTCAGGCGGGATGTGGCCTGGCGCGATTTGGATTTGTTGGCTGCGAAACGGCGCACGAAATCCTGCAATTCGCTGACGCGTTCCTTGGCGCGTGCGTTGGCGGCCATCTGGCGTTCGCGCGCCTGGGTGGAGGCCAGCATGTAATCGTCGTAGTTGCCCGGATACACGCGCAGTTCGCCGTAATCCAGATCGGCCATGTGGGTGCAGACTGCGTTCAGGAAGTGGCGATCGTGGCTGATGATGATCATCGTGCTGTCATAGCTGTTGAGCACGTTTTCCAGCCAGCGGATCGTGTTGATGTCCAGGTTGTTGGTGGGCTCGTCGAGCAGCAACACATCGGGATTGGAAAACAGCGCCTGGGCCAGCAGCACGCGCAGCTTCCAGCCTGGGGCAATTTCGCGCATCGGCAGTTCGTGCTGTTCGACGGGGATTTCCAGGCCCAACAGCAGTTCTCCGGCACGGGCCTCGGCCGTGTAGCCGTCATATTCCGCAAATTTGCCTTCCAGTTCGGCGGCCCGCATGTAATCGTCTTCGGTCGCCTCGGGGTTGGCGTAGATGGCGTCCCGATCGGTCATGGCCTGCCACATTTCGACGTGGCCCATCATCACCACGTCCAGCACACGCACATCCTCGAAGGCAAACTGGTCCTGGCGCAGTTTGCCCAGCCGCAGCCCGGGCTCCAGCGCAACATTGCCCGAGGTCGGCTCCAGGTCACCCCCGATGATCTTCATCAGGGTGGATTTGCCCGAGCCGTTGGCCCCGATGAGGCCATAGCGGTTGCCATCGCCAAACTTGACGCTGACGTTCTCGAACAGAGGCTTGGAGCCAAACTGGATGGTGAGGTTGTTGGTGGAAATCACGGTAGTGGCAAGGAAAATTGGAGTCAAAACAACCCGCTAGTTTAGCAGGTAGGCCCGTTTCCAGCCCCCCCGTTCTCCCCGCCACGCGGATCAGTGCGAGTGTTCCCGCAACACCAGATGCGCCATGCCGTCCTCGGTGGCGATGCCCACGCGCGCGCCCACCGGCAAGGTGGCCTTGACCTTGACATGGCCATAAGGCAAGCCCGTGATCACAGGCACACGCACCGTCTGGCGCAGCCAGCGCACTACCGCACCCAGGTCATAGCCGTTGTCGTGCGCCGCCAGGCGATAGTCCGTGAACTGGCCCAGCACGATGGCGTGCTGCTTTTCCAGCACCCCCGCATGCCACAACTGGGTCAGCATGCGCTCGATGCGGAAAGGATGTTCGGCAACGTCTTCCAGGAACAGGATGCCCCCCGGTACATCGGGCAGATAGGGGGTACCCACCAGCGAGGCGACCATGGCCAGATTGCCGCCCCACAAAATGCCCCGGGCATCCACCGGATCGGCATCGGGAGATTCGAAACTGAGGATTTCCAGTTCCCCGGACAGCGTTTCCTGGAACAGGGCCTGCGTCAGGTCATCGACTTTCTTGCCGCCGAAATCGAAGATTGCCGTCGGGCCCGCCAGACTGACCGCACCGGTACGCGCCAACAGCGCCAGATTGAACACCGTGAAATCGCTCTGGCCGATGAACGTCTTGCCGCTGTCGGCCACGGTGCGCCAATCGATATGCGGCAGCAGGCGGCTCAGGCCATAGCCGCCCCGGGTCGCCATGACGACCGGGTGTTGTTGTCTGAGCGCCCGCTGGATGGCAGCCAGGCGCTGCTTGTCGGTGCCGGCGAACCGTTCATGCACGGCCAGGGCCGTGCGATCGACCGCCACGCGAAATCCCATGGCGCGCAATCGTGTCTTGGCCAGATCCAGGGCTGCAGGGTCAGCCACGGCGCCCGATGGCGAGATCAGGTAGATCCCCGAGGGCTGTTCGTGCGCGTCGTGGATACCGCAATCAGGATCCTCGCAGACCAGGTGCGTATGCTCGCCGCTGGGAACCGAGCGGGCAGTGGCGTCGAAAGCGGCTTTCTTCTGCTTGGGCATGGAAGGATTTTCCTGAAAAAAAGGGGACGCGGCCATGGGGCCGCTGGACATGGTTTCGGGCGCAGCCTGGCCGCGTGCCGCACGGGCGGCTTCGCGCCGGGCGCGGAAAAAATCGCGCAGCAGGTCGCCACAGTCCTGCGCCCGCACTCCGCCCCGGACCTGGGCATGATGGTTCAGGCGCGGCTGGACGGTCAGATCGACCACTCCACCGCAGGCGCCGGTCTTGGGGTCGGGTGCGCCATAGACGATGTCGGCCAGGCGCGCATGGAACATGGCGCCCAGGCACATGGCGCAGGGTTCCAGCGTGACATACAGGCGCGCTCCGGTCAGGCGATGGTTGCCCAGGCGGCGGGCGGCAGCACGCAGGGCGACGACCTCGGCGTGTGCGGTCGGGTCGTGGTCCAGAATCGTGCGGTTGTGCCCGGTCGCCAGCACACGCCCGGCGGCGTCCAGCACCACGGCGCCCACAGGCACCTCGCCCCGTTCGGCCGCCAGGCGGGCCTGTTCCAGCGCCAGCGCCATGGCTTGGTCGTCGTTCAGGCTCTCAGCCACGGTACATCCGCGCACGCAGCACGATCTTGGAAGCCAGGCTTTCGACCGCAGCCTCCAGCCATTGATAGAGTTCGGCGTCTTCGCCAAAGCGCGCCTGGTTCAGATTGGACACGCGTCCGTCTTCGATGAACCCCCAGGCGCGGCTGCGCTTGTCCTTGTGGCGCGGATCCCAGACCCCGAACGCGACTCCGCCCGAACGGCGAATCAGGGAAAAGCAGGGAATGTCGGTATAGCCATCGCCGACGAAGATCATTTGCTCGAACGGTACGCGCAGTTTGTCGGCATCGACCTTGCGGTTGACCTCGAAAGGCTTGTTGCGCGATTCGGGCCCGATGATGCCTTTCTGGATGTGAAACAGATAGCGGGTCTTGTCGGTAAAACTGACCACCCGACGAGGAAATTCGATGGCGCCATCGGCACCGTAATGGAATTCAGATGCCCAGATATCGGAAAACCAGCCTGCGATGGACGTTTCGCGCAGCACATCGCCGATGCCACTGGAAATCAGGTAGAACTCCAGCTGCACAGTCGGATGGGCCTGATGCAGCCGCGCCCGCAGACGCTCGAACAGGGTCGCCACGCCCTCGTGCAGCGGCAGCCGACGCCCCCAGTCGCGCAGGCGGTCGCGGGTGATGGGGCCATGGCGTCCAGAACGGGACAGCGCCAGCATCTGGTACAGATAGGCCGGGACTGGGTCCCAGTCTTCGTGCGCGAGCAACGGATCGACCTGTTCGTTCCAGAAGGCCGGCACATCCACGCCAATGTCGCGCAGAAAGCCTGAAGTGCTGTCCGGTGCCAGGGTGTCATCGAAATCGAAGACCAGCGCAATCACGTCCGCCATATGCGTATCCAGCAGGGTGTCAATCGATAGAGGCCGCATCGGCCAGGACCGCCA
>NZ_JAVERO010000082.1:0-9495 GCF_034007085.1 Castellaniella sp. | reverse complement strand
CAGACCCCAGGCTCGGCTCCAGGCCACGCCCGCACGAAGCTCGATCTGCTGTACCACGATGTGCTGGGCGAAGTCGCCAGCCTCGTGGATCGGCTCGAAGCGGTCAGCACCAGCCTGGATGCTGCCCAACAGCAGATCCGGGCCGTGGCCGACACACAGCAGGTTTTGCCTAAGCAACTGGCCCGGGATCTCACGAACACCCTGGAAGCCACCGCCAAGCCCATTCACCAACAGCACCAGCAAGCCATCCAGGCCATGCTGGATGCGACCAACACCCGGCTGGATCGCCTGGCCCAGGAGGCCGCCGAGTGTGCCCGCATCACGCACCAAGCTGCCCAGCGCATGGCGCTCATCGCCGTGGTCATTGGCGGTGCCGCCGGTGTGCTGGGCGGGCTACTGGCAGGCTTGGCGCTGGGCCAGTGGCTGATCCCCTGATTCTGCGAGGGCACCCATGTCTACACTGATTTCCCCCATCACCCGGCGGCGCATTGCCGCCATTTCCATGGCGCTCTTTCCCATCGGAGCCTGGATGACCGCCGCCACCTACGGCAGCGGCATCGCCTGGCGCGACTGGAATCGCCAGATGGCTTGGCATTTCATGAAACTCACCCCGGATTACCCCCTGCTCTACGGGGCCCTGGGCGTAGGCCTGGTGCTGGCCCTGGCGTTGATCCTGTTCATCGGCCGCACCACAAGAACCGAAGGTTTCGAGGGGGCCGCCTACAAGCGTTTCGTGCGTGGCACCCGGATGACCACGGCAAAGCACCTGGCAAAGCTCTGCACAGAACCCGGCAAACAGCAGATCGACGTGGCGGGCATCCCCATGCCCACGGCCAATGAAAACCTGCACCTGCTGGTGAGCGGTGCTACGGGGTCCGGCAAGTCGGTGCTGCTACGCAATATGGCGGCATCCGTGCTCGCGCGATCTCGCGGTCATCGGCACCGTCTGCTAGGCCAAACACCTATACGCAACGACCGCATGATCGTCATCGACCCCAATGGCGATCTGCTGAGCAAATTCTGGCAACCCGGCGACGTGCTCCTCAACCCCTACGACGCCAGAACACAGGGCTGGTCCTTCTTCAACGAAGTCCGTGCCGACTACGACTGGAAGCGCCTCGCGCATTCCCTGGTGCCCATGAGCCAGGACAAGAACGCCGAAGAATGGAATGACTTCGGGCGGCTGCTGCTGCGCGAAACCGCGAAGAAGCTGTACCAGCTGCAGGGCACCGAGGCCAGCATCATGGATCTGTTTCGCCTGTGCACCATCGAGGATCCGAAGGTGCTGAAGCAGTTCCTGGACGGGACTCTGGCCGAATCCCTGTTCGTCGGATCCAGCGAAGCCAGCAAGGCACTGTCGTCGGCCCGATTTGTGCTCTCCAACAAACTGTCGGAACACACCAGCATGAAGCCAGGCCCCTTCTCTATCCGCGATTGGCTGGACCAGCCTGACGGCGGAAACCTGTACATCAACTGGCGTGAAGACATGATGAGCTCCATGCGGCCCTTGGTGTCGTCCTGGGCCGATGTCTTCATCACATCGATTCTATCCATGCCCGAAGGCACCGACAGGCGCTGGTGGCTATTCATCGATGAGCTGGCCAGCCTGGAGGCCCTGCCCTCACTGGAAGCGGGGCTCACCAAAGGCCGCAAGAATGGGCTACGCATCATCGCAGGCCTACAGAGCACATCCCAGCTCGAACACCTGTATGGCAGGACAATGGCCACCACCATCCGGGCGAGTTTTCGCAACCTGGTCGTACTGGGCGGATCCCGTACCGATCCGCAGACCGCCCGCGACATGAGCGAAAGCCTTGGCAAGCACGAGGTCGAGCGGCCAAAATACAGCGTCAGCCGCAGTGTCGATCATCGGAACACTTCGGATAATATGGATCGGACGGTGGAGGATGTGGTAACAGCCGCGCAGATTCAGGCGCTGCCGGTGCTGGAGGGGTATGTGGCGTTGGCGGGGGGCTTGCCGGTTGCGAGAGTGAAGATGCCATTCCAGCGGTACGCTATACAGGCATCTGCATTTCAGCATACGCAATGACTGCTATCGGCCAAAAGCGGACAATTGGGCGAGACAAAAATCCCAAGGCCGGTAGTGTCCTTGCCTCCCAATTGACAATGGGGTGAGCCTCCCCTTCCTCAATCGCTATAATTGAGTTACTTTGTTACTGACAATTTCTTGATTCACTCGTAGGGAGATGGCAGTGGCTGAAAAGTTTAGGATCGGCGACATCGTTGGGTTGAAGTCCGGTGGGCCAAAAATGACCGTGACGGAGGTGCTCGAAGAACACGTTCGGACGGCTTGGTTTGCTGGCAGTAAAAAGGAAAATGGAGTGTTCCCACTTGAGGCTGTGCTGATCTATCAAGAAGAAAAAGGAAAGCCCTAGCCATGACGACTACTCCTGATGATGTTGCCAAGTGGATGTTGGACGAACTGCAGCGAGAGAAGTACCTTTACCAAGAGACCGTTGTCTACGATATTGAATCCAAGTTCGGAGAAGACTTCGTTTACCTGAACGACAATGGCAATCTTGCAATTAGCCGGAAGATTCTTTCAGCGTTCAAAAAGCTCACTGGCGACTCAGTAATCTGGGAGAGAGCTGAGCGTATGTGGCGCTTCCGAGAGCAGCATGATGAGCCAGGGCGACAACAGTACTAGACTCTAAAAATTCGTTCAAGCCGACGCCTAACGGCGCAGCTTAACCCAGGCGTTAGAACTTGCTAAAACATGTTCGGCGAACTAATTTCTCTTGTAGACCTGCTACGCGGCGGCGCAGTTGATGCCTCTGCGAAGAAAGCCGCAGCGAAGCGGCGCGAAGCCGTGCTTCCAATGCTCGAAACCTACTTCCTGCTCAAAGACCTCGTTGACGAGGGAGCAGCCTTGGTAACCGACGCCGGCCCCCAACCAGTCGCGAAAATTCAGACTATGTCGGATCATGATGCCGAAGCTACATTAGCCGCTTGGGATGTAGCGCTCAAGCGCCAAGCGTTTCGCATGCGCGCGGTGTCTCAGCTTATCTTCGGGCAAGAGTTTCTTGAAGTGGTTAGCCCAGAGCTGCGCGAAAAACTATACGCCGTGGTCGGGTCCAAGTTTAGCCGTGCAACATCACTCCATGGCATCGGTGCCGCGCTCTTCTTTCGAGCCATATTCCCGGTCGAAAAATCAGACCTCGACCGAGCGCGCTATATCGCAGTTATGGCAGGGGAAAATGGCGAAATCCTCAACATGGAAAAGGCGGAAGAGGAGATCAGTCAGTTGAGGGAAGGCTTGGAAACCTACCGCGCTGTCGTCATGAAGCTCGCATCAGCAGATGAAGTCATGAGCCTAAGCGCAGAAGCGCGGAAGCGAACTGATCTTTCAGGGACTCACGGTAAATCCTAACAATTCGTCCAAGCCGCCGGTTTCGTCCCAATTAGTGAATACACCATCGGCCGTATCGAGGACCTTATGGTTGTTCAGTACCACGCTGGCCAGCTCTCGACCCATTATTACGGACCAGTAGCAGCTGCCATCGAGGTGTGCCGCTTCTATGACTATTCTGGCAGCACGAGCTCGACATTTCAAAGGCTCGCCGGCTTATGGCAACCCGGCTCTCGCCGACACAGGTCTAAACATTCCTTCAAACCGACGCATCTTAATTATTAAGGCGTTATTGTCAGTCTGCTTTGGGTCGAAAACAGTCGTTCGCTAGTGCCCGCTTTCGACCCAAAGCTGCCTTTCAACAACCGCTTCTGAACTGGGAGTTATGAGTGTATGGTTACATTCAGAGACAGTTGGGCATTTTAATTTTCTGCTTCACTCTTTAAATGTGAGGAGCGTTAGATGAGTAAAAAGAAAGGCGCGAGACGAAAATCTAAATATCGCGATTACAACTACAGCAAATTAAGCGGACATAAGCGAGAGGGCTCTAAGTTACGTCCACCATTTATGCAGATGGAGAAAGTCCAAATGTCATCGTGGACGGACGATCATCTACCGCCGATGCTATGGGCTGCATTGATATGTGCGATTTTCCCGCGCGAGCAATATCTAAGCTGCTTTCGTGCGATCTTGGAGAATGTCGCGAAGTGGTTCGCCGACGGTGGAGTCGCCTTTGAAGCACCATCGGAAAGCGCAGATTCGGAAGATATGATGTATTTCTCGACCATCCTGGATCTTGACGCATTGGCGAAACTGCCTGACGAACAGTTCGAAATTTTTCTCCAGATTCCACTCCAACATCCTTTAGGATATGCTGCGCTAAGGCCCCTAATACTGCTAGATTCGATTCCAGGGGTGGATAGATGGCGTCATTTCCTAGATGCTAAGCCTGATCAAGGCGACTGGATGACACTAGCAAAAGCGATGGAACAAACCATTGATCATCAATCGGAAGCTTCAACTGATATTCGATGGTTCAAGGTAATGCTTCCAATTCTGGCTGGTAGAGTTAAATTCGGACCAGCCTTTGAAGAATGCATTCATGAGTTTTTTGAGTTTCCGAACAGAGGAGATATGCGCAAGGTCCGACCTTCCATCCGGTCCATGGAAATGACCTTCCGTCGAAAACCAGGGGAGAAATGGATCAGTGACTTTTGGCAAGAGTGCTCAGATAAAACCATCTGTCTTGATCCGACCGATCCGACACAAGACGAACTGACATCTACTGCTCTTGAGTCCGCTAACATTCTCTCGATCCGCCATGAGGTTCTGAATCGATTCATGGAGTGCCGAACGAGTGTTCGAACTGACAGCCGACTTGATTCCTCCTTCGGGTTAGTCCTCTACGCTTTGGCGATCATCGATGAGATCCGTGCCAGTCAATGCCACAAAGGCATACTCGGAAGGCTAGGCTTGCGATCACTCGTAGAAGCGTATGTCACACTTCGCTATCTCTGCCAAAAGGATGACGAGAAGCTTTGGTCTGGGTGGCGCATATTCGGCGCAGGTCAAGCGAAGCTAGCTTTCCTCAAGGCGCAAGAGGAGGTGGGTGACCTACCTGGTTTTATTGACGAAGATGCATTACATCAGATTGCCAACGAAGATAAGTGGCAAGAATTTCTAGACATTGATATCGGTCATTGGGCAAAAGCAAATCTTCGGACTCTGGCACAGCAGTGTGGCGCCAAGGAAATTTACGATAAATATTATTCTTGGTCGTCTACTTTTGTACACTCACACTGGGGTGCTGTAAGAGACACAAACTTCATTACGTGCCAAAACCCTTTGCATCGCTTACACCGTATACCCCGTGTTGTTCATCGTCACCTAACGTCAATGGAAAGTGACGCTGTAGTCATGGTCAATGAAATGCTTCATTTACTTGACGTCTTATATCCCACATCTCAACCTATAAGCCAAATAGCCATCTCGTCTGCAGAACGGCAAGATGTTGTTTTACCAAAATGATCGCAACGACGAGAAAGCGAACTCTGTAGTCGTCCCTGAAGAATTCATTTTCGCCGCATCAAGCCGGATTTCCGGCGCTCTGAGGCGTCCAATTCTGGCGGGGTAGCTCACCCCACCGGGTCAGATGCTGGATCCGCTGCCGGATCCACGCCAAAAAAGATGAGATAAAAAAAGGGCGGATGCCCTTGCGGGCAATCATGCGCAGCAGCCATTTCATATTGAAGCCGGCCGCGCACAACACCGCATGCAGCGCGTCGCCGATCTGACCCTTCAAATGGCAACGATTCATACGATGATCGCTTTTCAGATGCCCGATCACCGGTTCAATTGCCTGGCGCCGTTTGAGTAGCAGCCGCTCCTCGGGCGTCAGGCGTTTGTATTTGCCCCGGTGCTTCAGCGCATAATCCGGGATCTCTCCATCTACGCCCCGATAACCGAGATCGGCATAGACCGTCTTTGGTCGCACACCGGTCGCTTCCATCAGAATCGTGGCTTGCTCCAAGGCTTCAGCCAGCGTGTGACCGTCGTACGGATTGCCCGGGAAGCTGCGTGCGCCCACAATCAGATTGCCCTTCAAGGTCGTGACGATCCCCACCTTCACACCGAACTCATACGGGGTATGGGCTTTGCCTTTCCCGATGCACTCGACTTCCGGGGCATGCCAGCTGTAAATGCGGTCTTTACCTTTGACACCGCTTTTGCGACGGCTCTGTGCCGCGATCCGATGGGCCCTGGCCAGCAACGGATCCAGCGCATCCTGAACGCTTTGCGCAAGCACCGTTTTGGATCGCGCGATATCGCGCGCCAGGCGGCCCAGAACCGTGCGCTGGCGCTTGATTGTCTTGTGCATGCGCCGATACTGCTTGGCATGCGCATAACGGCCTGCCTTTCTTTCCAGTTCCCCGCCTTCCTTCGCGTAGGTCTGCTTGAGCAAGATGCCATGACCCTTGGCGGCTTGCGCAAGCTGCTCGCGGGCCACTTCCAGCAAGCGACTGTCGGTCGGATACGCCACCGCCTTCTGTTGCACGGTGCTATCCACAATCACCGTCTCCAGCGCCCGGCGTTCGATGAGCCCCAGTTTCATCCCCACCATGATGGTCTGCACCAGCAGTTCTTCCACACCTTCTTCGCCCAGCAGCCCGCGAAACCGGCTGATGGCGCTTGGGTCACACGGCAGACGGTCCTCAAAATACTCCTGGCCAGAAAAGTACTGCCACACCGGCGTCTCGCTCCAGCGTTCACACACACCTTCATCACTTTCGTTGAAGGTGTGCTTCAGATACAGCAGCGAAATCATAAGCCGCATGGGCAGGCGTGGCCGTCCTGCGTTTGAAACCCCACCGCCCACCACGGCGACCGTCGGCCCAAAAAGATCCATATCCGAAACCTTTTTGCCGGTGCGCACTTGGCGTGCGAACCGGTGCGCCACCGACGCTTCCAGTTCCTGCCAAGGAATGTGCGTGGCAAGCACCGCCAGGGGTTTACGCAGATCAATCATTTGATCCAGCCGACTGCGGAAAAAATCGTCGATTTGGGTCATGGGTCGTTTGGCGTTTCTCCCAGAAAACTGCCTCGTTGCGGGGGCCTTCTGGAAGATTTGGCGGTGTTTATTGACCGTATTGTCTCATGCTATCAATGGCTTATGGATACTTCAGGGCCGACTACATAGGCCCGATTACAGGCCGCCAGCAGCAACGCCCGCGATGGCTCCATGCGCAGCGCATCTGATATCCCCTGCGCCAGCGCCGCGACATCATCCGGCGGCACCAGGAAACCCTGATTGCCCATGACCTCGGCCACACCGCCCACGTCGGTGGCCACCACCAGCGTGCCCGATGCCATCGCCTCGGCCACCACCAGGCCGAAACCCTCCACCCGGGACGACAGCACCAGCAAGTCCGCCGCCCGCATCAATTCGGGCACATCATGGCGTTCCCCCATCAGGAACGCCCGCCCAGCCAGCCCCAGTTCGGTCAGCAGTGTCGCCAGATCCGCGCGCAGGGGACCATCCCCCGCAATCCACAGGTCCGTATCGGCGTGGTCATCGGCCACCAGGGCAAAGGCGCGCAGCAGTGCCGCCTGATTCTTTTCCGGGACGAGACGGCCAACCGCCAGCACGCGTCGGCGCCCAGGCACACCCGGCCAAATCCTGTCGCCCGGATCATCCTGCGCATCCTGGAAACGGCGCACATCGATGCCGTTGTAGACCGTTACCATGCCGCCTGCGGGCACGGCACCAGCCTGCTCGTATTCAGCGGCAGCCTCGTGGCTGACATGGGTGGTCACGTCCGCCAGCGCGTCGGTCACGCGGTAAGCCAGCACGACCGCACGGCCCCCTTCGCGGTTACTGTGCGCCGTGCAGACCAGACGGCGCATGGGCGCGGCCAACCGCGCCAGCCGCGCCAGCAGATTGGCATGCACCATGTGGCTATGCACCACGTCCGGCTGCCAGCGATAGATCATGGCCGCCAGGCGCGCATAGCCGCGCAGCAGACCTCGGGGCGTCTTGGCGCAATGCAGCGGATACAGGCTGACGCGTCGATGCTTCGGCCGCAGCGCCACCCCATCGACCATGTAGGCAATCATCACCCGATGGCCCTGAGCCGCCAGGCTGTCGGCCAGGTCCACCACCTGGCGTTCCGCGCCACCCATGTTCAGCCCGGTGGACACCAACAGGATGCGCAGTCGGCCCTGCGCGGCCACCCCGACATCCCTGGACCGCCGCGCCCGCCCCAGACGCCATGCCATGCACAACAGCGCCCCGCACAGCAAACCCTCGCCCACCAGCAGGCCTGCTGCCATGCCAGGCCCACCATAAAAGCGCGACAGCATGACGCCCACCAGCACCGCCACCAGCGAAAAACCGGAAATCACATAACTGGCCGCACGCGCACGCCCAGCTGGAATCAGCAGCAACAGCGCCAGACCCTGATTCAGCACGCGCACAGGCGCCAGACCCAGCAGCCACCCAAACACCACCTGAGTTTCCTGGAACCCATCGCCCAGCATCAACCCCAGTACCCAAGGCCCCAGCCAGAGGCCCACCAGGGTCCCGACCCACGCCAACAGCCCCAGCATCAACACCAGACGAGCCGCCCCGCCAAATGCGGCCCTGCCACCCCGCCCTACCGTACGGGCGCAGACTGGATACAAGGCCATCAACACAGGCTGCGCCAGGCTGACCATGCCCTTGAGCAGTTTTTCCGCAGGCCCGAACACGCCCACCGCATGCTGACCGGCCGCCATCCCCAGGCCCACCGGCACCGCCGCCATGGACAGACTGCCCGCACCGCGATAGACGAAAAAATGAAAGCCTTCGCGCAACTGGCGCCAGGATCCCCGCCAATCCCACCGCCCCGGGCCAAGCTGCCACCGCGCCCAACCCAGGGTCAGGCCCGTATTCAGCAGCGGTGGCAGCGCCAGGATCCACAGCGCCACATGAAAATCCCCCGGCCCGCGCACCGCCCAGGCCAGCACCGCCAGTCCACCCAAGCGCAACGCCACGTCCAGCGCCGCCGGCCCGGCCATGCGCTCCACGCCCTGGAAATACCACATGGGGCTGTAGCCGAAGGCCAGGAAATACGCGATCACGAAGGGCACCAGCGCCGGATCGGCCAACGCGACACCGTCCCAGCCGCCCATCCAGACCAACAGCCCGATGGCGATCATGGGCACGGCCAACAGCGTCTTGGCCCCCATCACCTGGGCGAACAGACCGGCCAGCGTCGCACGATCGCCCCGCACCGCCGCCTGCTGGGCCGCGTTCAGATTGAAGCCGTATTCCGCCACCACCGACGCCGTCAACGCCAGCCCCTGGCAGAACAGAATCTGCCCGTACAGGGCGGGCCCCAGCGCGCGTGCCAGGATCGGGATTTCCAGCAAGGGCACCAGATAGGATGCCAGCTGCACCCCGTACAGCGCGCCGGCATTGCGCGCCAGCGCCCCCATCGATCCGCGCCGGGCCATCAAGCCCCCCGGACCGGTTGCCAGGCAAAGGCCAGCATCAGCAGCAGATAGCCCCATTCGGACATTTCCGTACTGAAGGTATGCAGACCCAGTGCGACACAATAGGCCAGCGCCGATCCCGCCGTCGCCAG
>NZ_JAVERO010000080.1:0-9572 GCF_034007085.1 Castellaniella sp. | reverse complement strand
TGGATGTCCTGTCGATGGGCGATGACGAGGCGCGTGCGCTGGGGGTGCCTGTCGCAGCCGCACGCCTGGTCATCATCGTCGTTGCGACGTTGATTTCCGCCATGACGGTCTCCATCGCCGGCATGATCGGATGGGTTGGCCTGATTGTGCCGCATATCGCGCGGCTGCTGGTGGGGCCAGGCAATGCCTGCTTGCTGCCAGCATCCGCAGGCCTGGGCGCAGCCTTCTTGCTGCTTGCGGACAGCATTGCGCGCAATGCCCTTGCGACAGAAATTCCGATCGGGATTGTCACGGAATTGATCGGCATTCCAGTCTTTTTGCTGGTGCTGAGCCGGGTGCGGCGAGGGTGGGTCTGATGCTGACGGCATGCGGGATTCACTTTGCCTATCGTGGCCGGCCGGTCCTTGCCGGCGCGGACCTGTCCGTCGCACAGGGCGAATTGGTCTGCCTGCTGGGCGGCAATGGGGCTGGCAAGAGTACGCTGCTCAAAATCATGCTGGGCCTGCTGCAACCGGCGCAGGGCACGGTGCGGATCGGCGAACGGTCTTTGTCCAGCATGTCTCGTCGAGAGACGGCGCGTCATGTGGCGTATGTGCCGCAGGTCCATGCAGCGCCTTTTCCCTATACGGTGCGGGATGTCGTGTCCATGGGCCGTTTGTCATCTCGAGGGTTGCTGCATGCGCCAGATCGGGTGGATCGATCAGTCGTCGAGCGTGTGCTGGATCTGATGGACATTTCCCGGCTGGCAGACCGCGTGTATACGGAAATCTCGGGTGGAGAACGCCAGCTCACCCTGATTGCCCGTGCGCTGGCCCAGGAAGCCGCTTTGTTGATCATGGACGAGCCGTTGGCGGGGCTCGACTATGGTCACCAGGTGCGCCTGCTGGCCCGCCTGGAAGGCCTGGCAGCCAAGGGCTACGGCGTACTCATGACCACGCATGACCCTGGCCAGACACTGACCAGCTGTCGGCGCGTGGCGCTGTTGGACAAGGGGCGCATCATCGGCGATGGCCCTCCTGCCGAGGTCATGACGCCCGCCGCCCTGATGATGCTCTATGGCGTTGCCGTCGATCTGCTGCGGGATGCTCAAGGGCGAGGCATTGCATTTCGGCCGACGGCACAGGCCGAAGGCGCTCTGTTCCATTCCGACTCGTTTCAATCAAGGAGTTCCACCGATGGATGACTGTATGCAAGGCCGTCGTGCGGTGCGGCCGCACGTGCCAATGTGCCGGCTCGGCGGCCGGCCACGCTTTTCCCCTGGATATCCCCTGCTGTGGGCAGTTCTCATGGCGCCTGCATCGGTCCTGGCGCTTGAGGCCGCGCCAGTACTGGATCCGATCCGGATCGAGGCGGATCAGGTCCGGCAGGAGTCCAGTGTGGGGGCCCGGGAAGTCGTGGCTCGGGAAAAGATCCAGACGTTCCACAATCAGGGCATGACCAATGCCTATCAAGCCATCTCGCTCGAGCCCGGCGTGGACGTGCGCTACAACGATCCGACCGGGACGAATGCCAAATACATGATCCGGGGCAATTCAAGCCGAGGGCATGCCTTGATTCTGGAGGGGCTGCCGATCAAGGGCATCGGGATCGGTCAGCCCATCTCTGACATGCTCGACATGGAGAACGTCGAGTCCATCGCAATCGAAAAAGGCGCCATTCCGGCCAATGGGAATTTCGGTTTCGGCAGCTTGATCGATATGCGTTTCATGCGGCCATCGAATCAGTTCTCATTCGATGTGAAGCAGATATTCGGTTCACATGACTTCAGCAAGACTTTCGTCCGCATGGATACGGGGGACCTGGGCGGCGGGGTCAAGGCTTTTGTCTCCGGGTCTGTGGCGAAAACCGACAAATTCAAGGGGCCCGGAAAAGGACTGGATCGGGAAAACTTCACCTTCGGGATTACAGGCGGTTCACCACAAGGGGTCGAATGGGAACTCTTCGGTATCTACAATGGTGAAAAGCGGCATCTTTACAAGGGCCTCAATTATGCGCAGACAGGCGATCTGGATGCCAATTGGGATCGGGACTTCAATTCGTTGAAGACGGGCATCGCATCTCAGGACATCAACTATTACGCGTACAACCGGGAAAACTATCGCGTGTCCACGATCCTCGGGAAGCTGAAAATTCCCGTCGGGCGCGACGCGACCTTGACCTTTCGGCCCTATTTTCTGAACGACCGGGGGTATGCCTACGGGGGGAGCAGCCAGGTTCTGGTCAATTCCAAGCCGCAAAAAAACGTGATCGTCGAATCGCTGCTCGATCACAATACGTTTGGCGCCGTCCTGGAATATGAAAAGAAATGGAAGGACTCTCGCCTCAATATCGGCTATTGGCATGGGGAACACGAGCCGCCAGGGCCGCCGACTGCCCGCAAGGCCCGGGATACCGACCTGAACTTCATTGGTTGGGTCAATCTTTATGGTGTGGGCTGCCGGCATCGATTTGATGTGCCGTACATCGCTTTCTCGCAGGGCTTTGGCAACACCGTCCTTGATCTTGGGCTGAAGCACCTGACGCTGGCGACGGCTGAATACATCAGCTATGACACCACAGGGATCGGGGATGTGAGCTATGGCGCCGCCAAGGACCAGGCCCGAGGCGTGGATTTCAGGCTGCCGTCCAATACCTATACGGTATGGCTCCCCAGCGTGGGCGTCACGCATGATCTGGATGCCGTGTCTTCCATTCGGGCCAGTTATGGCAGAAATTACGATATGCCTGAAATTGGCTGGGCCAGCAGGGCGGGCAATCTGTTCAAGCAATTGGGCAATGATGAGGGGACGCTGCAGGACCTGTGGGCATCGCGCATCAGGCCGCAGGAATCCGATGACTTTGACCTGGACTACCGTTACGCATCCGACAGGTTTGCATTCACGGCCTCGCTTTACTACAAGCGGTTGAAATACATCAGTACCAATGTCTATGATCCGTCCGTCAACCTGTCCTATTCGCAGAATTCGGGCGATGGCCGTTCGTATGGGGTGGAATTCGGGTCAAGCTACAAGGCGCTGGATAACTTGAGCATCAATCTGGCGCTCAGCTACAACCAGGCCTCGTTCACCTCTGATATCCAGACGGGGGCCAATGCCGTGGTCGCAGCCAAGGGCAAGCAACTGCCGGATCGTCCGAAATTCTATGGCAACCTGTCCGCCGTCTATGACCTGCACGGTTTTCGGATTGTGCCGGTGGTGCGCTATTTGGGAAAGCGCTATGCAGATGTACTGAACCAGTACAGTGTCGATGCCACGTGGCTTGCGGATCTGTCAGTCATGAAAGACGTGGCCCTGGGGGGTGGACACAGAATGCGGTTTTCGCTGGGGGCGATGAATCTTTTCGACAAGAAATACATTGCCACCATCTCTACGTCTGATGTCAATACCAATCAGGGGGCTCCGACATATCTGGTCGGTGCGACGCGCAGCGTATTTGCATCAATGCAGTATACGTACTGACATGAGAACTCGTATGGGGGTGCTGCCTGCTGCGTGGGTTGCGGGGTTGATGCTTGCGCTGTCTGTTGGGGCAGTGCAAGCGACCGAGTGCCGCCGTGTGGTCAAGGATGCAGCCGGCCTGTCTGTCTGCGTGCCGGAACGCATCGAGCGGATTGCCATCACTTGCTACGGTGGGGCGATTCAGGAAATCGCGGTGTTCAAGGGCGGTGACAGGGTGATCGCTCAGCCCGGTGTGGAATCATTCCCGCAGTTCGCGCGGATGTTTCCCGAACTCGGGGCCTTGCCGGATGTGGGATCGTTCAGCAACGTCAACCTCGAATCCTTGCTGACGGAACAGCCGGACATGGTCTTCGCCAGCGTGTTTTCTGCTCAGACCAATGACAGGATCAAGGCGCTCGGCATCCCGGTGTTCACATTGGGAACCGGGCGTCAGGATATCCAGACCATTCTCGATGAATTCGGACAGGTCGGCACGCTGTTGGGGAAAGAGGATCTCGCTCGCGATCTGGTGTCGTATTGGCATGAACGTCTGACGCTGATCCGGTCCCGGACGGCTGGTTTCGAGACGCCCAAGCGAGTGCTTTATCTTGGCGGGTCAGGGGGGACGGAAAACCGGCGCGGGTGGGGGGATGCGTTCATCACGGCGGCCGGGGGAATCAATGTGGCCCGTGATACCGAAACGCAAGGTGTGGTTGCGGCGGAGCAGGTCCGTCTCTGGAATCCCGATGTCATCATTGCTTCGATGAATGACAAGAGCCGTGTTTCGGCCGCAGCCATCAGAACTCAGGCCGCCTATCGCCAGGTCCAGGCGGTGGTCGCTGGGCAGGTTCATGCCGCCCCTATTGGCGGTTTCTGGTGGGATCGGCCCTCTCCCGAAGCCATCCTGGGTATTTTGTGGTTGAGCAAGATCCTGTACCCGGAGGTGCTGGAGGACGTGGATCTGGCGGCAGAAACCCGGCTGTTTTTTTCCCGGTTTTATGGATATGCGCTGCCGGATGCGGAATATCAACGGTTTTTTGAACCGGCAGCACAATGAGAGGGCGGGCAGCGGTGGCGTGTTCCTACCTCTTTCGTTCAGTCAGAAAGGAGTAGAGGATGAATGAACAACGGGTCTTGATGAATCTTCGTTGTCCGGCAGGCGTAGAAGTCATCGACGATATGCTCGAAGGGCATCAGCGCTATCAGGTGCTGCTGTCGTCTTTGGATCTGGGGCTGTATGACTTTCTGGCGGCCAGGGGGGCGAGTCCACGGGATGAAATTGCGGATGCGCTTGGAATCAATGGACTGTTTATCCGGGATTTTCTGGGCGTGCTGGTAGAGGCGGGTTTCCTCTGCCTGGAGGACGACAGATATCGCAATAGTCATCTGGCGACAGCTTTTCTCGTGTTCGACAGTCCGTTCTATCAGGGTGATGTCATCCGCAATGTGACCAGGAATTCGTTCTGGAACGACCTGACCGCTGTATTGTCTGGCAACGAAACCAAGCGAGGTCCGGGTGGACCCAGCCCGGGGTTCATTGCGGCGCTGGGGCAAAAGGCCTTGCGAGGGGATTTGCAGTTTCTGGTCCAGACCGTTGCGGGCGGGAAGGATTTTGGCAAGGCCCAGCGAATTCTCGATGTGGGTGGGGGGCATGGCCTGCATACGATCGCTTTGTGCCAGGTCAATCCACAGTTGCAGGGGGTCGTGCTGGATCAGGCCGGTGTCGTGGAAACGACTCGGCGCTACATTGCCGTGTATGGCCTGGAGGACAGGGTTACCGCTGTGGTTGGCGACATCCAGGATGATTCGATCGGCTCCGGCTATGACATCGTGCTTATTTCGCACTTGCTGTACAAGTTCCGGAAAAATCTGGGGCAGATCTTCGACACCGTGCGCGCCAGTCTTGTTCCTGGAGGGCTGTTCGTCAGCAACCATTGGTTTTGTGCGCCGGGCTGCATCAGCGATGGGCGATCCGTGCAGTCGCTTGCCAAGACACTGCAGAGTCTCAGGCATCCACTGTGCCGGGAAGAAGAATTCGACGCGCTGTTCGAGGCAAAGGGCTTTGATGTCATCGCCACGGTGCTTGCGCCGGCCACGCATGGATCGACGCGCCTGCAGCTGGCGCAAAAGCGCGCGGCAGAACCGTCGCCCTGAGCCGCTTATTCGCGCTGGATGTTCACACCGATGTCCGCCGGCGGACCAAAATAGAGACTGCTGGTGACCAGGGCGTCCACGCCGGTGTCGGCATAGGCGGCAGCATTGTCCAGATGGATGCCGCCTGCGGCGAGCAGGCGCAGGTGTGGCCACTCGGTGCGCAGGCGTGGGCACCACTGCGCCAGCTGTGCGGCACCGACCTTGTCGAACTGCACGGCATCGGCGCCACAGCGGGCGGCTTCGCGGGCCTCTTCGTAGGAACCGGCTTCGATCACGATTTTCTTTTCGACCAGATGCTTGCGGTGCCGGGCCAGCGTCTGGCGCACATCCTTCCAGCCGCCCGGCATCAGGGCGCGATGCTGGGGGAAGATCAGCACGGTCTCGGACAGGCCCAGCCGATGAGGAAATGCGCCTCCGGCCAGGACGGCTTTCTGTGCCACGCGGCGCAGCCCCGGCGGATGCTTGCGGGTCGTCAGGATACCCACGTCGGGGTTGGCCAGGGCGACGATGTCCACCATGGCGCGCGTGCGCGTGGCGATGCCACAGGCGTATTCGAGCAGGTTCTGGCCGACCTTCCAGCAGTCCAGCAGGGCCTGGGCCGTGCCCTGGGCCGCGACGATTTCTGTGCCGGGCGTGACGCGCTGCCCGCTGGGCAGGCAGTGGGTCACCACGCCGCCTTGCAGGGAGGCCATGCGCGCGACTTCTTCGGTGCAGGCAAGCGTCATGGGCTGGCGCGCCACCCAAGCGATCCTGGCGGGCTGCGTCCCGATTTCCAGCAGCGTGCTGGTCAGGTCAAAAAAACCGACATCTTCAGCCAACCAGGCGTCCAGTGTCGAGGCTTCGAAGAAAACGGGGGGGGCGACCATGATTCCGGTTCCGATGAAAAAGTCGATCGGAGTCGCCGCTGCGCCCAGGCGGGCAGCGAGCTGGCGGGCAACGAAATATACTTTACTTTATATCGATGTTTCCCGCGCACGCCAGTGCTGGCGCGGCGTGGTGCATTGTGGCCCGGGCAGGCGCCTGGCCGGTGCCATGCAGCAGGTCATGCCGCAGCGGGCAGGGTATCGCGCTGCCGCATGAAGCGAATGATCGCGTTCAGGGCGACGCCATACATCGGCACGAACAGCAGCAGACTGACGGTCAGTTTGATGGCGTAGTCCACGGCGGCGATTTCACCCCAGTGGGCGGCCATGAAGGGGTTGTCGCTGCGCCAGAAGGCGATGCTGAAAAAGGCCACTGTGTCCAGTGCCTGGCCCAGCACGGCGGATGCAGCCGGTGCGACCCACCATTGCACGTAGCTGCGCCGCATGCGGTCGAACACGTGCACGTCCAGCAGCTGGCCCAGGACGTAGGCCGCGAAACTGGCAAAGGCGATGCGGAACACAAAGGTGTTGAATTCGCTCAGGGCGCCGAAACCGTTGAAGCGGCCTTCGTGGAACAGCACCGACACCATGTAAGAGACGAACAGCGCCGGGATCATGGCGCGCAGGATCACCCGGCGTGCGGGGGCCTTGCCGATCAGGCGCACGGTCAGATCGGTGGCCAGGAAAATGAAGGGAAAGCTGAAGGCGCCCCAGGTGCTGTGGAAACCGAACAGATCGACGGGCAGTTGCACCAGATAGTTGCTGGCGATGATGACCAGGATATGGAATGCAACCAGCAGGGCGAGCCAGAACGATGTCCGCGAGGGCGGGACCGGAATGGAGTTCATGTGGGCCTTTTTGATGGATGGGGTGAGGGAACCCATGGATGAGGGCAATGCGAACACGCATTATACGCTGGGCCACCCCCGGCCTGCTGTACATAGCGTCTCGATCCCCCCAGCGGGCCGACCCGGCAGCGGGCATGTTGAACGCTGCCGAGGTTCTGACCGTCGGGTGGGAATGGACCTGCGTCAGGCGCTGGCGGCCTGTGCCTGGCGTTGGGCTCGCAGGGATAGTGCCGTATCCTCGATCATGTCTTCCTGACCGCCGACCATGCCGCGTCGGCCCATCTCGACCAGGATCTCGCGGGCGGGCACGCCGTATTTCTGTTCAGCTCGCTTGGCAAACAACAGAAAGGATCCGTAGACGCCGGCATAGCCCAGGGTCAGGGCATCACGGTCGATGCGGATCGGGAAATCCATCATCGGCACGACCAGCTCCTCGGCGACATCCTGGATCTTGAATACATCGACATCGGTCCGGATCTGCATCAGGTCCAGGACGGCCACCAGGACTTCCATGGGGGTGTTGCCCGCACCGGCGCCCAGGCCAGCGCAGGCGGCATCGATGCGGGTGGCGCCGGCCTCGATGGCGGCGATGCTGTTGGCCACCCCCATGGCCAGGTTGTGGTGGCCATGGAACCCCAACTCAGTTTCCGGTTTCAGTGCATCACGCACGGCCTGCAGGCGTGCGCGCACGGTCTCGGGCAGCAGGTGGCCGGCCGAATCGGTCACGTAGATGCAGTTGGCTCCGTAGCTTTCCATCAACTGGGCTTGACGGGCCAGGCCTTCGGGGCTGTTCATGTGGCTCATCATCAGAAAGCCCACAGTGTCCATGCCCAGGCGTCGGGCTTCGGTGATGTGCTGTTCCGATACGTCGGCTTCGGTGCAGTGGGTGGCGACACGGATGGTGTGCACACCCAGGCCGTGTGCCATGCGCAGGTGATCGGTCGTTCCGATGCCGGGCAGCAACAGGGCGGAGACCTTGGCCTGCTTGACGACGGACAGCACGGCTTGCAGGTATTCTTCGTCCGAATGTGCCGGAAAGCCGTAATTGACAGATGCGCCGCCCAGGCCATCACCGTGGGTGACTTCGATCAGTGGTATTCCAGCGGCGTCCAGGCCGGCGGCCACGGTGCGCATCTGCTCCAGGCTGATCCGGTGCTGTTTAGGATGCATGCCGTCGCGCAGGGTCATGTCGTGCAGCGTGATTTTCTGGCGTTCTTGAGTCATGGTGTGGTTCCTCAGAGGGCGGCAGGGGTAGTCTGGGCTGCGCCCTGCAGCATGTGTTCGGCCATCAGTTCGGCGGTGCGGGCTGCGGCGGCCGTCATGATGTCCAGGTTCCCCGAATATTTCGGCAGGTAGTCGCCCAGGCCCTCGATCTCCAGGTAGACCGATACGCGTCGGCCGTCGAAGACCGGGCCGTTCACCAGTCGATAGCCGGGGACATACTTGCGCACTTGTTCGAGCATCTGGTGGATGGATGCCGTGATTGCAGCCTGGTCGGGTTCGGTGGTCGTCAGGCAGTGCACGGTGTCGCGCATGATCATTGGCGGCTCGGCGGGGTTCAGGATGATGATGGCCTTGCCTTGTTTCGCGCCGCCCACCCGTTCAACCGCACCGGCTGTGGTGCGGGTGAATTCATCGATGTTCTTGCGGGTGCCTGGCCCTGCCGAACGCGATGATACGGTCGCCACGATTTCGCCGTATTCCACTGGCTGGACGCGTGAAATGGCGTACACCATCGGAATGGTTGCCTGTCCGCCGCAGGTCACCATGTTGACGTTCTGTTGATCCTGGCCGACCAGTTCGGCCAGATTGACTGGTGGCACGCAGTAAGGGCCAATGGCAGCAGGTGTCAGGTCGATCATGCGCACGCCCAGCGCGGTGAGCTTGTCGGAATTGGCCTTGTGGACATAGGCGCTGGTGGCGTCGAAAGCAAAGCGGATGCCGTCTTCCAACACATGGGGCAGCAGGCCGTCGACGCCCTGGTCGCTGGTTTTCAGCCCCAGATCCCGGGCGCGTTTCAGACCATCCGATTGCGGGTCGATGCCGACCATCCAGACCGGTTCGATCCAGCGGCTGCGCATCAGCTTGGCCAGCAGATCAGTGCCGATATTGCCGGGGCCGATGATGGCGGCCCGTAGTTTCTTTGTCATGGCGAACTCCAGATTGTTCGAGCGTGAAATTAGGGTCATGGGAGGCGCGCTCATTTGCCCATGAGACTCAGGGGTGCCAGCGACAGTGGCGGCACGTAGGTGATCAGCAGCAGCACGACC
>NZ_JAVERO010000079.1:0-9636 GCF_034007085.1 Castellaniella sp. | reverse complement strand
ATCCCGTTGGCCTTCTTCTCGATCTGGCTGTTCTCGACCCTGGATCGCAGTGCCCGCGCGGCCCAGGAACGCGATGCCTTCGAGGCCTTGACCGTGCGCAGCCAGACCGGCATTGGCGCGGCCAGCGCCAGCGCCCACTGAGCCAGGCGTTCGCACGGATTGCAGCCGCTATCCTGAACAGAAAACAGGGCATTTCGATGCCCTGTTTTCACTGAGTCCACACGCCCTGGCAGGTGTCATTCCTGCTATGTGCGCATGGCATAATCCCGACATGACCGAACTGCTCATCGCTGACGATCATCCGCTGTTTCGCGAGGCATTGCGCGGGGTCGTGGCCAGTCTGTTTCCCAGTGCGGCCATTTACGAGGCGGATCGTATCGCCAATTTGTATCCATTGGTCGATGACCACCCGGATGCCGATCTGCTCTTGCTCGATCTGGATATCCCGGGTGCGATTGGATTCAGCGCTCTGGTCCATTTGCGCGCGACCTATCCGTCCCTGCCCATTGTGCTGGTGACCGCCCATGAAGAAGCCCGCTTCGTGCGGCGCGCCATGGACCACGGGGCCATGGGCTTCATTCCCAAATCCATTGACTCCCAGACACTGGGCGCGGCCCTGCAAACAGTCCTGGAAGGGGGCGTCTGGCTGCCCGAAACCGATACCACAGCACCCGGCATCAGCCTGGACGAAAGCGCCGTGGCCGCCAGACTGCGCGAACTGACGCCACAGCAATTCCGTGTGCTGCAAATGCTCAGCACCGGCCAGCTCAACAAGCAGATTGCCTACGAACTCGATGTGTCCGAGGCCACCATCAAGGCGCACATGACGGCGATCCTGCGCAAGCTCGGCGCATCCAACCGCACGCAGGCCGTGCTGATGGCCAGCCGTCTCGGGTTGAACCAGGACGAGCCCCAGGGCACTAGTACGTCTTGATCTGCGCGCTCAGGAAAGCGCGCAGCGAGGCAGGCTTCACGGGTTTGGTCAGCACCAGATAGCCGTATTGGCGCGCAGCCGCCTTGAGTTCATCGCTGCCATCCGCCGTCAATAACGCACCCTGCGCATGAGGCAGATGCAGGCGCAGCAATTGCAGCGCCTGCAAGCCGTCGAGCCGGTCATGCAAGTGATAATCCACCAGCAGCACATCCGGGTTGAAGTCGATTTTCCCCAAGGCGTTATCCACGGTGTTGGCCGTCATGATTTGTGCGCCCCAGCGGCCCAGCAACGCTTCCATGCCGGCAATCACATCCAGGTCATTGTCCAGGCACAGCACCCGCAGTCCTGTCAAAGGCAGGCCATCGACGAGCTTGCCGACCCCACTGCCCGAGAGGCGGCCGGGTGTCGCCGTGGCCTGGCTCAACGGCACGCGGATGGAAAACATGCTGCCGCGTCCGACTTCGGATCGCACATCCAGCGTATGGCCCAGCAGGGCCGCAATACGCTGGCAGATGGACAGCCCCAGTCCCAGGCCGCGGCCATCCCAATCAAACGCTTGCTCATAGCGATGGAATTCCGCGTAGATCTGCTCAATGTGATGGGGCGGTATGCCTTGGCCTGAGTCCCAGACCTGGAACTCCAGGTCCTTGCCCCGGACCCGCACGCCGAATACCACCCGTCCTTTCTGGGTGTAGCGCAAGGCATTGGCCAGGAAATTCTGCAGTACCCGACGCAGCAGCCGAGGGTCGCTGCAGACTTGCAGCGGCCGGGTGTGGATCCGCAGATCGATGCCTCGTTGCGCCGCCACGGGGGCGTATTGATCGGCCAGGTGCTGCAGCAGGTGCTGGACATCGATCACGCTCAGATCCGGTTTCAAGGCGCCGGTGTCCAGGCGCGATATGTCCAGCAGGCCTTCCAACAGGTCTTCTGCGGTCCGCAGGGATGTATCGACCCGATCGGCCAGATTGGACATGTCGGTCGGGTCGGCGGTATCGCGCAAGGCCGAGGCAAACAAGCGGGCCGCGTTGATCGGCTGCAACACGTCGTGGCTGATTGCCGTCAGGAACCGGGTGCGAGATTTCTGGGCCTTTTCCGCTTCCTGGGTGCGCGCGGTCACTCGCTGTTCCAGGCTGTCGTTCATTTCCCGCAATTCGCGCTCCACGCGCTTGTAGTGGGTGATGTCGCTGTAGCTGGTGACGTAGCCGCCACCGGGCAGAGGCCGTCCCCGCAACTCAATCACCTGCCTGTCGTTCAACGTGCGTTGAGTCACATAGGACGAGCCTTCGCGCATGAATTGAATGCGGCGGGCGATGGCTTGTTCCACGCCGATGGTTTCCACTCCGTCAACCTTGCCGCGTTCGGCGTTGAAGCGGATCAGGTCTGCGACGGATCGGCCCACATACAGCATGCTGGGCGGATAGTCGAACAACTGTTGATAGCGCCGGTTCCAGGCCACCAGGCGCATGTCCGCATCCACTACGCTGACGCCCTGATCGATGTTTTCCAGCGTCGCCAGGAGAATATCCCGATTGAAACGCAGATCCTGGCCCGCTTCATCGAGCACGGCCATGATGGTGGCGATTTCCATGCCCGAGCCGCGCAAGGCGCTGGTCAGGACCAGCCGGGCCGATGCTGCGCCCACTGCGGCGGCCAGCAAGAGTTCCGTGAAATGGACCCAGGCGCTGTCGGCACGCAGGCCGGGTTCCAGCACTTGCTGCATTTGCCTGGCCTGGGTTTCAAAGGCGCGCCTGGCCATTTTCTGGCCGACAATGCGTTCTGCCAGCGCCTGCAGGTCATGGACCGACAGATCCCCATAGGCGTGGCGGGCCGCCAGGGTCTGCCGCGCGGTATAGGGGTTCAGGAATGGCTCGGCGCGCAGGCGTTCGCCCAGCCCTGGGCGCTTGCGCCAGGAGACCCACAGAAATGCGCTGATATTGCATGACAGGGACCAGAAGGTGCCGTGGGTCAGCGGGTCCCAGCCTGCCACACCGAACAACTGGTAGGGACGCAGCCAGGACAGGCCGAACAGCCCGCGATGCAGCCAGTCGTCGGCCAGCCAGCCGACCTCGGCCAGGGTCGGCAGCAGCAAGGTATAGACCCAGATTGCAAAGCCCAGTAAAAGTCCGGCTTCCACGCCCTGTCGGCTGGCGCCGCGCCAGTACAGGCCCCCGATCAGGCCCGGCCCGAATTGCGCGACGGCCACGAACGCCATCAGTCCATAGGCCGCCAGACTCGTGTCGCTGCCGCTGAGCATGTAGTAGCCGTAGGCCGCGCCGGCCAGTACCATGATGGCGATTCGACGGATCCACAGGACGGTGGGGGCGACCGTGCCCTGTTGCTGCTGCGCCCAGCCCCGGCGCAGCAGCAAGGGCATGACCAGGTCATTGCTGACGATGGTCGACAGCGCCACGCTGGTGACGATGACCATGCCCGTTGCCGCTGAAAACCCGCCGATGTAGACCATCAGGGCCAGCCCCACCTGATGCTGCGACAAGGGCAGGGCCAGTACGAAACTGTCCGGCGCCACGCCGTCCGTGCCCGCGCCAAACAGGCTGAAACCCGCTGCCGCAATGGGCGGCACCATGGCGCTGACGATGATCAGGTACGTGCCGAACAGCCAGCGCGCGCGCCGGATATCGACCACATCGCCGCATTCGACAATGGCCACATGAAACTGGCGGGGCAGGCAGATGATCGCGGCAAACGCCAACAAGGTCTGTCCCACGAATCCTACCGGCGGGCTGTGCTCGAACAAGGTGCTGACCGCGCCCACCATGTCGAGCCGGGTCTGGCCGAACCAGCGAACGGCAAACAGCCCCACGGCAACCAGCGACACCAGTTTCACGACCGACTCGAACGCCACGGCCAGCATCAGGCCGGGCCGATGCTCGGTTGCGTCCACTTGCCGCGTTCCGTACAGGATCGAGAACAGGGCCATCAGGATCGCGACGTACAGGGCCGGATCCCCGAGCAGGCCCGCATCAAATTCCGTTCCGGTCAGCACGTTCAGGCTCAGGGCGACCGCCTTGTACTGCAGGGCCAGATACGGGACGGCCGCCACCACGGCAACGCCTGCCACCATGGCCGCCAGGCGTTGTGAGCGTCCATAGCGGCTTGCCATGAAGTCTGCGATGGACACCGTATTCTGGGATTGGGCGACCTGCGCCAGCCGTTCGATGATCCGCCAGCCAAACAGCAGCATCAGGATGGGGCCCAGGTAGATCGGCAGGAAACCGATGCCATACCGCACGGCCGACCCGACTGCCCCGTAGAAAGTCCACGATGAGCAATACACCGCCAAGGCCAGGCTGTAGACCGTGGGCCGCAGCCAGGGCCGCTGGGCATACAAGGGATTTCGATCCCCGAACCAGGCAATCGCGAACAGGATTGCGGCGTACAGCAAGGAAGCCAACACCACCCAGGCTGGCGTCATCTGGATTGTCTCCTACTTTGGTATAACGCGATGATTTTTCTCGCGATTGTGAGTAATACTAGGACAGTTCCGGCTGGACCGAAAGGGGATCTGAAGCCCAGCCGCCGTCTGGTATCACAAGAAAAAGCAGGACGCTCCAGGCCAGGGGCGGCGGTCCCGGCCCGGAGCCCATCGATCACCCGTATACGAGACAACACCCCGGCAGAAAAACCTATTCCATCGTCGTGCGGGGGCATTCAAAGGAGGAAACATGAACCATCACGCCTTGAATTTTGATCGCTACCCCCAACAGCCGCACGGTGGGACGCTGGTCAATCAGGTCGTCCCGGAACACCGGGTGAAGGACGAAATCGAGCGCGCTCGTTCATTGCCCAGCATCCGCGTGGACCTGGAAGCCGTGATCACCATCGAGATGATCGCCACCGGGGTGCTGTCCCCCAACAAGGGCTTCATGAAGAAGCCGACTACAACGCTGTGCTCAAGGACGGGCGCCTGAGCAATGGGGTGATCTGGCCGGTGCCCTTGAGCTTTGCCCCGATCGGCGACCGGAACCGCGAGACGATCAAGGGGCTGTCGGTCGGCTCCGAGGTGGCCTTGACCAACAGCCAGAACGAACCGGTCGCCATCCTGAGCATCGAGGATATTTTTGCCTACGACAAGGAAAAACGCGCCCAGCAGCTGTTTGGCACGACCGACAGAAACCACCCCGGCGTGGATTCCATTTACCGGCGCATGGGCGATGTTTCTCTGGGGGGCACCCTGCATCTGCTCCAGCGGGTGGACTGGGGGCCGTTCGAAAAACTGCGCCGCGAACCCAAGGATACCTGGCGCCTGTTCTACGAAGAAAAGCAATTCAATTCGGTGGCGGGTTTCATCACGGGTGCCAACCCGCTGCATCGCGGTCATGAATACATTCACCGCAATGCCCTGGAAGGGGTGGATGGCCTGTTCCTGCAGCCCCTGGTCGAAATGGCCAAGCGCGAATACGTGCGCCATGAATTCCGCATGATGGCCTACCGCAATGTGCTCGATACCTACTACCCCAAGGACCGCGCCATCCTGTCGCCCCTGCGCGTGACCTACATTTTTGCCGGCCCGCGTGAAACCATTCTGCATGCGCTGATCATGAAAAACTACGGCTGCACGCATGCCCTGATTGGCCGGGATCATGCCGGCATTGGCAGCTATTACGACAAATACGCCAGCCACAGCATTTTCGATCAGTTCAGCCCCAAGGAAATGGGCATGGACGTACGCCTGTTCCACGAAGTGTTCTACTGCACGCGCTGCGCCTGTCACGCCACATCCGAAACCTGCCCGCACGATGATCGCTTCCGGTTGACGATTTCGGGCACCGGCATCCGCGAAATGCTGCGCCACGGCATCATGCCGCCCAAGGAAATCTGTCGTCCTGAATCCATTCTGCCTGCCATGCAGGGCGTGCAGCCCAAGGGCCTGTGCGAAAACGGCGAAGCCATCCAGCCTGTCGGCAAGGTGATTCAGGGCATGTTTCCCTACTACACCCAGTACACCCGCCTGGGCGGCATCAAACGCAGCGAACCGCTGGACCCTGCGCAGCTGACGGTGCGGGATCTGGAACTCGCCAGTCACGATGTCCGGCGCCATGCAGGGGATATCTATGACGGCATCTATGCTGAATACAGCGCCGTGGTGGATCACAACCGCAGCATGCAGGAGGCCTGGATTGATGATGCGCGCGCTGCCTTGCGCTTCCAGCAGGAACGCCTGATCGCTGATCTGGAAGAAAAACAGCAGCAGGCCCCGGAGGAAGCGTCGGACGAATTCATGTACCAGGACAAGCAGGAGGCCACGCGGGAACTGCAGGCCGCCCGCAGTCTGCTCGAAGACATCCCAGCGGGAATAGCGGTCGAGCAGTTCGCCGCGCGGACCTGGAACGTATTGCCGTATCAGCGCTACCGTGGGGCAGACAAGGAATAAGGCCCGGGCTCAAAGTACCAGATTGACCCGATCGGCTTGCCGTTCAAAGAAGTGGTACCCAGAGGCGCCTTCGGACAGCAGGTCCAGGAGCCTCTGGCCTTCGTCCTGGCGCACGCGGGTGCCGCCGACCACATGGACCCCGCGCAGGCGGTAGGGGTTTGGCAGCAATGGGGCCGTCGGGCCGATGACGGCGATCCGGGTGTCCGGGCGCGTCAGCGCCAGCAGGCCGTCGAGCGTCCCGTTGATCAGGGTGGTGGCGGTGCTGATCAGGACATCGCCCCAGGGGACTACGGCAGGCGCCGTATCTGCCGGGGCATAGTGGGGCAGTTCTTCGGGTTTCAGGGTGGCAGGGTCCATTTCCAGTACGCGGTAGTCGCGTCCCTCGCGCCGGAAGGCGCGCATATAGGGCGTAAAGGCCCCGACCAGCACGACTTTTTCCTTGGGCTGCAATTGCAGGGCATCGCAGGCATCGCCGGTTGAAAGCTGGATGCCGTCGGGCGTGCCGTCACGTTGCCAGAGGGTTTCGATCAAGGCGTTGAGCGTGGCGATGGCCAGCGTCCGGCGCATGGGGCCGACCTCGGGGGCGAGGTCCTTGAGCACGTCCAGGACGGGCCGGCCGCGCAGTTTGCCTGGGGCCGGCAGGGCGCTCAGTGAACTGGAACAGCAGACGGCGGCCGGGATGTCCTTGATGGGCGAAGCGGACAGGCCGCAAGTGCCGTTGTCCAGCAGGACGCCGGTGAAGAACAGGCCGACCACGGCGCGTTCGATGACCCGCTGGCTGGCATCGGCACCCAGCCTGGCCAGGGTTTCGGCCAGCAGATCCTGCAGCAGAGAAGATGAGTGGGACATGGCGGTTTCCGGTCAGGGATAGATCGAGGCGGATTCAGGGGCGGACGGCGCAGTGCAGCAGGGTGGGACCATAGCGGCCTTGCAGGGTTTCCTGGTGGGCCTGTATCAGTCCGGCTTCTTCCAGGCGTTCGCAGAATTTTTCCACGTGGCACAGCGGGTGTGAATCCGTCAGGATGGCCTGGTCCATCTGCCCCAGCCCGCCCTCGGCCGGCGCGCAGGCCGGTGCGCAGAACCAGTGCGCCGAGCAGACCAGGCCCCCCGGCGCCATTTGTCCGGCCAGGGCGGCAAGGTCTTCGTTCAAGGCGCGGCGGCGTGGGTACTGGCTGTGGAACAGGACAGCCATGTCCCAGGGCGTATCGGCGCCCGCACTGGGCAGGGGGCCATCAACGTCCACGCGGCAGCGGTCGGCCACGCCGAACCAGGCCAGGTTGTCGCGTGTGCAGGCCAGGGCGGCTTCCGGCACCCGGACCAATGCGTCTTTCGCCTGCAGGGTCAGGATCAGCCGTGCGGCCAGCAGGCCCTGGCTGGCGTCGCAGCACAGCAGGTGGTCGATGGGCCCGCCGGCGCGGTGCGCCGCCAGCCAGTCGGCCAGGGCCCAGGCATCAGCGCGCAGCGGATGCTGCAGGGCGGGGATGCGTTGGGTCGTCAGCGGGACCAGCGGTTCATGGCGAGCTTCGTGCATGAAGTCGTCCAGTCGCGCCCAGCGGCCGTGCGGCTGGACCAGGCCGTCCAGGTATTCGCCGATGTACCAGGAGCTGTCGCGCAGCAGCAGGGACCGGGCCTGGGGGTTGAGGGCGTACTGGTTGTCGGGTGTCGATTGCAGGCAATCGATGTCGCACAGCGCCTGGAGCCATGCCGACAGGTGCGCGCCGCGCAGTCCCAGCGCTTGCGCGATTTCGGGGCGGGGCTGGGGGCCGTGCGCATCCAGGTGTTCGAACAGGCCCAGCGACAGCGCGCTGCGCAGGATTTGAAAGGCTTTGTGGCCTTCGATCAGGGACTGGAAGGCGGGGATGGCGGCGGGCGGGGTGGACAGGGTCTCGGCAACCAGGGCGGAGACAGACTGAGGCTGCAGGGCTTGGGGGGCATTCATGGAAGGGCTCCGTTTGAGGGGGTGTCGGGTCCGCCGGCCAGGATTTCGTCGATCTGGTCGGGGGTGAGCGAAGTGCCGTACAGGTCTTGGTAGAAGGCGGTGACCCGGGTGGTCAGCGTCTGGCGGTCGATGCGGTCCGGGTGGAAGACAGACGCCGCCCAGAGCACGGCGAGCGCCTGCTCGGCCGTGCGGTTGCCCCACATGTGGGCTCCGGTGGGGGTGACGACGATGCGCCGGTCCTGGATGGCCTGCACACGGGCCAGACGGGGATCGTGCAGCAGCAGTTCGGCGTCCCTGCGGTTGGCCACGATCATGATTTCCGGGTTCCAGGCTAGGATCTGTTCGGGCCCGAAGGCGCGGGATTCGATGTCCGCCATATGGTCGTTGGTGACGCTTTGCCCGCCGGCCGCCGTGATCCACCATTCTGCGACGCGATGTGGTCGCGTCATGGATCGGGGGTTCAGATACAGCACTCTGGGCGGCGTCAGGCCGGGGGCCTGCAGGCGTTCCCGCACCAGAGCCAGGGTGTCGTCGAACATCGTCCGGTAGCGCTGCGCCTGTTCGGTGCGCCCCAGCGCCTGGCCCAGCAAGTCGATTGCCTGGCGGACGTCTTCGGGGTTGCGCCAGGCCAGCACGAGGGTGGGAATGCCCTGGGACTGCAATTGATCGGCGGTGCGACGATCCATGGTCAGCGCCAGATCCGGCTTGGCCTGGACCAGGGCCTCGATGCGCACGGACCGATCCGGGTTCTGCAGCGTAGGCAGGGTGCGCAAATGAGGGGCGAATTGGTATTGATAAGCCCACTGGGAGTGCTGGGCAAAATCGGGCAGGCCGTTGATGATGCGGTCGCCCGCGCCCAGTGCAAAGACCATGCTGTTGATGACGGGGACGGCACCCAGCGTAGCCAGCCGCTGGCTGGGTGCTGTCAGTGTGACCTGCCGACCGGCCATGTCCTGCAGGGTCAGGGGGGCCGAGGCCGCCATCACGGACCATGCCAGCAGTCCGACCAGCAATGCGCCGCAGTTCAGGATACGTTTCAGCATGGAGTCTCCTGCAGGCGGGGGGTGCAGGCACAGGGCGTCCCCTGGTGGAAACTGATGTGGATGGGATGGCCGTACAGCTGGCCCAGCAGATCGGCATCCAGCAGGCCGCGTGCCGGGCCGCAGTAGGCCAGCCGGCCCTGATCCAGGACAGCCGCCTGAGCATTCAACAGCCAGGCGTGTTCGGGTTGATGGGTCGTGAGCAGGACGGCCAGGCCGGCCTGATTCAGGGATCGGATCAGCGTCAGCATCTTGCCTTGGTTGCCCAGATCGAGGCCTGCCATGGGTTCGTCCATGACCAGCAGGGTCGGTTGCTGGGCCAGGGCGCGGG
>NZ_JAVERO010000078.1:0-9682 GCF_034007085.1 Castellaniella sp. | reverse complement strand
ATGAAGGCGAACACCCCCACCAACGCGACGGTCAGCAACAGGGGCACAGTCAGACGGTAATAGCCATCGGCGTCGGGGGATGGGGAGGCGCGCATGCAAAAGGACCGGAAGAGTTTGCAGGCCCCCGGAAGAGCCGCAAAAACGTAAGCTTACCGCAGTTGGCTGGCGCGACGCAGTCTGCAGCGTTCGGCAACAGACCCGACCTGGAAGTCCCCAAGGCTATTGATCATCCCGCGAAAGGCCATAACGCTGCATCTTTGCATACAACGTGCTCTTTGCGATCTGCAGTTTACGCGCGGCCCGGGTGAGGTTCCCTCCGCTGGCTTGGATGGCCTGCCGAATCAAGGCTTCCTCACCTTCAGCCATGGACATGGAGCCTCCTGAACGGCCCAGGCCGGGCAGCACAGTATTGTGCACCGTCTGAAACTCATGCGGCAGATGCGCACAAGTGATGGAAGGCTCCTGACACAGCATCACCAGGCCCTCAATCAGATTGCGCAGTTCCCGTACATTGCCCGGCCAAGGATAAGCACGCAGAATCCCCAAGGCATCGGGATCGATGTTCTGGGGGCCCTGGCCTTGCTCGCCTCTGAAACGCTCGAGAAAGTGCCGCACCAGCACCTCGATATCGCCTTGACGTTCGCGCAGCGCAGGAATGCGCAACTGCATGACAGCGATCCGGTAGAACAAATCCATCCGAAAACGCCCTGCAGCGATTTCCTGGCGCAAGTCACGATACGTGGCCGCCACCAGCCGGAAGTTGACGCGCCGCGGCGTATTCTCGCCCAGTCGGTAAATTTCGCCCTGTTCGAGCACCCGCAGCAAAGCGGGCTGCATATCCAGGGGCATCTCTCCGATTTCATCAAGAAACAAGGTCCCGCCATCAGCCGCTTCGATTTTTCCGGCCATCCCACCCTTGCGCGCCCCGGTAAACGCCCCATCTGCATAGCCGAACAGTTCGCTGGCCAGTAGTTCACGCGACAAGCCACCACAATTCAAGGCAACAAAAGGCCCACCGCTGTGGCCGTGAATACCCCGCGCAAACACTTCCTTGCCAACCCCGGTTTCACCCTGCAGCAGTACCGGCATCCGTGCTCGGGCCAATTGCCGCGCCTTGGTGATCGTGGCAAGCATGCCCGGATCCGTCGTGACAATGGCCGCAAATGGATCGGCATCCGGATCACTGCGGGATACGGCACCAGTCAGCGTGCCCCCCGTAGGAACACGCACCCCTGACGCGGGAGGTCGTGGCACCACCAGCAGCGTGCCCAAAGGCTTGTCACCGACGAACAAGGGCTCCAGCCATTCGGATTTCATCCAGGATGGCAACGGGGCTGCAGCAAGCCGTCCTTGTCGCCCCACAGCAAGACCAGGCACACGACACCGCCCCCGCTCCAGTTCCAACTCACCGTCTGCCGAACGAATGGCCAGCGCAGCATATTCATTGGCCCTGACTACATTCCCACGCCGGTCAAACAAGACGACACCATCCGCACCGGACAGACGCCCCATGGCCTGGTCGAGCAGACGATAGCGCTGCTCCATTTCTGCCGCAGCCAGCCGGGCCTCGATGCGGCTGGCCGCAGTGACCACCAACGCCAGCGTCTGACGATTGTAGGTCTGGGACAGTCCTGAGACATCCAGCACCCCCACCACCTCTCCATCCAATGGATGGCGCATCACAGTCGCCGAACATGTCCAGTGCTTGATGCCTTCGCAAAAATGTTCGGCACTGTGTATCTGCACCGGCTTGCCCACAGCCAGTGCAGTCCCAATGGCATTGGTGCCGCACACCCCCTCCGACCAGGTCACGCCCGGCATCAGATGAATGGCTTCGGCCGAGTCAATGGCCGGCAAGTCCCCCTCTGTATTCAGGATGGTGCCACAGGTGTCGGCCACCGCCATCAAAGTGCCGGTTTCGGCCAGAAAATCCCGTGCATGGGCCATCACGGGCGCACTGGCCTCAAGCAATTCCCGCTGTCGCTCTCGCAACAGGTACAGGTCGCTTTCCGCAAGCGGCCTGGGACCGCTGCGCATACGGGGATCCACCCTGGCATCCAGGGAACGTTGCCATGAGGCATCCACCAAGGCACGCAACGAATCAACAGGCCGCTCTCCGCCGTCCAGGAACACGTGCCACGCATTCATGACTGCAGATTCATCCTGGGGATTGGAAAAAGAATCCTTTCTTTCAGGCGCCATGCTTGTCTCCTGCGGCCGTGTACCCGGCCTGTTTCAAGGGATGCGCCAGATTATTCTAAACGTTCTGTACGATCCACGACGCAAAGGCTGCCCAAAGCTCACAACAGCAGCTCTGGTGTCCAACGGGTGCGGCCTGGCCGGATACGCAAACCACCAGCCAGACCGCACACCAGTTCCACTAGCGAGTCACTGTCGCATCAATCGACACGCTCGGGCACCGGCATGTGCACCCACTCCTTGTAAAACGTTTCGATATCAGGCTCGAAATCATGGATCACAGGGTACCAGGGCGTCGGTGCCTCTACATCATGCATGGTCCCGCAGCTGGGGCAATAGTATTCACGATACACCTGCCACTGCGTGTCCGGGGCCATCAACTGTGGATAGACTTCAGTCATGGCCGCCTCCGTATCGCGCACGTAGATATGGGCATGCATCTTCCAGTTTTCTCGATAATCGCAAAAGACATGGCCGCAGTCACACTGCGTCACCCACCGCTTGGTCTTGGCCGATTGCACAATATAGAGATGCGGCCCCAGGGGCAGAATGATGCGATCAGGGAATTTCACCTGTGCCTGCAGGGCAGCCAGATATTGCTCGAAGCGACCGCTGTCCTTGGGCATGGAGAGCATGCGAAAAACAGTCTCCCAGTTCAAAGAACCATCCACAAGGCGAGCGACCTGCTCATTGGTATAGGTGGACATTTGCTGACTCCTTGATTGATGTAATTACTCTTCCACTTGCACAACCGTCGTGACATCAGGCAGCAGCGACAGATCCATGCGGTATTTGGCGCCATAGGTCGGCACACCCAGGTCTTCCTCGCGCAATTCCCAATCGTCCGGCAGGCTCCAGAAATCCTTGAACTGCCTGGTGAATTTCTCGGACAGAGAAAAACTGGTAGCAAACATATGCTGTACCTGGGTCGAGGCGTCCTTGTTGAGAATGCGCTGGCGTTCTTCCTTCATCCATTCCCGTGTGGGGACCGCACGCGCCAGGCGCTCCTTGCGCATTTCCGAGCGACGGGTCCGGGTCTTGGCCGCATCCACCGTATAAACGCCCTTGGCATCCTGGGTAAACACGGCACCATAGACCTTCTCTGCATACTCAGGCAGCAGAAACTTCTGATTCAGATCGTTTTCGATCGCCTTGGGATCGCGGTCGATCGGGTCACCGAAACCAGGACCACCACGCAGATAATTGAGGTACAGGTCGTGGTTGTCGTAGCAATCCTCGGTGGTCATGCACTGTTTGTCGCGCTTGACCTCGGCCGTGGCATCGATGTGATGCTCGTAAGTCGGTGCACTTGGATCGATGTCCCCGCCCAATGGCAGGCTTTCCCCATTGGCAATACGACGCTTCAGGCCAGTCGAATGGGCTTCGAAGCGGTAGCCAGTGGCCGCCGGATAACCTCCCATCAGGCCCCAGTCACTATTCATGTAACCGTTGCCCATGAAAAACATGGTCCAGTCCTGCGCGTTCCAGACCATGCGCAGGGTCTCGAAACCACAACCCCCGCGATACTTGCCGTAACCTCCCGAATTGGTTTTCACGTTGCGGCCCAGGTAGAGCAACGGCTCAGCCATCTCCCAGATCTCAATGTCGCCCATGTCACCTTCCGGGTTCCAGATGGCGGCGGCATGGTTCAGACCGTCCTTCACCGCACAAGCGCCTGTGCCGCAGGAACTGGCTTCAAAGCTATTGACCGCATGGACTTCGCCGTCCTGATTGACCCCTCCGCCCTGCAGCCAATTGGATGTATTGGCATTGCCTGCATTGACCTCCTCAAGATAGCCACGGCTGAAGTACGACTGGCTCAGGCCGCGCCACAGCGCAGCCCAACCGGAAACCAGGAAATGCCAGGCATAGGCATGGCCAGTGCGGCGATCGTCCGGGTTGCACCACGTTCCCTTGGGCAAACGAAACTCAGTGGCATAGTAGGCCCCGTCGTTGATCCGCTGAGTGGGCACCAGTGTCTGACACATCATCACCCAGATGCCCGACGTGAAGGCTACCTGGTGGGCATTGAACGTATGCCAACCCCAGCGGCTCGCGCCTTCAAAATCCAGGCGCCATTTGCCATCAGCCTTGATCGTCATCTCGCAAGGCGAATGCATGATGGAATCGAGTTTGGCAAACGCATTGGAGACCTGCACGTCCTCGTGCTGGTAAGGCACGTCCACGAACGATACCTTGCGGTACTTACCCGGCATCGTCATGGCCTTGATGCGACTCTGCAAGCCGCGCCGACCTTCCTCGATAACCTCGTAGACGAACTTCTCGTAGGCCTCGATGCCATCGGCACGAATCACTTCCTCGACCAGCTCCCGGACCATATGGCAACCCGCAATGCGCGTTTTCTCATCGAGAATCCAGTACTTTGGGGTGCGTACCGAACGCTGCGACTCATGCAGCCAGTCACGCAACGGCACATCGTTCACCCCCGTCTTGCGGCAGGTGATCATATAGCCGTCGCCAAAGCGCTGTGTCTGCCCGGTGGACATAGAGCCCGGCGTGACCGCGCCCGTGTCGATGACGTGCGTCACACCACCCACCCAGCCGATCAGCCGGCCCTCCCAGAAGATCGGCACGATGGTGGCGATATCGCAAGGATGGACGTTACCGATCGAGCAATCGTTGTTGGTGAACATGTCACCAGGGTTGATGCCGGGGTTGGCCTCCCAGTTGTTCTCGATCATGTACTTGATCGCCGCCCCCATGGTGCCGACGTGAATGATGATCCCGGTGGAGGTCAACACGCAATCGCCAACGGCGTTGTAGAGCGTAAAGCACAGCTCGCCTTCCTGCTCGACGATGGGACTGGCGGCAATTTTCTTGGCTGTCTCACGGGCATGCACCAAACCGCCCCGCAATTTGGAAAACAGCTTTTCGTAACCGATCGGATCGCTATCGCGAAACTCCAGCGTTTCAAGTCCGTTGTAGTGGCCGGTCGCCTGAGTGCGCTCGATAATTCCGTCGCGAAACTCCTTCAGGGTCTGGCCGTTCTTCAACAGATCGGCAAAGCCCGTTTCCTTGTTGCTCATCATGTTCATGGTATGTCTCCTTATTTGCTTTCCTTGAGGTGGAACAGGCGATGCTTGTCAAGCGTCGTCTCGAAGCCTTCCGGCACCACGAAGGTGGTGGCATCGGATTCGATAATGGCGGGGCCGACAATGTGGTTGCCGCTCTTGAGGCTTTCCATGCGCCACAATGGGGCATCGACCCAATGTTTTTTGCGATAGAACGGGCGGGTCCCAAGATAGGCTTCCTTGGGCGGCGTAGGGCCGGCATCGGGATCTTCGGGCAGCACGGGTTTTTGCGTCACGACAGTGCCGCGCAGAATCGCGCCCGTGATCGAAAAACCCAGTTCCGGCGAGCGCGCCGAGCGTGCGTAGACGCGGCTGTAGGTGCTCTCGTACGATTCGACAATGCTGTCCCAGTCGGCTGCCGTGGCCGCACTGCTGACGGGCGAGACGATTTCCAGGTCATTCAACTGACCCATGTATTGCATCTTGTAGCCAGGGATCAGCAGCACATCCTCGGGCTTGTAGCCGTTGAGCACAAACTCATCAACCACCTTGACCGCCAGCTCGGACCAAGCCTGCTGCAGGGATCGGCAAGCCGCCTCTTTGTCTGCATCCGGCGCATGCTGGGCGACACCGATATCGACCGACTTGTCATAGCGGTACTCGAAGTCGGCGCAGGCGCACCCGAAGGCCGAGAATCCGGCAGCCCAGGCGGGCACCACCACATCCTTGAAGCCCACCCCTTCGGTATAGCCATAGGTGTGAACCGGTCCAGCGCCACCATAGGAAAAGCACGTAAAGTCAGCGGGGTTGTAGCCTTTGGCGCTGATATTGGCACGCAGATACTCAGAGAGCGTCAAATCCAGCAGTTCGATGACACCTGCGGCAGCATCTTCCACCGACAACCCCAGTGGATCGGCCAGCTGCTCCTTGATGTGCTGCCGTGCGCGCTCCACGTCCAGTTTGATGGCTCCCCCCAAGAAGTTATCCGGGTTCAGATAGCCCAGCACAACGTGACAATCCGAGATAGAAACCGTATCCAGTCCACTGTCGGCCCAGCAGGTACCCACGCGGTAACCCGCACTGTCGGGGCCAAGCTTGATCGACTTGCTGTAGGGATCCAACCGCACGAAACTGCCTGCCCCGGAACCCACCGAGTCCATGGCCACCAAGGGCAGTGACAACACCAGGCGCGCCATGTCCGGATCGGACTTGATCGCGAAATTGCCCTTGGTGATCAGAGCGACGTCAAAGCTGGTGCCGCCGATATCGGAACACGCAATATTCTCATCACCCAGTGCCTCTCCCAGCAATTTGGAGCCAATCACACCACCAATGGGGCCGGACACGATGGTGCGCGCCAGTTCCTTGGCCTTCCAACTGATCGTGCCACCGTGCGTCGCCATGACGCGCAAGTCAAACTTGGCTCCGTGCTTTTTGAAGCGATCGTTGACCTTTTTGAGCGTTTGGCGCGATGGCTCTGCACCATAAGCCTCCAGGATGGTGGTGTTCATCCGGTGGCTTTCCTTGCGCGATGGGTAGTAGTCCACCGAGGCAAAAACCGGGATCGTGGACTTCAAGCGGCGTAATTCTTCCTGTACGATGTCGCGGGCACGCCGTTCGCTCGATGGATTTTTGTGCGACTGCAGCAAACAGATGACAATCGCCTGCGCGCCAGTATCCACCAGTTCGCGCGCAGCCTGGCGCACCTCATCTTCACGCAGGGGGATCACCACCTGGCCCAGCACATCCGTACGCTCGGTCACGCCCCGGGTGCTCGATACCGGCACCAGCGGTTCGTCATAGCGATGGGTGTTGAGGTGAATTCGGTCTTCCAGTGCGTAGCCCAGGTAGCTTTGCAAGGCCCGGCCCATCGAATGGGTCTGCTCGAAACCCTTGTTGCAAATCAAGCCCACGCTCAAACCCTTGCGCGACAGTACACGGTTAAGCATGGC
Organism: Castellaniella sp.; assembly: GCF_034007085.1. Lineage (GTDB taxonomy): Bacteria > Pseudomonadota > Gammaproteobacteria > Burkholderiales > Burkholderiaceae_B > Castellaniella. The sequence goes on along the minus strand of NZ_JAVERO010000078.1, from coordinate 2,499 downwards.
CGTACCCGAATAAACCCCGGTCACGAGTTCTGGATACACATCTTCGACCGTTCGCTGCCAGTGAACCAGCGCGTCCTGCGACGATTCATAAATCGCCAGCGACTCATCGTCGGGGTTGCTCTGCGCCTTGCCGACGACAAAACGACCGTCATCTCGGACAAAAAAGGTGTCAGTCATCGTGCCACCGGCATCGATGCCCAGCACCTGTACTCTCGATTGCACTTGCATGAGGAGTCTCCTGTAAATCGTAGATCGAACGAGCGTCTATTGCGCTCATGACAGTCATGCAATAACCATGCCAACACTTCGCACCAAGTCATTAGAACAAGGCAATCGCTTGATTCAATTTGTTTTTTATGAGTCGAACCAGGGTTTACGCGCATGCGGAGACAGCCTGTCAGAGCGCCTGAGCGACCGTCCGATTTCCGGCCGAACCGTCAGGAATCGGTCGATTTTTTGAGTCCGTGCTCCAGACACCGATGACAGGCACCACAGTCTCTTGATACGAATCAAATCCACTGGCTGCCAGACCATCGCGTTTCCTCCGCGCCTGGATACCATGTCTGCATGCGCATGTTCCCGGCCTGGCTGTCCGGCCTACTGCTCTCGCTATTCCTGGTGGCAGAATGCGGCCAGGCAGGCGCGGCTGCGCCATCGCCAGAACCCGGCATCCAGACACCGATCCGCATCGGCGTCCTGGCCTACCGCAGCGCCCATTTCACGCAGGCCGCCTGGCAGCCCACGCTGGCGCATCTGAATCGCGCACTGGCGCCCCGCGTCTTCGAATTGGTGCAGGCGGACCACGCTCTACTGCAGCAAGCCGTGCGCGAACGCACCATCGACTTCGTCCTGACGAATCCCGGCCATTACGTCGAACTGGAAACCAGCCTGGGCGCCAGCCGCATCGCCACGCTGCAGCATGAATACAGCCCGACCGACCAGACCCTGGGCGCTGCGGTCGTCGCCCGCAGCGACCGCACGGACTTGAAGCAATTGACCGACCTGCGCGGCCAGCGGCTGGCGGCAGCCACGCCCGAAGGATTCGGGGGCTACCAGATCGTCTGGCGCGAACTGAAAGCGCTGGGCATCGACCCGGGAAAACACCTGGCAGGCCGGCTCTACACCGGCCTGCCGATGGAAAACGTGCTGCAGGCCGTCCTTGACGGCAAGGCCGATGCCGGCATCGTGCGCGCCTGCATACTGGAATCGACCCCCGATTGGCAGACGCATTTCCGCGTGCTGTCCCCGCAAGCGGACGGCCGTCTGGCCTGCGCCGTGTCCACCCGGCTGTATCCCGACTGGCCCATCGCATCCCTGCGTCATACCGATCCAGCCCTCTCACGCGCCGTGGCCATCGCATTGCTGCAGATGCCGCCCGATGGACAAGGGCTTTCCTGGACCGTGCCCGCAGACTACCAGTCCGTGCATGAGTTGTTCCGCGAACTGCAGATCGGTCCCTACGCCTACCTGCGCGAACCCTCGCTGCGCGCCCTGGCACGGGAATACTGGCCCTTCCTGGCCATGGCCCTGCTGTTGCTGCTGTGCGGCATTCTCTACACCGTGCGCGTCGAATATCTGGTGCACAAGCGCACCGCTGCGCTCCAGGCCGCGCTGACAGAGGGCAATGTCATCCGCGAACGCCTGCGCGTGCATCAGGAACAGGCGCAGCACCTGTCGCGCCTATCGATCCTGGGGGAACTGTCCGCCACGCTCGCGCATGAACTGAACCAACCCCTGGCCGGCATCACGAATTACGGGCAAAGCCTGCTGCGCAGAATGGAACGCGGCACACTGACGGATGATGCCGTGCGGCAGGCCTCGACAGAAATCATCGCCCAGGCGGAAACGGCCGCCGGCATCCTGCAACGCATCCGCCACTTCACCCGCAAGCGCCCCCCAAAGCGGGAAATGCGCCAGGCACGCACCCTGGTCGAAGACACGATCGCCCTGTTTCGCAGCATGCTGTCGATCCCGCCCGACATCATGCTGGACAACCGGCTGCCAGACTCGACCTGCATCCATGTTGATGCACTGCAGATCCAGCAGATTCTGCTCAATCTGCTGAAGAACGGCCTGGACGCCATGCACCAACTGCCCGAACAGGAAAAACGCATGCATGTCGGCCTGACCCTGGACAACGGCCTGGTCCTGATCACCGTCCGCGACTACGGACACGGACTGGACGGCCTGACCCTGAAACAGCTGTTCGAACCTTTCCGCACCACCAAGGAAGACGGGCTGGGCCTGGGCCTGTCGATCTGCGAAGGCATTGCGGAAGTCCACGAGGGCGGACTCGATGCCCGCCTGGCTGGCGACGGCCCCGGCATGATTTTCACACTGGCGCTCCCTGCTCATGAATGCTGAATCCTGCACCACCATCTACCTGATCGATGATGACGATGCCTTCCGGCGTTCGCTGATCTTTCTGCTGGAATCGGTCGGCTGGACCGTGCGCGACTATGACAGCGCACAAGCCTTCCTCGATGCGCATGCTGCGCC
>NZ_JAVERO010000077.1:0-9692 GCF_034007085.1 Castellaniella sp. | reverse complement strand
TGGATACTCGCAACGCTCCGAAAAACGCCGAGTTCAACAACGCGGTGCAACAAATCGTGCCTACCCGTGGCGCTGTTGCCTTGGCGACCTTCAAGGCCGAAGTCGGCCACCGTGTGCAGTTTGAACTGCGCGACGAACAAGGTGCGCCCCTGCCCTTTGGGGCCATGGTGCGCGACGTCTCGGGCCAGCAACTGGGCATGACCGACCCGCGCGGCCGCATTCTGGCCATGGTTCCGCCCGAACAAATGCGGGGCTATCTGGATGTCAGCCGTGACGGTCAGCTGTGCCGCGCTCGCTACGAACTGTCCGAAAACGCTGAAAACCTGAACTATCAGCTGGTTCGTCTGAACTGCATCAATCGCGATCCTGATCCCATGCTGCCGGGACACCTGGCCAAACAGGATACAACCCAAGACAGTGCGGCATGAAGACAAGGCAGCTAAGCGGCAGCCCCCTGCGAGAGAACCTGCCCTGCATGCAGGTCCCTCGCTTTCCCAGCGTCTTGCTGGGCGCGCTGTCCCTGATCCTGATTCTGTGTGCCTCACTGGGCACCGGGGCCTACCTGTATGCTTCGGCCACGCAGCTGATTTCCGAATATCGTCGACAGCTCAATAGCGCTGCGGACCATGCGCAATTGTTCTTTGACCAGCGTGAGGTGTTGCTACGCGCTGTAGCCGCTACTGCGGTGGCGCCGGATACCGTGGTGCTCTCCGAGCAGCGCAGCAATCTGGAAACCATGAACACGCCGGACAACCGTTCGGCCGATCACTACACCTTGTTATTGACGCGTCGTCATTGGAATGCCATCCATCGCACGGGCACCCTGCGTTACAGCGAACTGCACCCCGCTCAGGACTATCGCCTGGAACACGATGGTCAGCGTCTGTCCTGGAAGCCGCAAGCCGATACGTTGGCCACGCGCCTGATCACTATCAATCAAGCGCCCCATGCCCGGCAAATCCCTGTAGTCTGGTTGCACCCGGACGATGACTCCACCTCGCAGCTGGTGGCCTACACCCCTATCGACAGGGACAACCGCCAAGGCGCCTGGCTGGGCCTGGAACTAAAGGACATAGACCGTGCATTGACCCTGACGCCCCCGCCACCCAGCACCGAGTACATTCTGTTCGATATACGCGGGCAAGCTGTCCTGTACAGCAGTGCCCCGCCAGACTCGTCCGAGCTGCGTTGGATACAGCAAGACTATTTTGGTTTTGATGGCAAAGGCTGGCCGCACCATATCATCTTGAGCAAATCCATTGGCACAGGAGGCTTGCGGGTGCTCTATGCCTTGCCTATCCAGCAATTGCTGCACGATGGTCGCAGTGCCCTGATCACCGCCCTGCTGACGATGACCGTGTTCACCGCCATTGTTCTGGTCGGTGCCAGCCTGATCCGACGCCGTTTGCTCCTGCCCGCCCGCCAACAACAGCAAAGCCTGGTCGATAGCGTGTCCCTGAATCGCGAACTGATTGCCATGGCCCCTGTCGGCCTGGCTCTGGTCGATGCCCAGGGCGACGTGATCTTCCAAGAAAACCCGCAAGCACGGACCTGGATGCAAGGTGATGCGCAATGGCGCTCTCGGCTGCCGGGAGAGCATGAACAAAGCGCCTGCACCGAGCTCACCTTGAAGGATGGCCGCAGCGTGCGCGTGCATGCCATCAGCCTGAACTACCGGGACAATCGGGCGGCCCTGTGCTCCATCATTGACATTACAAGCGAGAAAGCAGAAGAGACCGCCCTGCGTCATGCCCGCCAATTGGCTGAAAATGCCAGTCTCGCCAAGACCCAGTTCCTGACCACCATGAGCCATGAAATCCGCACGCCTCTGTACGGCATTCTGGGCACGCTGGAACTGCTGTCCCTGTCCGAGAAACACCCGCACTCTTCCGCCTATCTGGACACCTTGCGCCGCTCGGCAGAAACCCTGTCCCGGGTGGTGGGTGAATCGCTGGACCTGTCCCGTATCGAAGCTGGCCATGTCGCGCTGGAGTCGCGCGAGTTCACTGCCCAGGAACAAGTCGATGAGGTCATTGCCGCCTTTGCCGCCACTGCTCAGAACAAGGGCTTGCTGCTGTACGCGGTGACCCCGGTGCAGGCATTGGTCCCCACCATTGGCGACCCTTTGAAGATTCGCCAAATCCTGAGCAATCTGGTCAACAATGCCATCAAGTTCACTGTGTCCGGGCATGTGGTGCTGCGTCTGCATACCGAGCCTCAACCCGGCAACCATCTGACCCTGCGTTTTCAGATTACGGACTCCGGCCACGGTATCAGTGCCAATGTACTACCCAAACTGTTCCAGCCCTACTTCAGCCTGAACGAAGGCGGCATCAGCAAACAGCCGGGCACAGGTCTGGGTCTGTCTATTTGCCAGCGCCTGGCCAGCTTGATGGGCGGCTCCCTGTCTGTGGTCAGCGAACCAGGCCTGGGCACCAGCATTACCTTTGAAGTGACTCTGCCTGTGGCCTCGTCTCCTGGCACTCCCCCGGCTCCCGAGTCTCTGCTGGCGTTCCGTCCCGTCTATGTCACGGGAGACATCCCGGAAATCGTCTCCAATGTCAGCAAGTGGCTGCGTCATTGGGGCGCCTATGCCCTGCCCTACAATGGGCAGTCCGCCAGGCCCGGTACGGTGCTGGTACATAGCTGGCCGTCCTTTGCCACCAGCAATCCGGAATGGACTGGACGCCAGGTCATGGTTCGGCCCAGCACGCCCGCCATCACGGCAGCAGAACAAGCAGATTATTTTTATGCCGCCTCGACCGCCATGAAGGACATCATGCATGCAGTACAGCAGGCGCAGTCCCTGGATTGTGCACCTGCGCAAACCAAAGAGGCTTTTAATCCACCGGTACGTACACAACGTGTACTGGTGGTGGACGACAACCCGGTGAACCGGCAGATTCTTCAGGAGCAACTGACCTTGTTGGGCTGCACCACCCATCTGGAAGCCAATGGCGAAGCCGCCCTGGTCCTGCCAGACAAAGACCGTTTTGATATTGTCTTTACCGACTTGTTCATGCCCGGCATGGACGGCTATTCCCTGGCCCGTGCCTTGCGTGCCGAGGGGTATCAAGGACGCATTATTGGCATTACGACCAATGCCATTCTGAACAAAGACAAAGAATGGTCTGCCGCCGGCATGGATGCCCTGCTGATCAAGCCTTTGTCCATGGCCGCCTTGCGCGACAACCTGCAGCCTCCGACGCTTTAGGCCTCTGCCCGACTTATGCACGATTCCTGCGTCGCTATCGCGGCGCAGGACGATATGATAAGGCTGGACTTGCCCTACACGGCGACCCCACGGAGAACCATGGCCAATTCACCCTTTAACCGCATGACGCAGCGATCGCGTGGACACACGCGGCTGTTGCTCAGCGTTATTCCTGTTTCCTTTATTTTGCTAGGTGCGCTGGTCGTAGGCGGCCAGCATTTTTTCAGCAATGAGCGCCATCGCCTGGAATCAGATTTCACCGTGACGGTGGCTTATATCCACGAACAGGAACGCTTTCTGGCTCACTTGAAAGCCGATGCGGCCAAACTGAAAGCCGGGCCGGCGCCCGAACCCCCGCCGGTAAAAAGCGGCCAGGCTGTCAGCATCTGGCGACCAACCGCCAGCGTGTCCTTTTCCATGCTTTGCGAACAGCATTGCCGTGCGCCCAAAGAGGCTTACGGGACGATGGGTGCGGACCTGGCCGACAGCTTTGCATCCTTTTGGGCGCTGTCCTATTTTCCATCCGGCTATTTGTTCCTGTTCCATCCCGAGATGGGAGACAGTCTGAGCATTCCGGAACTGGAGTCTTCCCGGACCGACACCGTCCTGCCTATTGCCTCGCACACAGAGGCACGCCAGCATATTCAGCCGCCCAGCAAGCCCGTTCCCGGCCCGCCAACGGTGAAATGGGTTTCCTTGCCCGAACATCCTTTGCATATGCTGGGCATCATCCCGATTGCCTTGCCCGGTCTGCCCATTCCCGGTGCAGACCCTTCCTTGTTCCAGGCCATGAGCCTGTTTGATAAAGGCCGACTGCGCGAGTTTTTCGGTCAATCCGAAGCACCGGTAGGCTATCGCTTCTGGCTGCACCATGCCGAGCAGGGCCTGTTGATCGGCAAGAACGACTCTCCCGACCTGAAACATGATGGTTTCACCATCAGCCTGCAAGGGCTGGCCTTCCAAATGCGCGACCCGTCGGGCACCTGGACGGGCCGCTATCTGATCAGCCCCAGCCAATTGCTGGACAGCACCTGGGTCCCCTTGGGCACAGTGGCACTTTTATTATTGAGTCTCTTGGGTGGCATCGCCTATGCCCGCTGGTACGGACGCCATGTGGTGGAACCGGCCCATCAGGCACAAAAAGCACTGCTGGAAAGCCAGGACTTCAACCGCAGCATTATTGATACCTCGCCAGTCGCGCTCTGCGTGATCAGCAAGGACACGCGACAGATTATTTTTGGCAATGCCCAGGCGCTGGAGTGGCTGGAACTGGATGCAGGCGACCGCTTGCCTGAGCAGTCCCCCCTGTCCCTGGCCTTGAACGAATTGCAACAGCAAGGACCGGATGCGAGCGAAGACAAAGTGGATTTGGCCGATGGCCGCAGTCTGCATCTGGCCTGTGCGCCCAGCCGCTATCACGAGCAGGATGTCCTGCTGTGTGTCCTGATGGACCTGACCGCCCAAGAGGAAATCCAGCGTGAACTGGAGCGCGCGCGTGCTGCGGCAGACGAGGCCAGCAGCGCCAAATCCGCTTTCCTGGCCACCATGAGCCACGAAATTCGCACGCCCTTGTACGGCGTATTGGGCTCTTTGGAATTGCTGTCCATGACCGAACTGGATAGCCAGCAACATCAGCAAGTGGACCGGATTCAGGGAGCCTCGCGCCAGTTGCTGCAAATCATCAGCGACATTCTGGATATCAGCCGGATTGAAGCCGGCCAAACGCATGTGCAAGCCGTGCCCTTGGACCCGGTCGCACTGGTGCAGGATTGCACCGCCACCTATACCGCCATGGCACAACAGAAAAACCTGCTGCTGTTTTGCCATATCAGCCCGAATGTGCCGCGCAACGTTCTGGGAGACCAGCTGCATATACGGCAAATTCTGAGCAATCTGATCAGCAACGCCGTCAAATTCACGCAAGCGGGCCACATTATTGTGCGGCTGCGCCAGGAGCAGATTGCCAAGGGAAAATCGCAATTGCTGTTTCAGGTAGCGGACAGTGGCGTAGGCATTGAGCATGAACGCCAGGACAAGCTGTTCACCCCCTTTTATGTGGCCCATGCGGGTGGGCACACCATACGCGGAGCGGGTCTGGGGCTGTCCATCTGCGCCCGTCTGGCCGAATTGATGAACAGCCAGATCCAGCTGACCAGCGAACCCGGCCTGGGCAGCAGTTTCTCTTTTACGTTGAATCTGGACATAGCGCCCGCTGGGGAGCAGACCCATCCTGCTCCAGACCTGCAAGGCATGAGACTGCATGTACGCACGCCCCATGCCGAGCTATCCGAGTCAATCTGCATCTGGCTCAATCGCTGGAATGCCCAAGCGCAAGCCATACTGCCCAGCTATCAACTGATCGGCAATGCCGAGGATGTCTTGCTGGATGTGATGATGCCCACCAGCAGCCCGGCTCCGAACTGGCCCGGTCCGTACGTCAGCGTCTCTGCACGTGATGGCAGCGCCACCTTGCCCGAAGCCGATGGCACCAACCCCGAAAGCATTGCCCGTGCGCTGGAACGCTGGCAGACACAGCAGGACGCCACGCCCGAACAGGCTGCCGCACCACCTGCCAAAGCCGCCAGCAAAACACCCGGCCGCCCCGGTCTGCATGTGCTGGTGGCGGAAGACAATCCGCTGAACCAGGCCACCTTGCGCGAGCAGCTGGAGCGTTTGGGATGCCAGGTAACCCTGGCACAGGACGGTGAAGAAGCGCTGGATCTGTGGGATGGAAACAGCCATGATCTGCTGCTAACTGACGTCAACATGCCCAATATGACGGGCTACGAACTGGCCCGGCGCTTGCGAGCCCAGGGCATGAAGGCACCCATTATCGGCATTACCGCCAATGCCATGCGCGACGAAGCCCAGCGCTGCACACAAAGTGGCATGAACGCCTGCCTGGTCAAACCCATGAATCTGGCCACCTTGAGCAATCTGCTGGAATCTCTGGTCAGCTCACCCGTGCCCCAACGCTATCGGGCTATTTTCCGCAACACCATGAACAAGGATCTGGAAGCGCTGGAACAAGCCCTGCAAGCGCAAAACGCGGCCCAAAGCCAGGCCGTGTTGCATCGTATGGCAGGCGCGCTAGTGGTGATGGGCCTGCATGAAGTCGCGGACAGCGTGAAAGAATTGGAACAGGATTTCAGGCAAAATAATCAGCAAACTGAAGCACAAGTTCATACAGCCGCTGCCGTGTGCCAGGCACTACGCGAGCTGATTGAACAAGTCTAGCGAAACAGGCAAGGAAACCCGCATGCCCGCCATTGAAAAACTGCGCGTCATCATTGCAGATGATCACCCATTGATTTTAATGGGGATACGCGAGCTGCTGGGCCGCGATATCAACCTGAGCGTTGAGGCCGTAGCATCCAGCCCCTCGGAACTGGTCAAGCACCTGCAGAAAAACCAGCCCGATACCATCATTACCGACTATTCCATGCCCGGCGATGGGCAGTATGGCGACGGGATGCGCTTCATTTCTTATCTCCGGCGCCACTTTCCGGACGTCAAACTGATTGTGCTGACCATGGTGTCCAACCCCATGATTATTTCCTCCTTGTACGATGCTGGCGTACAGGGAGTCGTCCTCAAACAAGACGAGCTCTCTGAAGTCCTGGTCGCCCTGAACTTGTTGCGCCAAGGCGTGAAGTACTACCCGGCAAATTTCAAGCAGGATACCCCAAAAGACGTGCTGCCCAGTTCGGTACAGGAACGTCTGACATCCCTGAGTCCCCGAGAATTTGAAGTCCTGCGCCTGTTTGCCATGGGGGACTCCATCAGCGCCATTGCCGAACAATTGAACCGCAGCATCAAAACCATCAGTGCGCAAAAAGCATCGGCCATGCGCAAGCTCAATGTGCATAACAACCAGGACCTGATTGCGTTTTGTGCCCAGAACAATCTGTTTACCTAGGCAAGCCAGCGCTGCCGCCTCCACATATTCAGTTCAAAAGCTGGAGCAGGTTTGGCGAACAGATAGCCTTGAGCATAGTCACAGCCCATTTGCCGTAAGCAATCCAGATCCTCCTGCTGCTCTACTCCTTCGGCGGTAACACGCAGGCCACGCTGTTTGGCCACCCGGATCCAACCTTGCACCTGTTCGATTTGCTCGCGACTGCGCGCCAGGCCATTCACACTTTGCCGGTCCAGTTTGAGTTCTGAAAGCGGGGCTGACATCAAACGCTCCATTGAGCTGTGCTCCACCCCGGCATCATCTTGCGCCAGCCCAAAGCCCATCGCCACCAGACGTGAGGCCCCCAGAAACAAGGCGCAGGGCGTCCGGGTGTTGGAGTTTTCCAGCAACTCCAACGTAATCTGGCTGGCCTGCCCCTGCTGTTCCTGTACACAGGCCATCAAACGATCCGGCAGGCTGACATCATCGAGCAAATGAGTGGGCAGATTCACTGCAACAGGCAGCGTCAAACCTTGACGGCGCCAATCGGTCTGCAAACGTAGTACCTCTTGCAGCATGTGCAAGAGCAAAGCCTCATCCAGGCCATGCGCACTGAACCAGGGCAAAAACACATCGGATGGCAAGACACCCCATTGAGGATGACGCCAGCGCGCCAGGGCCTCCAGCGCAACCACCTGCTGGGACTGAACCGAGACCTTGGGCTGCAGCCACGCCTGAACCTGCCCCTTTCGCAAGGCATCGAGCAAAACAGCCCGCGTGATCAGCACCCCGGCCTGTTCAGCCTGAGCGCACACGCTACGACCCGAAAAGCCGTCAGGCCGGACTATGCACCGAGGCATCCACAAGCCGGACTCCGAACGAGGCTGACGAGGCAAGCTCACCGCCATCGTAGGCGTCACGTGCGAAGTGGTTGGTGCGAACATGAATGTCCCCGGCTAACAATGAACAGACTGGAATTTCCAGGCCAGAATCGATAGCTGAGATCGTAAGATTTCCTGCGGGCTGCTGGCCTAGGAATAATCTGAAAGCCACAGCCCTTGCCAGTGCGGCCTGCAACTGCCTGGCGTCACCGATCTGCCTAATCGGAGCGCGCGCAAGCCGCTCGCCCAATGAGCTTGCCTGCAACAACATCCGGTCGATGAACTCTTCCGCCCATTTCCTTGGGGCGCTACCTTGATCCGCCAGGCGCAATAATGCACGGTAAGCAGCTTCATGATGCCTTCTTGCGCGGCGCACGCTTGCGGCGGCGGACAAAGTCCACCTGCTCCATCTGGGCGATGGATTGCCGTTTGAGCACGAAGAGATCATCCAGCGCTTCCAGCAAGCCAAGTGCCTGCGCGACGCGGACCAGCGTTTCCATCGAGCACTGGCCGTCGCTTTCGAGTTTACGCAACGCCCCCAACGACAGTCCGGCCATTTGCGCCAGTTCACGCTGCGTCAGCGCCTGGGCAAGCCGCTGCTCGCGCAGACGAGCCCCCAGTTCCTGCAGGATCTCAGCAGAAGTCGATAGGTTAAAAGTCGTTTTTATAGCTTTTTATGACTTAAAAAATCATATAAATGCCATTTTTGTGATCTTTATATTCCCTTGAAAGCAGATGTTCGACGAAGACGGCTTTCATCAGTCAAATTATACGCAAGTTGCGGATACATACGATGGGCTTGCAACACGGGACAGCCCCCTCGGTCACAATAGAAGCTTCGTCCTTGGCCACCATGCTCTTCCTTCGATCAAGCACCGAGCAGGAAGTGCTCGCAGTGCCCCTGTGTACCGTAACATCTCTATGGCCTGCGTTGGCAACGGCACTACATGTTCACGGCGGGCTTTCATGCGCCGGGCAATCTCATGCATCCCATGGAAACGAAAAACCCCGGAATTTCCGGGGTTCTAGCGCTGCTTTCGGGGTTCTAAGCAATCTTGTGAAATGCTGAGAAATGGCTTGTTCGGGTCAGACGTTAAACAGCGATTGTGACTGCAAGTCATTGAATAAACAGGCCACCATGCTGCTCCGTTAAAAAATATACTCATGTTTGTACTCAAGAAACTCAGTAGTGAGTACGTTCAACCCTGATCTGGCACCATTGCGGCGGCTCGAATTCAGCTTTCCAGACGCCTGCGACAGGCACCAATAGTGGATTTTATCTGCTGCGCCAACATCTGCCTAATCGGAGCACGCTCAAATCGCTCACCCAATGAGCTTGCCTGCAGCAACATCCGGTCGATGACTGCCTCCGTCCGTTTCCTTGGGACGCCACCTTCCTCCGCCAGACGCAATAGATGCCGGCGTTCGATGGCAGCACCTTCGCCGCAAACGTCCAGGTGATGCTGGCCCATCGGGCCTTCGCTGAAGGTCAGATCGAAGGCCGGCGCCAGACGCCAGCGCCGGTCACGCCCGAGACGCCAGGCGAAGTTCTTGGGATGGTCGTCCCGGTTATGGAAGAGCACATTGAAAACTGCTCGCGCGTAGGCTTTCTCCACTTCGCGCTCGTCGCGCGTCAGGAAACGGGTAGCTCGCAGGAAGGCGGTGTAGTCGGTGGCACCGGGCAGGCGAAAATCCACTT